>DAIOGM010000007.1:0-42436 GCA_036745215.1 Gemmataceae bacterium
CGATTGAAATGCAGGTCCAGCACTTCGCTCAACGTCCGCACCAAAAGGGTCTTGCCCAGGCCGGGGACGCCTTCCAGGAGCGCGTGGCCGCCGACGAAGAGGCACGTCAGGACGCCGTGGACGATGTCGGCGTGGCCGACGATGACCTTGGCGATTTCCTGATAGACGCGATCGTATTCGCTGCGGAACTCTCGGACTTGTTCTTCGAAGTCGTTCTGGGAGGTCATGCGGGATCCTTGGGGAGTGGCCGCTTGCGGCTTCGCGCTCGGATGGCGCGATCGGAGTTTCCCGATCGCGCCATCCGAGCGCGAAGCCGCAAGCGGCGGGAAATCACGTCGGCTTGTCCTTGTCTCGTTCTTCCATCGCCTTCTTCTTGGCGCGCATGAGGCGCGTCGCGAAATCTTCTTCCTTGTCCGGCTGCTTCTCGGCTTTCTTCTGCGGCGTCGGCTTCGGTTTCTCCGACGGCGCGCTCGTGGCGATGATCGGCGCGTCCGCGGTCTTGCCGCCGGGCGTGCGTTCGAATTTCTTCGCCGCTTTTTGCTTATCCATCGTCTCGCCGACCGACGCCTTGCGGCTCTTCAGACGTTCGATGTACTCCGGCATCTTCTCGTCCGACGCGGCCTGGCCGCGCAATCGCTGCCAGGTGGCGACCGATTTGACCCACACGGTTTCCGGCTGAATCGCGACGCGGCGAACCGCGACATCAAGCAGCAAACATAGCGCGGTCAGGAAGACGAGCCACGGCCAAAACGCTTGCAGGCTCGCGTGGCTTTGCGGCACGGGGCGGAAAACTTCGGATTTCTCGGCGGCCTCGTCGAGCGCTTTCTTTTCGTCTTTGTACTCCTTGCCGCCCGTCTCTTTGCTGATGCGCACAAGCAAATCGGGGTTGCTTTCCATGTCCGCGAACTCGGGCGAATACGGGATCGTGACGCCGGTGCGGACGGTGTCGGTCATGGCCGTCTTGATGACCTTGCCGTCCTTGTCGCGTTCGAGTTTGTCCCATTCGGCGTGGATGTTGATGAAATAAGCGCCGACCTCGTCCGCCGAGATGGTCGCTTCGTAAACGCCGGCGTTTTTCTGCTCGAACTTCAACTCGAATTTCTTGTCATCCTTGACCTTGAAATTCGGCGACGTGATGCCGGCCTTGATCTTGACGTCGGTGAGCGGCGACTTGTCGGCATCCTGCGCCTCGACGGTGATGCGAATCTTGCCGTCCTTGTGCTCCGTGTTGAGGAAAAGGTGCTTGCCGGTCTCGGTGGGCCGCAACACCCAGGCGACGGTCTGGTCCCAGAATTTCGCGTACAGATCGCTGTTGGCCCAGTCGCGATCCCAGTATGGCTTGCCGCCTTCCGTGGTGCGGGCGTCGCTGGTGAACGCGACGGATTTGCCGAGTCCGTATTGCCAGGCCGCGAGGATCGGGAAGCGATGCTTTTCTTGCAGACCCAATGGGGGCGTCTCGATCAGCACCTTGACGAGCGGCGAATCCTTGGCGGTCGTGCGCACGAATCCGTGCAGCGGCGGCAGATTGCCCTGGATGCCCTCGGTCGGTCCCTCGCGCATGCCGGAAAGGAGCGGCTCGAATGGCTTCTCATGGACGAACGACTGGCTGACCAGACGCGTCTCCTTGATGTAAATCGCCGGCAGTTCTTTCGCGTCCTTGATGTGATACGCGCGGCCGCCGGTCGTTTGTGCGACGGCCGCCATCTTGCGCACCTCGGCCTGGCCGTGCGTCGTGATGCAGACGGTGGTGCAGGTGATCTTCGCTTTTCGCAACAGATTCAACGCGCCGGGGCTGGCGTCCCAGTGATCGCCGTCGGAGATGAAGATGATGTGCTTGGTGCCGAGGGCGTATTCGGGATTCGTCAGTTCTTTGTGGGCTTTCAACAGGGCCGGATCGACGTCGGGCATGTCGCCGGGCTCCATCGAATCGACGAGGCGAATCAACTTCTGACGATTGCCGGCGATTTCCTGAAACGGGATGTGCCAGCGATGTCCCGGGTTGCCGCCGTTGAAGCCGTGATCGTAATGCAGTTGGCCGACCATGTCCATCGGCGAAAGTTTTTCGAGCGCGAGCTTGGCGATCTTGCGTTGCCAGGCGTTTCCCTCGGCCATTTCGGACGCGTGCATGATCATGACCAGGCCCGACTTGCCTTCGACCTTCATCGCCTTGAGGTCCATGTTGACGGGTAGCGCTTTCTCGATTTCCGTGTTCTGCCAACCGCCGGCGCCGAAGCTCTGGTTGCCGCCGATCATGATCAGGCCGGCGCCTTGATCGTGCACGTGGCTGCGAATGACCTGCTGCTCGTCGGGCGGCAGCATTTCGGCGGGCAGGTTGGCGAGGATGACGGCGTCGAACTTGCTCAGGAACGTGGCGAGGCGTTCGTTGTCTCCCTTGGTGAAGCGGGCCCGCATCTGATCGGGCGACATGGCGACGACCTTCGTGCTCGACTTGGCTTTGCGCAGCCAGTTGACGAGCAGTTGATGCGTGATCGACTCCTCGTTGTTTTCCTCGCGCGGCTCCAGGAGCAAGATCGCGCGTTCGCCGCGCGACATGACGCAGACGCGCGCCTCGTTATTGTCAACGCGATCGCCCGGCAAGTCCTTGTGAACGAGGGCGCCTTCCGGCGTCTCGACGCGCAACGGCACGACCGTGGCCTCGTAGGCGAACACCGTGTCGTCCTTGGCGCCGGCTTGCTGGAAGTAATAGACATTGAGGCCCTGACGAAGCTTGACGATGGTCGAATGCCTGCCCTGGTCCTTGTCATCCTTGGCTTCGAAGCCGAGCTTGCGGAGATGGAGCTGCGCGACGACGATCTGCGGATGAAAGCTGCGCACGACGACGCGCAATGGCAGGCGCGAATCTCGTTCCGTCACGGGCGGCGCTTCGATGCGTTCGATGAGGATTTCTTCGACTTGCCTGCGCTTGGCGGCGATTGGAATTACATCCACCTCCACGCCGTTCTGTTTCGCAATGCGAGCCTCTTCCTCGGCACGGCCCATGTTTTCATTGCCATCGGAAATCAGCACGATGCGCTTGGCCGAACCTTCCGGGAATGACGCGAGCGCCAGTTTCATCGCGGAGCCGACGTCGGTATAGCTGCCATCGAGCTGGCTCAAGATTCTCTTGAAGCCGAGCTTTGGCACCGCATGCGGCGGCAGTTCCAGGCGCGGCTGTTTGCCGAAGACGATGACGCCGACCGCGTCGTTCGCGTGTTTCGTGCTGCGCAAGGCGACCGATTTATTGATGAAGTCGTAGATGCGTTCCTCGCGCAAATCGCGGCCCGATTGTAACTCCGGCGGCATGCTGAGCGAACGATCCCAGACGAAGATGACGGTGACATTTTCGTTCGGCTTGCGAGCAAACACTTCCGCGAGAGCAAACGCCAGGAAGACGACGAGCGAGGCGCGTAAGCCGAGCACCATCCAGCGGCGATATTCGCCGAGCGAAATGAGGTTCTGGTAGCTCGTCCAAACGAGGACGGGGATCAACAAGAGCAGCAACAACCACCACGGCTCCTGCACGCGGATCGACGTCAGAAAAACGCCGCTGCTATAGAAGCCGTCGGAAATCGACGACGCGATCAAGGCGCCGAGATTGAAAAAGAAAAAGCACACCAATCCGTAGCCGAGCGGGGCCGACCAGAAGCCGGTGAGGACGACGAGCACGAGCATGAGAGTAAAGACGCCGAAGGACGCGAGCAGGAACGTCAGCGCTGCCCAGGTGGGGTAATAATCGAAGTGATCGGGGCGGTACTCGACGAGGCCGCCGAAGCTGAACGACGCGAAGAGCGCGGCGGGCAAGTAAAGCGGCCAGGACCATGCGCCGAATTGCCATCGGCGAACTCCGGCCCAGCCGGCCAACGCGATCGCTGCGAGCAGGCTGATGAGGGCCAACCAGTAATCCGCGAAGAACGTCATGGCGGGGTACCTCTGATGCCACTTCGCTTACGCTTCAGGCTCCGAAGTTCAAATCAAAAATCGATCCGCTGCACGCGATCGTTCTCGCTGTCCGCGATGTGGATGCGGCCGCGGCTATCCACGGCAAGCGCCCAGGGACTCGATAGTTGCCCCGGGGCACGGCCTGCGGTGCCCCAGGTGCCGATGGACTTGCCGTCCAGCGTTAGCTTTTGCACGCGGCAATTGCCGAACTCGACGACGTATAAATACGGCGTACGGCCCGGCGCGATCGCCACGTCGTAGGGATACGAGAATTCACCGAGCTTGTCTCCCGGCGTGCCAAACGTTCGCACGAATTCGCCGTCCGTCGTGAAAACCTGGATGCGATGATTACACGCGTCTGCTACATAGAGATGTTTGTCCGGTCCGAGCGTCATGCCGCGGATGCGGGCGAACTGGCCTTGTTCCGTGCCACCCGTGCCCCAGCATTTGAGGAACTTGCCATCGGGATCGAACTTGCTGATGCGCTGAATTTCGCCGAACTCGGAAGCGTAGAAATTGCCGGCCTCGTCGCGGAGCGCATCGCTGATGTAGCCGAGCTGTCCGGGTTCCGTGCCCGGCTCGCCGCCGATGGTTTGCAGCAGCTTGCCTTCCGGCGAATAGACGCGCACGGCGTGATAGTGCGAATCGCTGACGATGACATTGTGCTTGGCATCGACCGACAATCCGCTCGGTCGGCCATTGCGAAAGTCCGGCGGCGTCCATTGGACGTTGAGGTACTTGCCGTGGCGATCGAACGCCTGGATGCGCGCCGTCCAATCGACTAAATACATGCGATCGTCCGGCCCGATGGCGATGGCGCGCGGCTTGACGAGCTGGCCTGGCTGTACGCCGCGCTTGCCCCAGACGAGCTCCGGCGACGATCCGGAACCATTGCAACCGGCGAGCGCCGCTAAAAGCGCAACGATCGCAAAGCGCTGCCATCGGAATTTGATCGGCCATGGCGTCATGGTGCGGCCCCGTCGAAATGTTCCAATCTAGGCTATCAGGTTGCATTGGCGAATGCCAGCGCGATTACGAATTGGATGGGGACGGCGCCGGCGGCGGCGATTCGGCGGGCGCTAAATGAGGAACCGCGGCGTCGCCAAAGTCGGGTTCACGGAAAATCGTCCACGCGTCTTCGCCGAATGGAATGGCGTCGGCCGTCTCGGCGGCCGGTGGCGTCCATTTCACGGGGGCTTCGGCGAGCAAACAGGTCAAGTGATTCGCCTTCGCCAGCATTTCGACCTGCATGAAAGAACCGCGCGATTGGATGGGGATATTCTGAAAGATCGTTCGCCGCGCCACGCGAAGCGGACATTCCGGATCGTGCACGCGCACGCCGAAGATCCAGCGGGCGATCCAGCGCCGGCCCCAGCCGTCGCTGCCGAGCCAGCACACGCGCGGTCCAACCGGGATGCCGAGCACGACGCGACCAAAAAGAACGGTGATGATATCCAGCACAACGCGCCACGGCGGCGCCTGCCCGCCCGTGCGATAGCCGACGACCAGATCGACCTGGTCGATTGACTTGAACAGCTCTTCCAGGTCGGCAGGCCGATATTGCCGGTCGCAAGAGCAGAATACGATCAGCGGGTTTTGAGCTGAACGAATGGCCTCGTTGAGTGCATCGCGAAAGCCGGTGGCGCGATCGTAGAGAATGGTTCGACATGTTTGCGGCGTATCGGAAGCCGCGACTTCGGGCCGCGTTTCTTGAATCAGAATAATCTCGTTGGGACGTCCCAGGACGCCGAGATAGGCTTGCCAATCCTTGAGCGCGTCGGCCGTTTCCGTTGACAGCGCGTGTGCGAACAGGATCACGCTGACGGGCGATTTCGCGATCGGCTCACGTTGGTTCGGCTCGACCATGAAGTCATGATATCAGTTGCGCGCCGACCTGCCGTCGCTGCGCATCACCACCAACGGCCGATCGTTCGGGCCGAAGGTGAAATCGGCGGAATGCATGACGGGTTCCAGCGCGATGTGCGGCCAATTCTGTCGCCACTCTTCCGCACAAGCTTCGGGCATCACGTAGTAAACGACGCGCGGCTTGGCGGCCCAAATCTCGAGGTTTTCCCATTCAAGGACCGTCGGCGCGGGCCGCCCGACGTGATATGCGAGGACATGCGACTCGGCGCGGAAGAAGACGACGGGACCGCTCGTTTGTCTGCGAATTGCCGCGGCCAGCGCACGATATGGTTGATCGCGATCTGGAGCGAAGGCAAATGCGTACGTGAGCCAGCCGCCCGCGTAGACAAGCATCAGCGTCGCAAAGCTCGTTGTTAGCGTTTTGCGCCATCGACACGAAGAAAAATCCGGTTGCGTTTGCCACGCCTTTTCGATGACTGCGCCCAGGAAGAGCGCCAACCCCGGATATGCGGGCAGCAGGTAATCGGCGCGCTTGAAGCGCATGCACGATAGGAAGAACAAGATCGCGATGAACCAGATCGTTCCGAATCGCGCGACGTCATCCTTGCGCGATTCGGGATTACGTAGAAACAGGTACACGCCCAACGGCGCCAGTAGGCTCCACGGCGCCAAGTCGATGATGGCCCTCGGCCCGTAGAACCACCATGGATGCGTCGCCAGCGCCTCGGAGCCGCCCAGGCCGCGCTCGACGTTGTGATACCAGAAGAAGACTTCGAAGAGCTGATTGTCGGTTTGAATGTTCGCCCAGATGTACCATGGCGCTGCGATCGTTAGCGTCAATGGAGCGCCCCACCAGAGTGAACGCGCTAGCGACGAGTACTGAGTACTCAGTACTGCGTATTCAGTACTGAGAGGCGAATGCGCGGGACCCAATTTTCGGATGATCCATGTTGCAATGATGACGACAGCCGGCAAGATCAACGCGATCGGGCCTTTCAGCAGTAGGCCGAATCCAATTGCTGCGTAGCCGAGGGCTTGCCAGCGTCGTGAGCCGAGGTAGAACGCGCCAAGGGCGACGGTGATCGTCATCGTGAGCGGCATATCGATGCGACCGACGCGCGCGAGCCAGGTGAAATGAACGCAGCTTGCCAGAATCGCCGCGGCCAGAAAGCCGGCGAGAGGGCGGCCGCTTCGACAGCCGAGATAATTCAGAAAAAGCACCGTCATCGTCGCCGCGAGCGCCGCCGGCAAGCGCACCGCCCACGCATTCACGACGCCGCCGTTGAGCCAGCCGATGAACGCAACGAGCCAGTAATACAGGGGCGGCTTCTGCAGTTCGAGATGCCTGTCAAAGAGGCGCGGCACGAGCCAGTGGCCTTCGTCGAGCATCATTTGCGCATTTTGTGCCGCGCGGGCTTCATGACTGCTCGTCAGATCGCGGTCGGCAAGAGCGGGGAAGAAGAGTAAGCCGCAGAAGAGAACCAGGCATGACGTCGGAATCCAACGTAACATCGAATATGATCCTGAATTCGTTTACTGAATTTCAGGTATGCAATGCTTGTGTTGGAGTTCCGCCTTTAGGCGGGCTTGAGCGAATCGCCGCCTAAAGGCGGAACTCCAACGCGCATTGCATTACTGAGTATCAATGCGCCCGCATGGCGCCGCGCGGGCGCTAAACGAATAAACCGTCACGCCACCAATCGCTTCTTCTGCACATCGTTCAAGCGTTGATACATCGGACAAGTCTTCATCAACTCGGCATGCGTACCCGTTGCGGCTACACGACCTTCGTCAAGGACGACAATACGATCGGCGATCTCCAGCGTGTGCAATCGATGCGTGATCAAGAGGATCGTGCGGCCCTCGCGTTGCTCGTGCATGGTGCGATGCAGAAAGACCTCCGCTTCCGGGTCGTTCTGACTCGTGAATTCGTCGAGGATCAAGATGCTCGGATTCGCCAGGAAGGCGCGGGCCAGGCAAATGCGCTGCTTCTGGCCGCCAGACAACTTCTTGCCGTCCACGCCGACGAGATAGTCGTAGCCGCCTTGCAGATCGTTCATGATGAAGTCATGCGCTTGCGCCTTACGCGCGGCGGCTTCGACCTCCTCGAGCGTCGCATGAGGCCGTGCGTAGGCGATGTTGTTGAACACCGTGTCGTCGAAGAGGAACATGTCCTGCGTCACGATTGCAATTTGCTTGCGCAGCGAACGCAGATTGACCGTGCGAACGTCGATGCCATCTACGTAGATGGTGCCATGATCCGGATCGTAGAAGCGCGGCAGCAGATTCAAGAGCGACGTCTTGCCGCAGCCGTTCTTGCCGACGAACGCGACGATCTCACCTTTTTTGATGTGCAGGTCGATGCCTTCCAGGAGAATCTGGCCGGGCGTGTAGGAAAAGCAAACGTTGCGAAATTCAATGTCAACGTGATGCCGTTCGAGCACCGTCGCGTCGCTGTTTGTCAAGATCTTCGGTTCTTTGTCCATGTACATGAAGATGCGGTCGGCGGCGGCCCAGCCGGACTGGATGCGCGTATAGACGTTGGACAGCCGGCGCACCGGATCGGCCGCCGCCGCGAGCAGGGCGTAAAGCTGTAACAATGTCTCGGCTTCCAGGGCGACTTCGCCAATCGGGATGAACCAAATTTTCGTTGGTTGTTCCAGAACGACATACGCGCCGATCAAGAAGACGCCGGCGATCGCGATCACCGACATCACTTCGATCACCGGGCTCGTGAGCGCATCGAGGTTGACGACCCACATCGCCCGTCGCAAATACTCACGCGCCGCCTGATGAAAACGGCGACGTTCGCGCGGCTCGCGGGCAAACGCCTTCACGATACGGATGCCGACGAACGTTTCTTGCAATAACTTGTACAGGCTCGACATGCCTTCCAGCACGCGCCGCGTCGCCCTTTTCATCATTCGGCCGAAGCGCGTGAGCACCAAGAGGGCGAACGGCGCCAGCACGAGGCAGATGGCCGTCAATTGCCAGTTGATCCACATAGCCACGCTGACGCACGCCATTGCCTTGAGCGGCTCGGCAACGACTTTGCCGAAGATCGTCTTCATGCCGCCGCCGAGCGTGTCGGTGTCGTTGGTCAAGCGCGTGATGAGTTCATGCGAGCCGGCTTCGCCGAACTGGGCCACGTCGAGGTGCAGCGCGCGAGCGAAAAGGCGTTTGCGAATCGCGAACAGCGTGTGATTGACGACGCCGCCGACGAGCGATTCCTGCCAGAACTCGAAACAACCGCGCACCAGGACGCCGAGGGCGACGATGGCCAGGACCGCGATCAAGGTCTGGAAGCAGTCGTCAGGACAATAAGCGTCGATGTAACGTTTTGCAACGTGATAGCGATGCAGATCCGCTTGCAAACTGGCCAGTGTCGCCTCGGCTCTTGCCAGGTCGCCGTTGAGCTGACGCAAACTCCGAATCCGGACTTCTTCGCTGGGATGCTCCTTGACCTTGGCGATCTTCCCTTGAATTTCTTTGATTTTTTTCTGTTGTTCGTTGACCTGCTCTTGCGTTACGGCGATCGAATTGTCAGCCCAGGATTGCAGGTTTTGCCGCGTGGTGATGATCTTCAGGATCGGATAGATCGCAGTGAAGTTGAGGCTCCACAGCGCCGCGCCGCAAACGGCGCAGAAGACGGAGATGCCGAGGCGTCGGCGATACGGCCATGCGTATTTCAAGGCCCGAATGAAGTTCTTCATGGCTCTACGGAATCCTTTCCTTCGAGCTTTCCGTTCGAGGCGTCGCCGGTCACGCAGCGACATCCTGCAAGGGAATCGACGCATTTCGACACAATGCGAACAACGCGTTCGTCTTCTCCGCGGGCGCGAACAAGTAGTTGCGCCGATCCACGGCCAGGCTCCCCGTCAGGCGTTCGCGACGTTCCAGATGCGTCGGCCCGATGTGGTAAAATCGATATGCCAAAATGGCGAACGTACGTTCGACGAAATCGTGATCGACGTTGTCGAGCACTTCGCAAATGACGAACGGCCGATGCCGACGCAATGTCTCGACGGCGCCGCGAATGACGCTGGCCTCCGCCGCTTCGGCGTCAATTTTCAGCACGTCAAGGCCGGTCAGTTTTTGGCGCGTCATGAATTCGTCGAGCGTGACCGTTGGCAAGCGAAGCTCAGCGACATCGTCTCGAAAGCCAGCGCACGACGAAGAATCGGTCGGAATGCCGACGCTGGTACGCGTCACGAAAAAGGACGTTTCACCGGTCGTGTCGGAAACGGCCGAACGGATCGCGTCGAGATTCGTCAAATGGTTTAGGCGAATGTTCGCTTGCAGCATGTCGAAGATAAATGGCACCGGCTCGAAGGCGACGACGCGGCATGCCGGATTCGATGACGCGGCCAAGAGCGCGAAGAGGCCCGTGTTGGCGCCGATGTCAATCACCGTGCTGGCTTGCTTGACTAGCGGCAGAAAAACGCGGACCGTCTCGCCTTCGTATCCCCAGAAGCCGCGCTTGGAAAGCTTCAGCGCGATTCGATCCTTGCCGTGCGGACCATAGGTATGTAGGCGAAGCTGAAGATGGTCCGGTCCATTAATGCAAACGCGGCCGAGAAAGGGGAGTTGATTGCTTAGAGAATCCGGCAACATAGGAAGAATGGGCCGGCAGACGAAACGGCAGCCTGCTTTGACTGCTTCGCCGAGCCTTTTGCCGACGCTGACCTTCCCTGGTCCCATGACGCTACTTCTCTGGATATTCCGTGGCAATCGATAAGCATGGTGCTTGTACCACATGCATTTAATCGGGAACAATACGTATTGCGGCGGCATTTCTCCCCTCTCCCGGTCTTCCGGGGGAGCGGAGAGGAGACGTCGAATCCTTTGCATTTGCCAAAAAGTCTGCCATGATTAGAAAAGAGAGGTTAACTTCCGAGGCAGCGATGTGACATGAACAAGGAATTGCTGTGCATCTGGCTTGGATTGCCAAAGACGGCGTGGCCGCCCGACCCGTGGACGCTCCTGGGCCTCACGCGCGACGTGTGCGACATGGGCCTCATTGAGAAACGGGTCCAGGAATGCATGTGCAAGTTGCGCAGCTATCAGCTCTCGTATCCCGAAGAAGCGACCGAAGGCATGAATCGGCTCGCGGAAGCGTTCATCACCTTGACCGAGTCGTGCACCAAGCAAACGCACGCGCCGGCGAGCAGCAATGGAAGCGCCGCGGCGAAGGCCAAGGCGAACGGCGCGACGGTCGTCAAGGATGAAACCGAAGTCACCACGAAGACCAAGCTCGACTGGCGCGCCGAGCCGCCGCCCGTGCGGCAAGAAGCCGCAGCGCCTCCGCCGACGCTTGAGGTTGTTTCAGTAACCGATGAAGCGGCCGAGCCGGACGAGCCGGTCGCTGAGGAGGAAAGCGGCGATGAGGTGCTCGTCGCGAAGCCGTTTGCGCCGCCTGCCAAGCTGATTCGCCGCACCATCGATCGAGTGTTGTTGCAAGAACTCGCGGAGCAATCCGATGAAGCGACCAGCAACCTCGCCACGCTGGAAGCCGTCATCGAGCGCGTCGATCACACCCGCGCTCTGTTGCACGCGTGGGAACGCGTCGGCAAATTGCTCAAAGGCACGTCCAGGAAGGTCGGCGCCAAGGAAAACGACGCCTACGCGACGCGGCTCGACAAGATCGCGCTGGCCATGCAATCCTATCCGCCGTTCCTCGGACAACCGGGCAAGCCGGGCTATCGCGTCGTCGTGCAGGCGCGGCTGCGCATGCCGCTCGCGATGGTGCGCGGCATGAATCCGGAACAACGCGAGGAGCTCTTGTTCGATTGGCAGGCCGGACGCGAGTTGCTGCTGGCGCATCGCAAGTATCTGCATCGGCTCTTCAAGTCGATGCGACATCGCACGAAGATCGGCCTGGCGTGGCACGCGGTGCGATCCGTGGTCAATGATCATCCGCTGTTGACGCTGGCCGGCGCCGCGTTTGTGTTTCTATTGGTGCTTGGATTCGTACTGGCGCGGCGTTCGTGACAAGAACGCGGCGAGCCGAGCCCCGTAAGGGGCCGGTTGAGTGTGCTGATCCTCAACCGGCCCCTTACGGGGCTCGGCTCGCCGCGCCGATTTGGTTCAAGGATTGAACCCCTGCGTGCGTTGCGTGCCCCACGGCTCGATGCGATTCGTCGCCAGATTGAATGGGTCCACGCCGGTCATCGGCTGACGCTGGAACGCGGTGTTCACGATCTGCCGGTTCACGGTCAAATCGTCAAGCTTCAACGCCATCGACATCTTCTGGCTGGGCACGCGAAGGTCCATCTTGTGCGGCAGGATTGCACCAGTCCCTTGGTCCTTCTTGGTTGAAAGAATGTGGGCCGAGCAAATCTCCTGGCCATTGCGATCGTCGAGCAACAGAAACGCCGTAACCTGCGGCTGCGGCGGCGTCATTTCCCTGCTCTTCATGACGATGACTTTGCGGACCGGAAACCCCAGCGGCGACGTCGTCTTCTCGACCAAACGAATCGAGCCCGGCCCATCCGGCTCCAGCTTGTACTTGTCCGCCGGGCCGTACGGTCCCAGGCCGAGCGACTCCATCACCCATTCGGGCTGGATCGGCAACGGCATCATCTTCGCCCGGCCGTCGGAGAAATCCTTGTAGCTGCAAAAATACTGATACGGATCGGGATTGCGCAGCGCCCAGAACCAGAACTCGGCGTTGTTGGAGCCGATGTCCACCTCGTCCTTGCCGACAAGGCGAGCCTTCATGCGAAAGTTGCGCGGCTTTTCAACAAGCAGGACCCCGCGCAGTCCGACCGTTTGCGAGCCCATGGCGGCGTCCACGGACATTTCGTCCACGCGCAACGATTGCACGCGGCGGGCGTTGTCATTCAAGTAATCGACAAGCCCCTGAACGGTCGGCGACACGCCCGGCTTGGCGGCGACCTCGTTATTCTGCCCCGGCTTGAGCCAGTTCCAGCGCGTGCTTTCGCAACCCGTTGTGAAAACGACGAGCAATCCCAGTGCGATCGACCGCATGTTTCGTTGCACGTTGGATTCTCCGGTCTCCCCTCGCCCCACCGCGGGAGAGGGGTCGGGGGTGAGAGGGCTCATTTCCAGCCCAGGACCTTGAACACTTCCTCTTGCACCTGATTCATTTCATCGTCGCCCAATTGCGGATTGACGACTTCGTGTTTCTCATTCGTGCGCAGACAACGCAGAATCATTTTCTCGATGCCATTCTCCATCAATGACGATTCATATCGCAAACGCCGCCTTCGCATCAACAACAAAGCGACCACGTAGCGAAAGTTGACGCGGCTCGGCTCCGATTGTCCTGACAAGCGGTTGAAGCAATCCTCCAGAAGGTCGTCGTCGAAACGCGGCTTGAGCGTCGCCACGGCGGTCGAGACGCGCCCACTCCAGAAGCCGAACGCGCCGGCAGGCGGACCTTGCCAGGCGTCAGGGCAATAATCCTTGCGCACGAACTGATGGTTCTCCTCCACCAGCGCCGTGAAAAACCGCTCGCCCGGCTGCAGTTCTCGGCCGGTGACGGCGCACCGCCGCGAGTTGGGTTGGATCTGATATTCCATGCCGCCGATTCCTTGAGGACGCGCACGATTCCTTATCCTTATGGTATCGTCGAATGGGCTCGTGAAACAAGACGGCTGTGAGCATCCATTGAATCGTTCGAAAGCGTCCCGGCGCGAACGTAGCAATTAGTACCACCGTGACGATTAGGAAAAATGGGTGATTGAACAGGAAGCCCAGGGGCGAGGTACTCCGAGCCCCCGGGATCGTTTATTCACCGCTTCTGAAACCGCTGCAACGTGTCAACAATTTCATAGGGCGTGTGCGGCCCCCAGCCCGTTTGCGTCAAGCGGACGACGCCGGCATCGTCCACGAGGACGAACCGCGGCGTATCCATTGCGCCAAACGTGAACCGCAACCCGTTGCCGTCCGCGATCGGAAATGCCAGCCGCATGTCCTGATGCTGCTTGCGAGCGACGTCGGCGTCGGACGTGACCGCCATCGCCAGGATTGCCAACTTGGCCGGGTGCTTTTCGCTCAGCGATTTGGCGAACCCCAGCACGTCGCGGCCAATTTGCGTGGACGGGTTGTAGAAAAAGACCAGGATCGGCCGGCCTGCCAGATGTTTGAGCTGCGTCGCCTTGTCGTCGGTCAAATTGCTGACCGCAAAGTCCGGCACACGTTGCCCCACCTCGAGCGTCTTCACCGATTTAACCATCGGCTCCTCGTTCACATGCGGCGCCGGCACGTCGCCTTGCTTGGCCTTTTCCATCGTTGTTTTGACGTACTGCACCGCCTTGCGATAGGGCGTCGTGTGTTGCGTGTGCGGATGATCCAGATGGAATGAGACGCGTTGAATCAACGCGTCCGCCTGCGTGCGATTCAGCACCGGCTGACGCAACAGCGCCTGGGCGTCGTCGTGCAACTTGCACGCCTTCAGAATCTCCTCGCGGCAATCCTCAAAGAACCGCCCCGGATAACGCAGATGGCTGTCGAGTTCATAACGCACCACGCGGCGATGCGTCGGCGTCTCGCGCGCGGCATCGCGCTGCTCGATGATGCGTTCGACCTTCTGCGCCACCATGAGCTGCGGATGCACCCAGATCGTATCGCGGCGACGCCAGGCAGCCTTGTCGGCGCGGCCCTTTTCCCAATCGTCTGATTGTTGCACGCCGGTGATCTTGATGCACGTGACGCCGCCGTTCGGTTCCGTGCCGACGATCTGCCAGCGCTGCGTCGGTTTGTCAGGCTCGGCGATGTCCCACGAGAAATTGCGGCCGACCTTGCCTGTCGGCGCCGGCACGAAGAACCCGCTCTCGAGCGTCGCCGGGCCGTGGATCGGGATTTCCAGCATTTTCTTGTCCAGCGTGCGGGAGCGGCCCTGCCAATCGACGCGCGCCTGCTCCAACCGCATTGAAGTCGGGCCCGCCGGCTTCTTATCAAGCGGCTGGCGTGCGTCTTGCAAGCTCAGGCTCGTCATGTATGCGACATGCCAATCCTTGACGCTCGCGTCCAGAACGAGCAAGCGGGTGTCGAGACGATATTGCCGTTGATGCTGCGCGTTGGGAATGAGTGTCTCGTCGAGATAGACGCCGCTGTAGACGAGCTCCAGGCCCTGCGTCAATTGCGGCGTCAGTTGATACTCGGCGCGGCCGGCCGATTGGCCGAGCGTCAAGGCACACGTCAGTAGGTAAATAGATGTAGTCATGAATCCCTACTTGAATCGCGCAAGATCGGAAACACCAATAATCGCGCGGATGATAACAAGCGAGTAGGCTTTTACAAGATCGATTGCTTGAAGTAGGTCAGGCTTTCCAGCCTGACGTTCGACGCAACTCACAGAATATGGCTAAATTGCGAAAGGCAGGGTTATGCGATGACTTCCGAGACTACCTGCCCATGTACATCGGTGAGCCGAAAATCGCGGCCTCCAAAGCGGAAGGTAAGTCGTTCGTGATCGACGCCCATGAGGTGCAAGATGGTCGCGTGCAGATCGTGCATGGTGCAAACGCCGTCGATCGCGTGCATGCCGAAGTCGTCGGTGGCGCCGTAGACCGCGCCGCCCCTGACGCCGCCGCCGGCCATCCAGATGGAAAAACCCTCCGGATGATGATCGCGGCCATCGCGCCCCGCCGAGTGCGGAGTGCGACCGAACTCGCCGGCCCAGAGGACGAGCGTCTCGTCGAGCAATCCACGCGACTTCAAATCCTTGATGAGGCCAGCAATCGCTTGATCGGTGTCGAGCGCGTTTTTCTCGTGTCCACGTTTGAGATCGCCGTGCTGATCCCAGGCGCCGTTGGACGCGCCGGGCGGGCAGGTGATCTCGACGAAGCGCACGCCCGATTCGACGAGCCGCCGCGCTCGCAGACATTGGATGCCGTAGAGCCGTTTCGACGCGATCGTGGAGTCGATGCCGTAAAGCCGTTGCGTCGCCTGCGATTCGCGCGATAGATCGAGCACGTCCGGCACAAGCGACTGCATGCGATACGCGAGCTCGTAATTGCCGATGATCGATTCGACGCCCGCCGCGCGCGCGAAGCCGGCGTTCTGATCGCGAAGCAATTCCAGAATCGGCGAGCCGGCAGCGCGCATCGGCGAGCCGCGAGCGTGAGCGACCGGAGGGCGTATGTTGTCAATCGGCACGCCATCCGCATGAAACAGCGTCGCCTGATGATTCGCCGGCAAGAACCCGCTCGAATAATTCTCCATCCCGCCGCACGGCACGACGCCGAAGCTCAACACGACGAAGCTCGGCAAATTGCGATTCTCGGTGCCGAGGCCATAGCTGATCCACGAGCCGAGGCTCGGCCGCCCCGCGTTATTGAGCCCCGTGTGCAAAAAGAGCACGCCGGTTGAATGCAACGGCAAGTCCGCCTTCATCGAACGGATGACCGCGAGATCATCCGCACACGACGCGATATGCGGGAACAAATCGCTGATCGGCATCCCCGACTGCCCGCGCCGCCGAAACGTCCAAGGCGACTTGAGCCAGCGGCGATTGCCCATCGCCGTCGGATTGCGCGAGTCCGTGAAAAGGTGATTGTCGCGTCGCTCCAGCTCCGGCTTCGGATCGAACGAATCGACATGCGAGACGCCGCCGTCCATGAAGCAGAAGATGACGTTCTTGGCGCAAGCCCTGGCGAGCCGAGCCCCGTCAGGGGCCGGTTGATTCGCGTGGCTTTCGGCCAACATCCCCGTCAATGCCAGCGACCCAAAGCCAAGCGCCGACGTCCGCAACATCGCGCGGCGAGAAAGCGGCACGGAAGTGCTGCCGGGACACCTGCAAGCTTCATGAGCCATCATCGCGCTCTCATTCCTGCTTGAGGATTTGACTTCCGCGTCGAGCAGGATCTTGTTAAAATCCTCAAAGTCGCCAACCCACGGAATACCAACCATGAGCACCGTTCAATCCAGACTCTACACGCCCGCCGAACTTTTGGCCATGCCCGATTCCAACAACATCGAACTCGTTGACGGCAACCTGGTGGAGAAGCCCGTGAGCGTATTATCCAGCATCGTTGAAATCCGAATCGGCCGACGCCTGGATGCTTTCTGCGAGGCGCACAACGTCGCCGTCGTGATGTCGTCCACCAATGGCATTCAGTGCTTTCCGGGAGAGCCGAACAAGGTTCGCAAACCCGATATCTCCGTCGTCCGCCGAGAACGATTTCTGCCGGAACATTTGACCGAGGGGTTTTTGTCGATCGCGCCCGATCTCGCGGTCGAGGTCCTTTCCACTCACGACGAGGCCCCGGAGTTGAACGAAAAAGTCGAGGAGTATCTCGCCGCCGGTGTGTCGCTCGTCTGGCTGATCGATCCGCAAAACAAGATCGTTCACGTGCACCGCAAAGACGGCAGCGTCACCAAGCTTTACCAGAGCGACGAACTTTCCGGCGAGGACGTGCTGCCGGGCTTCACGTGCAAGGTGGCGGAGTTGTTTCCGACGGCGTGAACGTATCAAATCCCCGCCGCGTCGATGAACGCCAGATACATCGGCTCTTCGCCGCGCGCAAGATCGTAAAGCGTGTACGTGCCCATCACCAAAAGCGGCGGCGAATACAGGTGCAGCGTGATTAACTCCGCGTCGCCGCTTTGCAGGTTCGAGATCTGGTGCATGTCCTTGTCCACGCTGCCGATGATCGTGCCAGCAGGCGCATCGTGCGACGTCCGCGCGTAAACGTGGCCGTTCGGCGCGAACTCGAAAATCGTTTCCGTCATCACCCCTTTGAGCACGCGCACGGCACAACTCGAACCCGCATGATTGTGGATCGGCGAACGCTGGCCGTTCTTCCAACAAAGTACGAGCAAATTGTAATGCCGGCCCGCCTTGATCAAATTGCGGCTATAAGTGTGCGCGGAATAGAGCACGTACGGCTGCAACTGGCGCCAGTCGATTTCGAGATCGGCGAGCTTCTCCGTCAACGCGGCGAGCGGCGGAGCGTTCTCGAGATGATCGAGGTAGTCAATCAAGTCGGCCAGCGTTTTCACGATTGGGCCCTCCCAGCTCTGCGCGGCGTGGACTGACTTATTCCCTTGAGCGGTTTTGCGGGAAGCCGCTTCAACTGGCGGGTAACGGGATCTACCATGACGCCGGCATTTTCGAGCGCCGCCACGCCAAGAATCGGCTCGGAGTCCGGCGGCCCGAAAATCACTTGCGAGACCGTTTCGCCGCCGAAGAAAACGACGCGTGCAAAACCGTATTCGTATTCGATGGGCTGTCCGTTGGCGAGTTCGTAAACGGCTTTCCCCTCCGGCCGAATGCCCGCCGCCAATAATTTGTCGCCCGGCGCCATGCAATCGATCGAGCCGGTGTCCACCAAGAACTCGGCTTCGAACGGCGTCGTGGACTGGCCGGCCACATCGCGGATACTTGTCGTGATGTACGTGAGACCCATGGTTCGCTTTCGCAAGGCGTGCAAATGGACGGTCGAAGTTGATTCTATCGGCCTCGACCGCCGACGCTCAAGCACAAAGTCACAGCGGGGGCGTCGTGTCGCCATTATTCTGTTGCAGCGCGCGCGCTCCGCAGATAGCTTTGAATAATGCGACCAGAATCACGGAGGCGATCATGACTTTCTCAACGTCTTGCCGGCGCCTTTTTCCGTGCGTTCTCTTTATGGCGATGCCGGCGTTCGTTCTCGCGCAGCCGCCTGCCGGCAACCACTATTATCAGGACTTTCGCAAGAAGGCCGAGCTGATCGACGAGTTGAAACATTTCGGCGCGGACATGGACGACGTCAGCAAGAAGGAAGACGCCGGCCTGCGCGTCACGCTCACCGCCAAGCGCGAATGGAAAGGCGCCGTCGGCATCCAGACAACGATTCCGCTCACCGCCGATTTCGAGATCACTGCGGGCTACGAGATCATCGCGATGGAGCGGCCGCCGCTCGGCAGTCCCGGCGTGGGTGTGGCGATCAACATCGCCAACGAGCCGGACATGCAAAATTTCGGCAAGCTCGGCCGATTCATGCTCTTCAAGTACGGCAGCGTCCACCTGGCTGAATCATGGCATCGCGACCTGCCGAAGGACAATCCGCTGCGCGTCTGGAAAACGGAGCCGACGGAAGCGAAATCGGGCCGCATTCGACTGAAGCGTGAGAGCGACATCGTGCATTATCTTTCCGCCGATGGCCTGGATCAGGAGTTTCGCGAACTGGATTCGCGCGAGTTCAATGAACGCGACATCAAGCTGGTGCGTCTCCTGGTGACCAATAACAACAGCCCGGCACTAATCGATGCCCGACTCGTGGACCTGCGCATTCGCACGGGATTGGGGCCGAATCAGGCGAATGCGCCAGTCGCGCCGCCGAAGATTGCCAACGCGGCGCCAGACAATGGGCCCCGCGCGAGCGCCGACGCCGGCTGGCTGACAGTGATTTTGCTGGCCGGCGGCGCGGGCATCGTTGTTTGTTTCGCACTGGTCGCGGTCTGGTTGCTTCTGCGTTCTCGCCGCGGAAAGACCGAAGCCTTGAAAGAGAAGGTTCAAACGGACGCGACCGTCACGCTCTCGTTCGCGTGCTCCGAATGCGGCAAGAAGCTCAAGGCCAAACCGGATTCCGCGGGCAAGAAGATTAAATGTCCGCAATGCGGCAAGGCAATGCTCGTGCCGGTTGAAGTGAACGCCAATCTAGCCTGACGCATCGGCTCACGGAATCGCGATGAACTCCTGCAAGTTGAACATCGCATGTGCCGCGTCGCGCCAGACGGCGGTGCTATTGAGCACGCCGCCCATGGGCATTTTGTGCGCCTCGGCGGATTTGACGACGAAACGTGCGAAGCGATCGACCTCGGTTTTTTGGGCAGCGCGACCGAGCGCGGCGAGAAACATCACATTGATGCGAGATTCCACGCTGTCCCCTTTGCGTTCGATCAATCGTTTCGACCACACATCCGCTTGATCGTGCACGAACGGGTCGTTGAGCATCGCAAGTGCTTGTGCAGGCGTGTTCGTCACATCGCGGCGGCCCTGACACACCTTGCCGCCGGGGAAGTTGAAGACCTCCAGAAACTTCGGCGCTTCCATCAGCGTGACGCGCAAATAAATGCTGCGCCGGCCATGGCCATCGAGCGGCCCCTTGAACAAGCGGCGGTCGGCGTACTCCTTCTCTCGATATGCGGAAATGCTCGGACCGAAGAGTTTACGATCGAGCCGGCCCGACATTGCCAGGAGCGAGTCGCGAATTGCCTCGGCTTCCATGCGCCGCGCAGGATAACGGGCAAGCAGCCGATTCTCCGGATCGGCTTCATGCATCGCGGCGCTGGGCGTATGCGACAGCCGAAAGGCGCGCGTCAATACGATCGTGCGAATCAACTTCTTGATCGACCAGGCTCCGGTCGCTGACGCTCCCGGCTCGCCGTTCACGAAGCGATGCGCAAGATGATCAAGCAATTCCGGATGCGACGGCAGTTCACCGACGTGGCCGAAGTCATCGACCGTGCGAACCAGTCCCGTGCCGAACAAATGATGCCAGACGCGATTGACGAACACGCGCGCCGTCAGCGGATTTTCTCGGGATGCGATGATGTCGGCCAATTCTCGCCGACCGCTTCCGTTCGTCGCAACCGGATTCGGCGTGAGCACGTCGACGTAGCGCCGGACTGCCGCCTCGCCGGGTTTCAGGCAATCGCCGCGTACGAAGACCGGCTGATCGAAACCCGGACCAAAGTCGGCAAGCCCCGGCGCGACGCGTGGCAACGCCAGTTCCGCGTCGAGCTTGCGATATTCGGCGACAAGCTTCGCCAGCTTCGGCGTCAAGTCGGCGCGATTGCTCAACGCGCCGTCGCGCAGAAACGCATCGAGCCAGACGACGTCGTCATCGGTGGCGATGTCTTTTTTCCACGCGTGAATGGCGTCTTGCAGGCGCGTCAAATAGATATTGGCAAGCTCTGCGCTATTGAGCGGGACAGGACCCTCGATGATGCCCTTGAGATGATCGAGCGAAGGCTTCGGCGGTGTCGGCTGATCGTGCAAGACGACGTGCGTGACGCCAAAGTGCGAACGCGGGTCGGCCGCCGCTTTCTCCCACGGCATGCGATAATCTTTGCCGCTGCCGAGCGAGCCGAGCTGATCGGGAAACTTCGGATTGTCGAACTTCGTCATCAGCTCCGCGTAGACGCGCAGGGAATCCGCCTCGTCGGGGATGCCGATCGTGATCCAATGGAGTTCGTCCTTCGTCAGGTACTTGAAGTTGCGGTAATTGAGCTGACAATTGTTCGACACGAGCCGCACCGCGGACGCGCGATCGCCGAGCACCTGGAAGCTGATGTACTTCTTGCCGCGATGGAGGACCGGCGAACGCAACGCGCCATTGAGATTCTCGGACAGCGCATGCGTGAAAGCGCCGGCCGGCAAGATCGCGGTGATCGCGCGTTGATCGGACGCAATCGTGAAATCGCCGCTGTCGGACGGTTTACCGCGCAGGCCCTGGCCGCTTGTTTGCCAGTCGGGCCAGGCGCCTTTGCGAAAATCCGCGAGCATCGTGAATTGCTGATTGAACTTCGTTCGCTCATTGAATTCCTTGACGTAGTCGATGAATCCCTTGTTGCCTTTGTCGTGCCACTTTTTCGCAAATGCCAACGGGCTTTCAAACGGGGCGGCAGAATTTTTCGCCCGACCCAACGCCACGGTCATCCTTGCAACGTCCAGCTCGCGCAGCCACGCGTCCGCCAGTTCGACGCGAATGGCGGACTTGGCTTCGCGCATCTTTTGTTGAACATCCGCGTTCACCTGAGGCGCGTCAATCGTGTGCGCAACCTGGCGCGAGCTGCGCAAGATGCCCACGAGCCCGTGATAATCGCGTGTCGAGATCGCATCGAGCTTGTGATCGTGGCACCGCGCACAGGCAATCGTCGTCGCTTGAAACGCCTTGCTCAGCGTGTCAATCTGATTGTCCACCAGGTCGTAGCCGATCGATGGCAGGCCGATGCAATCGTCGTGATTGACTTCACCGAAGCGATAAAACGCAGTGCCGATGATGGATTCGTTGATCTGCTCCTGCTTGTTCCATCTTGGCGTCAACAAGTCCCCGGCGATGTGTTCGCGCACCAGTCGATCGTAGGGCACATCGTCATTGAACGCGCGAATCAGATAATCGCGATAGCGCCAGGCGTGATGCACGTCGTAGTTCCATTCGTTGCCGTGCGTCTCGGTGAAGCGAACGACGTCCATCAAAAGACGTGCCCAGCGTTCGCCGAAGTGCGGCGACGCGAGCAATCGATCCACCAATTCCTCGGCAACCGCTTGCCGTTTAGCGCTCGGCGCATCCCACGATTTGACAAACTCGTCAACCTCGGCGTCACCCGGCGGCAACCCCGTCAACACCAAACTCAACCGCCGAATCAAAGTGCGCGGATCTGCATCGCTCGCCGGCGTCAATCCCTTCGCTTCGATCTTCGCCAACAGAAAACGATCAATCGGATCGCTCGACCACGCCGCGTTTTTCGGCGTCGGCGTCTCCGGCTTCGACACCGGCTGCAAGCTCCACCATTTCTTGCGCTCGCGCACGATCTCGTCCCACGACTTCGCGGCCGCGGGCACAGCAACCTTGTCGCGCGGATCAGGCGCGCCCATCTTGACCCACGCTTCGAGATCGGCAATGAGCGCCGCCGGCAGTTTCCCCTTCTTGGGCATCTTGGTCGCGTCATCGGTGTAACGCACCGCCTTGATGAGCGGGCTCTTGTCCGGATCGCCCGGCACGATCACCGGGCCGGTGACGCCGCCCTTGCGTACGCCGTCGCGCGAATCGAGCAGCAGTTGGCCGCGAATTTTCTTGGCGCCGGCGGAGTGGCATTCATAACAATGCTCGACGAGGATCGGACGAATCTTGCGTTCGAAGAACTCGACGCCGGCGCTTTGCGCGTTCGCCGACGACACAACGAGCAGCAACACCAGCAATCCGCTGAAACGACGGGACATTGGATTTCCCTCACCGGTTCGTAAGATGGAATTGTCCCACGTTGCCGGCCGCCAAGCTCAACGATTGGATCATCGCGGACGCCAACGACATGCAGGGCGGATTCACGATCAAGTTGATTCAAGAAATACAGGGCGACGGGGAATAAACTAATGGCAAAAAGATTGGTGGCAAAAAAATAAGACCGCGTGAATTGGCTGCTTCCTTTCCCGATCTTATTTTTTTGCCAACAATATTTTTGCCATATTTTACGGCGGCGACGACGGCAGAATCTCTTCATACTCCGACACATCCTCCGTCCCGCTATACCGGGCCGGCACAATCAACAAATCGTCGTTCATCTCATCGCGTGCAAAGATCTTGCGAAACTTGGTGATGAACAACCCCTCGCTCAGATGGCCCGCGAGCTTTTGCAAATCCTTGACATCGTCGGCCGGCGCCTCGCGAACGAGATAGCCGATCGGGCGTTCCTTTTGCGATTTCGCCAGGCGAGCGCGAATGACCTTGTAGATCGCCTCGGCTCGCTGCGGATCCTTCAAATCGAGCTGAGTGAAGCCCTCGTCCACGTTGGGCACTGTCTCGCTATAGGGATATTTCCCCGCGAGAACGCCGACGTCGTCCTTGGATAGTTTGCGGGCCCATTCCATCGTGGTGGGAATGTGGCCTTTCTTGTTCGGTTGCGGCCGTTGACCGGCGACGAAGTTGAAGTTGAGTTCGCGGGCTCGATTCAGGAGCGGGGGAATTTGCCCCTTGAAGTTGTCGAGCCAAACTTGCCCGCCGCCGGGAAGCCCGCCGGCACAGCCGATCGCGCCTTGCAGCATCGGCACCCAGGTGTACTGATAGGTGAAATCCCCCGGCAGATCGACCTTGTAAGGCGCCTGCACGTAGAACAACGCCTCGGTTTTCTCGCGCACGGAAATCTGCGTGATCTTCAAGGGATAGACGAGCTTGTCCGACGCGAACCGGAAGCGCGTCGGCGTCACTTCGCCGTCGAACGTGCCGTTCTTGTTGCGTTTCATTTGCATCGTGTCGATCTTCATGACCGTGAAGAGCCATTTCTTCTGGATGTAATGGTTAAGCGTCGCTTCGTCGCCGGAGTAGCTGTACTTGTTGTCCTTGAGCCATTGAAACAGATCGTCCGCCCGGCCGGCTTCGATGATTTTGTAATCGAGCGAGCCGACGACGCCGGATTCGCGAATGATGATCGTCGACCATTTCGGTGGCGCGGTGGATCCGCCGGCATTGCCCGAATCGGTGGCCGGCAACGAATGCGGCCGTGACAGACGCTGTCGTAGTTCGGGTACCAGCTTCGACGCGGGCAACTCCCGCTTCTTCATGATCGAATACACCGCCAGATGCTTGAAGAAATCGCGCGGCATCTCGCTGAGCTTGGGTTGCGACGGCGTCGGGATGACCATGCCGAAGTCGAGCGCGTTGCCTTCGAACTTCGGCTGCACCGTGAACGTCTCGATCTTCTCGTTCGGGTCCCAGGTGATGAACACCTTTTGCGCCGGCTGCAATATGTCGGCGTTCTTGGCCGAGAAGTAGCAGCAGGCCGCGCGAACATCGTTGCGCGTCGCGCACATAGCGAGTGTTGCGGCGATTCCGAGAAGCAGGGAACGCGATCGCATAGAGCTCTCCTTTTTTTGTTAGCCGGACGCGCCAGCGACGGTTGCCGCACGGAAACCGTCGCTGGCGCGTCCGGCTAACGACCATCGATCATACCACAGACATGGGCCGCCAAGTCCAACAAAATCGACGCACCACGTCGCTTCAACAAACCGCAAAGATTCCATTTCAATTCATTCCCGCCGCGTGGCAAAATGAATGTCCTCCATCGAACCCGCGCAAGGAGTCTGCCATGCAACTTCGAATTGCGTTCGCTTCCCTCTCCGTCGTCATCTGCCTCGCCACCAATGTGTCGGCCGGCGAGCTAACGCTCAAGGACGCACTCGCCAAACTCGGCGCCGGCAAGGGCTTCGTCGTCCTCGTTGGCGACGCCGGCAACCTCGCGCCGGAGTTGGCCAAGCAAAGCACGTGGACGTTCTTCGTGCAACAGCCCAAAATCGACGCGGACAAGCTGCGGAAGACACTTGACGCTGCCGGTCTCCTGGGTCAGCGCGTCTACGTGCAGGAAGGCGTCGCGTCTCTCTATCTGGCTGACGACCTTGCTGACGCGGTCTTCGTTTCCGATGGCGCCCTCGAAAAGGAAGCGCTTCGTGTGCTGCGCCCCGAAGGCAAAGCATTCATCGGCGCCAAGACGCTTACCAAACCCTTCCGCGCCGGCACCGACGACTGGAAGCACCCCTATCGCGCTCCGGACAACAATCCGCAATCGCAAGACACCGTCATGAAACGGCCCTACCTGACGCATTACATGGCCGAGCCTTGGTATTGTCCCCTGCCGATGCAATCGGTCATCTCCGGCGGCCGCGTGTTCAAGGTGTTCGGCGACCGCTCCAGCGCGAAGCCGCAGGAAGCCCTGATCAACAAGCTCATCTGCATGAACGCCTTCAATGGCACGTTGCTTTGGCAAAAAGATCTTTCAGCGGGGTTCATGATCCACCGCAATACGCTGATCGCAACGCCGGATACGCTCTACGTCGGCGATGACAAATCCTGTCAGTTGATCGATCCGATGACCGGCAAGGTGCGCGACGAGATTGTCGTGCCGGCCGAGAAGTCCGACGGCCCCGTTTGGAAATGGATGGCTCTGCAGGACGGCGTACTGTACGCGCTCGTCGGCAAGAAGGAACTCTCGGATGAGCCGCTCAAGGGCGATCGCATTCGCGGGGCGGGTTGGCCGTGGTGGAAGATTCAAAGCTACAAGTTCGGCGAAGGCAAGAACATCCTCGCGTTCGATCCAAAAACAAAGAAGCTGTTATGGCATCACGCCGAACAAGAAATGATCGATGCTCGCGGCATGGCAATGTCGAAAGGTCGCCTTTATTACTACAGCGAAGGCAAGTTCCTGGCCGCGCTCGACTCGAAAAGCGGCAAGGTTGTCTGGAAGAACTCGGACAAGGAGTTGCTCGACGCGGTCGGCGTTACCAAGGGGGCACAGCATCCGCTCCTGGGTTTCGCGAGCACGATGTATCTGAAATGCTCCGGCGACGCCGTCTATTTCGCCGGCCCGCATCGGCCGATGCTCGTCGCCGCGTCCGCCAAGGACGGCAAGCTCCTGTGGAAGCGCGACTGCAGCGTCACCAACGAGAAGTACAAGTATCCCAACGAAGGCGGCAACGTGCACATCCTCCTGCGTCCCGACGGCCTTTATGCGATGGGGCAGGGGCGCATCAACGAAGAAATGTCGAGCGTCAAGCTGGATCCGTTGACGGGCCGCGTGCTGGCGACGTTTCCGAGCCGTGATCGCTGCACGCGCGCGACGGGTTGCTTCGACAGCATCTTCACGCGCGGCGGCAAGGGCGGCAGCACCGCGGTGTTCGACGTCACCAGCCAGGAGCCGCGCATGGGCATGCTCTCGCCGATGCGGCCCGCGTGTCAGGATGGCGTCATCACCGCGCACGGCTATCTCTTCTGGGGACCGTGGCAATGCCGTTGCGACATGACGCAGCTCGGCGTCATCAGCCTCGGCTCGGGCGGCTCGTTCGATTACACGGCCAAGGCGACCGAGAAGGATCGCCTGCAAATGTTCAACAACCAGGGGCTGCACGAACGTGGCTTCGTCAGCGGCTGGCCGACGTATCGCCATGACAACGCACGCTCGGCGACGATCCGCGACAGCGTGCCCGACAAGGTCAAGCGCGCGTGGACATGGACGCCGAAGTCGCCGACGTTGCCGACCGCGCCGATCAGCGTCGATGGGCACGTCATCATCGGCGGCCAGGACGGCATCCTGCGCAGCATCGATCTCAAGACCGGCAAGCTCGATTGGACAGGGTACACCGGCGGGCCGATGCGCTATCCGCCGGTTTGGTCGCATGAGCGGCTCTACGTCGGCTCTGGCGACGGCTATGTCTATTGCTACGCCACGCGCGGTGACTTGTTGTGGCGCTTTCGCACGGCCCCGGTCGAGCGCGTCGTGCCGATATACGGCTCGCTGTCGTCAACGTGGCCCGTCGGCTCCGGCGTGCTCGTCGAACACGATACCGTCTATTGCGCCAGCGGCATCAGCAACTTCGACGGCACGCACGTCTTCGCCCTCGACGCCCGCAGCGGCAAAATCAAATGGCAACAGCACAGCTCCGCCTACGCTGACGACGACAAGCTGCCGACCGGCGGCGTCGCCGTGCAAGGACCGCTCTTGTTGCACAACGACGCCATCCACATGGCCGCCGGCAATACGCCGTCGATCGCGTCGCATGCGACGAAGGACGGCAAGTTTTCGCCGTCCGAGAACGGCCGCGGCAAGGACCTGTTCGTTCGCAACGGCAAAGTCACGGCCACCGGCTTCCCGCTCTACTGGCGACCCGAAGACGATCAATTCCTCAGCACGATGGAGCTAGAAATCAGCGAGCCTCCCGCGTTATCGGGGCGGGTTTTGCACGTCGGCATTCCGCCAGCCAACCCCACCGCCCCGAATCGCCTCGCCATGCTGCCGCCGCACAAGCCCGGTGAAAAGGTGAAGGACATCTGGTCGAGCAATGTGTTCCAGGAAATCGCCGCCGTCGCAATCGCCAAGAACGCGATCGTCGTGACGGGTCTCAATCGTGACAAGAAGGATCACCTGAAGATCGCGGCGGGCGTTTGTGCGCTCGATTTGGAAACGGGCAAGGTCCTCTGGCAAGAGGCGTTGCCCGCCGTGCCGACCGCGTGGGGTTTGGCGATCGCGTCGCGCGGTAATGACATCGTGGTGACCCTGATGGATGGGCGCGTGTTGGCGTTTGCAGGCCCCAAGTAGCATTTCTGAAGAAGCCCAGGGGCGAGGTACTCCGAGCCCCTGGGATACCTCACTTCAGGGCTTCTTTCTGACTCTCATTTCCATAAAATACAAGAAGCCTCAAAGTCGATTTCACCTTGAATTTTCCTAGGTTTGCGAAGGATCACGACCTTGCCGGACGAAATGCCGCCTCCCCCGATTGTACCCCCTGCCGACGCCGCCCCATTTGGCGATGGCGACACGTCGGAACCGCTCAGAATCGAGGACGAACTCAAGCATAGTTACCTCAACTACGCCATGAGCGTCATCATCAGCCGGGCCCTTCCCGATGTGCGCGACGGCCTCAAACCATCGCAGCGCCGCATCCTCTTGGCGATGAATGACCTCGGCCTGGCGCCGAACGCGTCCACGACCAAGTGCGCCGCCATCGTCGGTGAGACGATGAAACGCTACCATCCGCACGGCGACATGGCCATCTATCCGACGCTCGTGCGCATGGCCCAGGAATGGAACCTGCGCCATCGCCTGATCCAGGGGCAGGGCAACTTCGGCTCCATCGCGGGGCTGCCGCCGGCGCACATGCGCTACACCGAGGCGAAGCTCTTCAACGTCGCCGCAGAAATGTTAGAGGATCTCGACAAGGACACCGTCGATTTCATCGATAACTACGACGGCAAATATCGCGAGCCGCTCGTCTTGCCGAGCAAGTTCCCCAACCTCATCGTCAACGGCTCCGACGGCATCGCGGTCGGCATGGCGACCGAAATTCCGCCGCACAATCTCACCGAAGTGTGCAATGCGATCGTCAGGCTGATTGATGATCCCGACGTTACGGTCGATCAACTGATCGAGCTGATTCCCGGGCCCGATTTTCCCACGGGCGGCGTCATTTGCGGCAAGGCGGGCATCTTCGACGGCTATCGCACCGGTCGGGGCAAGGTTACGCTGCGGGCGCGGGCGTCCATCAACGAAGAAGGCGCGAAGTCGCAGGTCATCATTCATGAAGTCCCGTACCAGCAGACGCGCAATCGATTGCATGAACAAATCGGCGAGCTAGTCAAGAACGAACGCATCAAAGGCATCTCCGCGATCCGCGACGAATCGAGCGCCCGCTCGGGCGAGCCGGTCCGGCTCGTGATCGACGTCAAGCGCGACGCCGACGCGGAGTTTGTGCTCAATCAGCTCTACCAGTTCTCGCCCTTGCAAAAGACCGTCAGCATCATTTTGCTCGCCCTCGTGGACGGCCGGCCGCGCACGCTCAATATCAAACAGGTGCTCGAAGAATTCCTGCGCCATCGCGTGCAGGTGATCCGCCGCCGCACGGAGTATCTGCTGCGCGAGGCCAAGCGGCGCAGCCATATTCTCGAAGGGCAGTTGATCGCGATCTCGTCGCTTGACGAAGTCATTCGCATTTGTCGCAGCTCGCCGAGCCGTGCCGCCGCCAAGGAAAACTTGCAGGGACTTGAAGTGTCAGCCGCGCTCATGGAACGGGCGCTCGGCGGCGAACATTTCGCGTCGTTGCAAAAAGAAATCGGCACGCAAGCCAGCTATCGCATGAGCGAAGCCCAGGCCGAAGCCGTCGTCCGCTTGCAGCTCGGCCAGCTGGCGGCGCTGGAACGCGATGAAATCTTCAAGGAATACAACGGGCTGCGTGGCCATATTCTCGAGTACGAAGAGTTGCTGGCGGCCGACCGGAACGTCCTCGCCGTCATCAAGAGCGACACGGAGTACCTGCGCGACAAGTATGGCGACGAACGCAAGACGCAGATCATCGACCAGGAACTCTCCAAGATCAAGCTCGAAGATTTGATCGCCGAGGAGGTCAACGCCGTCACCATCAGCCACAACGGTTACATCAAGCGCTTGCCGCTCAACACGTATCGCACGCAACATCGCGGCGGCAAGGGAGTCTCCGGTGGCGACACGCGCGAGGACGACTTCATCGAGCATTTCTACGTCAGCTCGACGCATGCATATCTCATGTGTTTCACCGATCGCGGCCAGCTTTATTGGCTGAAAGTGTATGACATCCCACAAATGAGCCGCACGAGCGCGGGCCGCAATATCGCCAACGTCCTGTCCTTGAAGGAAGGCGAAAAGATTTCGAGCGTCATCCCGGTGCGCCGCTTCGACGCGGAGAGCTACCTGATGATGGCGACGAAAAACGGGCTCGTCAAGAAAACGTCGCTCGAGCAATACAGCCGGCCCAAATCGGGCGGCATCATCGGCATCGCGCTGGAGGAAGGGGATTCGCTGGTTGGCGTCGTCGCCGTGAAGGCCGGCGACGAAATCGTGCTTGCCACGAAGCTCGGCATGGCGATTCGCTTTTCCGAAGCGGACGCCCGCGCGATGGGCCGCAATACGTACGGCGTCAAGGGCATCAACCTTGGCGAGGGCGATCAAATCGTCGGCATGGTCGTCACCGATCCGGACGGCGCGCTCTTGACCGTCTGCGAGAACGGCTACGGCAAACGCACGCCGTTCGGAGCAAACCTCGCCGAAGAGCCCGCGGAAGAGGAAGCCGACGCGGCCGAGCCGACCGAAGGCGAATCCGGCGAGCCAGAAGCGGCAGCGCCTGGAGAGGAACGCTCCGGCATGCGCTATCGCAAGCAGCGCCGCGGCGGCAAGGGCTTGCGCGACATCCGCACCAGCGATCGGAACGGCCCCGTTCTCGGCGTCGCAAGTGTGCGTGAGAACGACGACATCATGCTCATCACGGCGCAAGGCATGGTCAACCGCACGCATATTCGCGAGATTCGGCTCATTGGCCGCAATACGCAGGGCGTGCGCATCATGAATTTGAATGAAGGTGACAAGATCGCGTCGATCGCCAAGGTGGCCCAGGAAGACGTGGGGCCGAACGGTGACGCGCCGGCGCCGGATGCCATGAAGCCCTCTGGCGAGCCCAACGAACCCGCCGGCCCGGGACCGGCGTCACCTTCCGAATGACAATTATTGCTCTTCCCATGATCGAAGTTTCATTGTTACGATGAGGGGAAAGAGGCATCCATGATTGATTTGACTCACGAACAGCGCGCCAACCTCGAGAACGGCAAGGCCGTCGATTTCGTTGATCCGGAAACGTCGCAGCATTACGTCGTCATGAAAAAGGAAACCTACGACAACGTCCGCCGCCTGATCTATGATGGCTCGGAGTGGTCCGATGACGAATTGCGGCTTCAACTGGCCCGTTCGTCAAAAGATAACGGTTGGGAAGATCCGGGAATGGACGCATACGACCGTTATGACGAGGAACGCCGCCCGTCATGAACGTGAAACGCGGCGATGTGATTCTGGCGTTTGTGCCAAACGTTGGTAGTCCCGGCGGCAAGCTTCGGCCCGCGCTCATCGTTCAATCCGATCACAACAATTCGCGACTCAATGAAACCATCATCGCTGCGATTACGAGCAATATCACGCGCGTGCAGGAAGCAACTCAACTTTTGATTGACGTGACAACTTTGGACGGCGCCGCCTCTGGATTGCTGCACACCTCGGCCGTTCGCTGCGAACGGCTCCATTCGATTCCGTTAGCAGATGTAAATCGCATCATCGGCAAATTATCCAAGGCCCTGATGAGCGAAATCGACGATTGTCTGAAAGCGGCGCTCGGAATTCCATGAGCCGTCAAATTCCCCTTGACCAGACCGAGAAATACATTACACTTTACGGGGCAAAGTCAACGGAGCAGAAACTCATGGACCTCCACGAAGCCCTGTCGCAAATATCCGAGATCCGCGAACAGGTCGCGCGCACCGAGACCTTTCGCGGCTATCGCGCCGCCCCCGTCGCGATTTCGGGCGTCCTCGCGTGCCTGGCCGCCGGATTGCAGCATACGCTCGTCCCCGAACCCGCGCAGGATCCGCTCGCATACCTGAGCCTGTGGGTCGGCGCCGCTTTATTGAGCATGGCCGTCACCGGCGTCGCCATGTACTGGCATTGCATGAAATCGACGTATTCGCTGACCAAGTCCAACACGATTCTCGCCATCGGCAACTTCGCGCCCAGCGTCGTCGCGGGCGGTCTCGTGACGATCATTCTCTATCAGATTCTGCCGAGCGCCTTGTGGCTCATGCCGGGCCTCTGGTCGATCTTCTTCAGCCTCGGGATTTTCGCGTCGTATCGGCTATTGCCAAAGGCGACGTTTTGGGTCGGCGTCTTCTACATGACCGCCGGCGTGATGTGTCTGATCTGGGCACGCGACGAATTCGCCTATTCCGCGTGGGCGATGGGCGTGCCGTTCGGCGTCGGGCAGATGCTCTCCGCCGCGATCCTTTACTGGACTCTGGAGCGAAGGACCGATGAACAAGAAAAAGCCGCTTACTGATTCGCCGGGCCGATTCGCCTACGAAGGGCTCGACCGCGTCATCCACGAGAAGGCTCGGCTTAGCATCATCACGTCGCTGATGACGCACCCGAGCGGGCTCATCTTCAATGACCTCAAGGATCTTTGCGCCTTGACCGACGGCAACCTGAGCCGGCATCTGCAGATCTTGAGCGAGGCGGGCCTCATCCAGATCTGGAAGGGCTTCAAGGACAATCGGCCGCAGACGTTATGCCGGCTGACCGACGAAGGCCGCAAGCGGTTCATCGAATACGTGACGGTGCTGGAAAACATCGTGACGGACGCCGTCAGCGCCAAGGACGCGGAACCGGCGCCGAAGTTGACACAAGGCTGGTCGCCGGCGTAGGTTGGTTGTTTTTTTTGCCGATTCACTTTGCGTGGCAAATTAGTTGGGCGGGGAAAGAAAACGTGACGTAAGGTTAGTTGGCGTTGTCAGGACGTGGGAAAAACGGTTGTAATGTCGATCGGTGTTTACGTTTAGCGCTCGCCTGGCGCCACGTGAGCGCTAAACGAAATCAGGAAGAAATGTCATGAAAATCATCAAAGCCGACGTCCTCGGCATGTGCTTCGGCGTACGCGACGCGCTCGCCATCATCGATGAGGTCGAGCGTCCCGAACGGGTGACGATCCATGGCGAACTCGTTCACAACGAACGCGTCCTAGACGATCTCACCGAGCGCGGCTTTCAAATGATCGCGGAATCCAAACGCCGGCCACTGCCCGTGACGGAAGCCGTCCTCATCACCGCGCACGGAGTCAGCGAAAAGGAACGCTCGCGACTGAAAGAAGCCGGCAAGCAAATCATCGATACGACCTGCCCGCTTGTGACGCGCGCTCACGACGCAGCCCAGAAACTGCAAGCCGACGGGTGCCATGTGCTCGTCATCGGCAAGCGCGGCCACGTTGAGGTGCAGGGAATCATCGAAGATCTGGCGAGTTTCGACGTGATCCAGTGCGCCGACGAGGTCCGTCAATATCCCCACGCCAAACTCGGCGTCATGTGCCAGACGACGACGCCGGTGAGCCATGCCGATGCAATTCGTGCCTCAATCCAGGAGAAGAACGCGCACGCGGAGATTCGCTGGATCGACACGATTTGCCATCCAACGAAGGATCATCAGAAAGCGCTCGAACGCTTGATGGACGAAGTCGAGGCGATGGTCGTCGTCGGCGGCCACAATTCCAACAATACCCGCCAGCTCGTCCTGCGTTGCCAGGCGAAGGGACTGCCTGCCTATCATGTGCAAGGCGCGGAAGATCTCAAGCCGGAATGGTTCGACGGACTCGAAACCGTCGGCCTCACCGCGGGCACCTCGACGCTCGATGAAACCATCGACGCGGTCGAGAACGCGCTTCAACACATGTACCTCTATCAGATTGCCGCTCTCTAATCGGTGGTACGTTTAGCGTTCGCGTGGCGCCTCGCGAACGCTAAACGCAAACCAATATTTACTTTGCGTTACAAAGTAGTTTGCTTCACCAAGCTTATGGAGGGATCCCAAATGCTGGTTACCTGGTTCACCGGCTGGATGCACGACGAGAGTTCAACGCAAAACAACGACTTGCCGACGCCAAAGTCCTCGGCCGAGTGGCGCGACTATTTCATCGCCAACGGCGCAGAGCTCGGCGAAATCCGATGGAACGACGTCGCCATCACGCCGGAGGAACGCGCGGACATCGGCGAAAGCTTGGCCGCCTGGGCGCTCGGTGAATCGTCCGACGGCGCGCATCTCCGCGCTGCCGCCCGGCGCTATGGGGAGGACGCGGGCGATACTGATTTCGCGGCGGCGATCGATCTGTTCATCGCGGAGGAGCAACGGCATGGCGCGACGCTCGGCGCGTATCTCGATCACGTCGGCGTTCCGCGCAAGACTACAGATTGGGGCGACACGCTTTTTCGCGCTTGCCGATATTGGTTGCCGAACATGGAGACGTGGACGACGCCGGTGGTAATGGTCGAGACGCATGCGCTTGTTTTTTACAACGCGATTCGCCGCGCCACGAAATGCCCCGTGCTTCAACAAATCTGCAAACAAATCCTGGCGGACGAGATTCCCCACCTGCGTTTTCAATGCGAACGCCTCGCCCAGCTACTTCGCGATCGGCCGCGCTGGCTTTATGTGTTGACCATGCTGATGCACCGCATCTTCTTCACGGGCATCACGCTGGCGATCTGGGCCGCCCATCGCCGCGCGCTGCGGGCGGGCGGCTGCCACTTCGGGAAATACTGGCGAAGCGCCTGGACCAAGATGAATCACATGTGGACGAAGATGGATCCGCGCGAATATTCCTGGCGCGAGGATCCAGCGACGTCGGTCGTCTTGCGATGCGCGGACTTACTTTGAAAGGGCGAATAGCGCTACGGTCAGCACGATGCCGTTGCTCATGCCGTGCGCGAACATCGACGGCAATAGCGATCCGCGCCACTCGCGCGCCAGGCTGAAGCCGAACGCCATGAACATCAGCGGGGGAATGACCGTGAGCCCTTGCGGATGCACTGCGGCGAAAATAAAGCTGACGACGGTGGTGCTCGCCAGCGCGCTCCAGAATGGTCGCCATCGGCCCGTCAACTCGCGACAATGGCGATGCAGTACGCCGCGGAACATGATTTCCTCGACGATGGGAGCGACGACGGACGCGAGCAAGAAGATTTGCAAGATGCCGAGCCAATCGGCGTCGGCGAGGACGTGTACGATGGGATGACTGGGCATCGACTCGGAAGAGAAATCGGGCGGGCCATCGCCCTCTTCCGGCGCCGTGCCGATGCCTTGCAATTTCATCAGGCCAACCGTGATCGCCAAGCCGAGGACGACGAGCGGCAAATTGGCGATGTAACAGAAAACGCCGGCGGCGAATTCGACAAACGGATTGCGTTCGCATGTCAAGCCGATGTCGAGGCGCATTTGGCGCCAGGAGACGCCGCGGATCATTGGCCATCCGAGCGCCAGGAGGCTCGTCGGCATGGTGATGAGCGCCTGGGAAAGGCGAGGGAGCGGCATCGGCAGATACGCAATGCCAACGCTGGCGCCGAAAAACACCAGGAGCCACAGAGCGAACGTTTCCGCGTAGACGCCGCCATGAGCAATGCCGGTCTGGAGGCGCCAAATCACCATCCCCATCACGGCGTAAACGACGAAGCCAAATGCAAAGCACAGACCGAGCACGGCCAGCGCCAGGCCGAGCGAGGTCGCGCCGAGCAGAGCGATCGCGGTGACGGTGGCGGGCCACATGGCGTCCTCGCGGCCTTTGAGCGGAGGCAATACGCGCAAAGCCGAACCTGCGATTGCACCGACGCTTTCCGCCTCGACCGGCACACGAATGCGCGGATGCAGGGCCAGCTCGCTGAGCCAGCCGAGCCTTTCACCCAGGTAAGCGCGATCGTCGGCGCCAACCATGATGGTCGCGTAACGGCCCGCGGCATAGTCGGCGTAAAGACGGCGAAGGATGTTGCGCACTCGCGCTTGCGATGGCGTGAGCTGGCTATGGTTTTCTGACAGGAGTTGATCCAGAACATCCAGCCGTTCCAGGGCTTCCTGCGGCCCGACCATCTCGCCGGCCATCACGATGAAGCTGAGTCGTTGTTCGATGTTGCCCCGGTTCAGACCCTGAGCTTCTTCATACAAATTGGGCACGTAAGGCGCGATCCATCGATGCAAGCCAATGATGTAGCGCGCTTGAAGTTCGAGAATCAGATTTGGCTTGGGCGCAGCATCGGACTCCTCGGTCGAGTTCATCGGCCACATGCGCGCACCGATCACGCCCGCAACGCCCAGCAAGATCACGGCCCATGACGTCCAGATCCATCCCGTCTTCTTCGGCGCCGTTTCAACAATCGGTTGTTCATCAGGTTGCGGCGGGAGCGGTTCCATGTTCCGGGGCTCCCTTCGATTGGTGGTTGGCTGATTCCGCAAGGACGCGCTCTTCCAGTTCGTTCAAACGCGGCAAACCTTGATCACCGTGCCCGCGCTGCAACTGATAAATTCCGGGCGGATCGAGCGTCTCGCCCGGAATCAGCAGGCATTTCTGATAACTTTCCCGGCCGCGCAGGAACCACTTCGACAAGCATTCCTCGCAGCACAGGCCGTAGGTCTTGAGTTCCTTGACGACGCCGTCCGACCAGCGCGCGGCGATCTTGTATTGCGCGAGGTTCTTGCAGGACTTTGTGTAGCAGTAGATGGGATACGGCGGCATCGGCATGAGGTTGGTTTCCGCTCGCTTCAATCGGCCTGAAACGGCACCGGCTCGCCGTTGATCATGGCCAGAGCGTTCATGGCCGCCTTTTGCTCCGCGTCCTTCTTCGTGCGGCCCCAGGCGGCGGCGTAATGATAACGGCCGATCACGGCGGAAATCTTGAAGCACTTCGAATGATCCGGGCCCTTTTCGTCCAGCAGATGGTACGCCGGCGTGGCGTTGAACTCCTTCTGCGCCACCTGTTGCAAGAGGGATTTGTAGTTCCCCGCGTGCGCCGCCTCGGCCACTTCCTCGATTTCGGGATTCAGGTACTTGAGGATGAACTCCTTGACCGGATCCAATCCGCCGTCGAGATACATCGCGCCGACGAGCGATTCGTAAACGTCCGCCAGCAGATTCGGCGGCAGCGTTTCTTGAAAATGCATCCCCTTGCCCAGGAACAGGAAATCGCCCAGGTTGAGCAACCGGCTCATGCGAGCGCACGTTCGGCGACTGACGACGGCGGATTTGATCTTCGTCAAATCGCCTTCCTGATATTCGGGAAAGCGCAAGTACAATTGCTCGCAACAAACGAGCCCAAGCACGGAGTCGCCGAGAAACTCGAGACGTTCATTGGAGTCCTGGCGCGTGTCGGCGCCGGAAGTGTGCGTGAGGGCGGAACGAAGCAGCTCGATCCTCTGGAAGCGGTAGCCGATGATGTTTTGGCATTCTTCCAGGATCTCGGCTTCCCGAGACGTGGTCAATTCCTGCGGCATGATACAAGCGTAGTCCAAAACTTTTGGGAATTCTATGGTGACGTTACCATTCTCATGGGCGATTGTCAACCAAACCATTCCATCACGACGCGCGTAAAGACGCCACGGTTCGCCTTAATCCTTCGAGGAACGTCACGGCCGGTTCGTAGCCGAGATCTTGGCGAGCGAGCGCGATGTCGGCCTGCGAATGGCGCACGTCGCCGGCGCGGGCGGGACCGTGGATCGGTTCCAGTTTCGTGGCGAGAATCGTGTTCAGGTGGGCGACGAGCTGAAGGATCGTCGTCGTCTCGCAGTTGCCGATGTTGTAGACCTTGCCGATCGCGTTCGCGGCGTCGGCGGCGCGCGTCAATGCTTGCACGGCGTTATCGACGTAGGTGAAATCCCGCGATTGCAGGCCGTCGCCTTGCACATTGGGACAATTGCCTTCGAGCATGCCAGCGATGAACAACGCGATGACGCCGGTGTACGGGCTGCGCGCATCCTGCCGCGGGCCGAACACGTTAAAGAATCGGACGCGCACGGTCTCCAGGCCGTAGACCGTTGTGAAACTCTGGCAATACATTTCGCCGGCGAGCTTCGACGACGCGTACGGCGACAACGGCGCCAGCGGATCGGTCTCCCTGCGCAACGATCCCGGCGTGCCGCCGTATGCGCTGGAGCTGGCGGCGTAAATCACGCGACGAACGCCCGTTTGCCGGGCGGCGTCGAGCACGCTCAAGGTGCCGGTCGCGCAAACGTCGTGCGTTGTCATCGGATCGACCAGGCTGCGCGCGACGGATGGCAACGCGGCCAGATGAAACACGACTTCGCAACCGGCGATCGCCGGACGCAGCACGGTTGAGTCGTTGATGTTACCCTGGATGAAGTCGATCTTGCTGGCGAAGGGCGCCAGATTGCTCGCCTTGCCGGTGGCGAGATTGTCGAGCACACGAACGCGCCAACCCTTGTTGACGAGATGTTCCACAAGATGCGAGCCGATGAAGCCCGCGCCGCCGGTGACCAGACATTGTCGCATGATGGGCCTCCTTTCCGTTCGGTTATTGTATGTTTCACCAAGCCCAGAGGTGAGGTACTCCGAACCTCTGGGTTAAGTTGCTCTCATGGGTTCGGAGTACCTCACCCGTGGGCTTCTGTCAAACTGGGAAAGAAGCGCAATTGCTTATCGAAACGCTTGCTTTGATGTTGGCAACTGCGCGAATCTTGGGAATGCAGCTAACTCGACTCCATCGCCGGCGAACGAATGCCCGATCATGGGGACAGAGTCGGCGCGGCGCCGCAGTGCGCTCGATTTACATGCGCGCCGCTCCGCCCGGGTGCGAAGGAGTCTCACCATGCGCGTTTCACCTGCCCGCGGATTTTTCGGGCTTTCGACGGCCTTGCTTGTCGCCGTCGCCGGCTGTAGTTCCACTTCTTCCCTGCCCGCCAGTGTGAGCGGGACTGCGCCATCCAAGCAATCCAAGGCCGACGATATTGCCTGGAAAAAAGCGCCGGCGGCGCCATCGACAGCACTGGCGCACGAGCAATGGCAGAACGCAGCCAAGCCGGCCGAGTCGATTCAGAAGACGACGTTCCAGGATAAGCAGCCAGCCGATGTCGAGATCCCGCCATTGCCGGAAGTGATGCAAAAGGAACCGCCGGTTGCCGTGAAGGTTCAACCAGTGTCCTTCCGACATGGCGGCAGACACGCAGCAGCGCCGGTGGTGGCGCCGCCGGACGCGCCGAGCGAATACAACCTCGTAACGTTGCCGACGTATGTCATTCGGCCGCCGGATGTGCTGCTCATCGAATCGCAGAAGGGCCTGCTGACGCAGCCGATCCGCGGCCAGCACCTGGTGCGCGTGGATGGCACCGTTGGCCTTGGAATTTACGGGCCGGCGCTCGTGTCCGGACTCACGATTCAGAGGGCTCGCGAGGAAATCGCTCGCGTCATCGGCAAGAAAATCGAAGTCAAGTACGAGGATATCCTGGATGGCCTGAGCGTAGATGTGCTCGCCTATAATAGCAGCGTGTATTACATCATCACCGACGGCGCCGGCCTCGGCGAGCAGGTCTATCGCTTCCCCGTCACCGGCAGCGAAACGGTGCTCGACGCGATCGCCAACATCAATGGCTTGCCGGTTGTTGCATCAACCAGGCGCATCTGGGTCGCGCGACGAAACAACGCGCCGGGCCACGACAGCATGCTGCCCGTCGATTGGAAAGGCATCACGCAATTCGGCGCGATGAACACGAACTGGCAAATCATGCCCGGCGATCGCGTCTATGTGCAGGCGGACCCAATGCGGCGCTTCAACAACAACCTCAGCAAGATGCTCGAGCCGATCGAACGCATCATGGGCGCGACGCTGCTCGGCAGCCAGATGGTGAATTCGATCAAGTCGGGGACGGTCGGCTTTCGGTGAGATGGGGGGAATTGACAATTGACAATTGACAATTGACAATTGACAATTGACAATTTCAAATGGAAGGAAGAAGTCGGGCTTCAACGAGTGACTTACGAGAGGATGACCAGATGAAACTCATTTCAATCCGCATCGCCCTGGGCAGCATCCTCGTCCTGACGGCGGCGAACCTCGCATCGGCACAAACGTTGTTCAATCCCAATCCGACGATCAGCGCGCCGTATTCGCGACCGGCGCTGAGCCCTTATCTCAATCTGCTGCGCGGCGGCGATCCGGCGGCGAATTACTACCTCGGCGTGATGACGGAGTACGATCGCCGCTATCGCGAGTCGCGCATCGGATTGCCGGTCGAACAGCCGCAATACCTCGATCCGACCCTTGACGACCGAGCCGACCTCGACGTGAAAGATCGCCAACTGCCGCCAACCGGACACACGGCCGGCTTCATGATTTACAACTCGTTCTATCGCGTGCCGAATCAAAGATCGTATATTCCTTACAATCCAGGGACGACGAGCAGGCTGTCGCGATAATCGTTGCACTCCGATTGCGCAAACAATAAGCCCGCGGCGAGAACCGCGGGCTTTGTTGTTTTCATTCGCATCGACTCACGCGGTGCGATTCTTTCGTTTTCTGCGCCAGCCATAGAACGAGGCGAGGCCGACGCCGATGAACGCCGTCACAATGCTCGCGGGTTCCGGTGTGGCGGACGGCGGCGGTGGATCGATGGGGGGATCGATCGGCGGCACTTCGCCCTGACCGTCGGGCGGCGGCGGCGGCGGGGGTGGCGGCGGCGGGGGCGTATCGTCCGGCGGTTCGCCGTTGCCGTCCGGCGGCGGAGGCGGCGGGGGCGTGGGAGGCGGCGGCGCCTTGATAAAGAACATCGTCATCGCCGCTTCCAGCATGCTACGCGTCAAATCTTCGCGAACCGCTTCCCATTCCTTTTGCAATCCATTGACGAGTGCACGACCGTCGCGCGACGACGAACCGGCCTCGTTGGCGATTGGGTTAACCTGGACGTCCGAAAATTCCGCACGGGCGTCGGCAACTTGAGCGAACAACAACGTTGTGGCGATGAGCGTCGCCGCGAAAATGCCTTGCCTGCTTCTCCTACCTTCCATGGCACTCCTCCCGTTTCCTTCGCGTGCTTGCCAAGTTTACTTAAGCGGCACGCTCGGGTGGCAATTGAGGCAAGCTTCGAAAACTCTTCGGTCTTGCGCCACCGTTCCGCTTGTGACGCCATTACCAGACTTTCCGATTGCCGCCAAAGTTCCGCTTCTGGCGCTTGTGCGGCATTGACGAAGCTTGCGAGCTTTTCCTGTCCCCCGATTGTTTCCACGAATGCCTGTTGTAATGCCGAATCTTGTCCGTGAGCGAAGTCTCGCAGAAACAACGGGCTCATCAATAACGATCCGTGGTTGGAAAAACAACCTCGCTTTGGGCCCGCCTTTTAGCCGCTTGCGGCGTAGCAATCTGTCCAAAGAGGTGATGGATGCGTTGGTTCAAAACGACAATGACGGCAGCGGCGCTCGGTTTCCTGGGCGTCATCGGATATGGACAGGACGCGAGTCGGCCGGCGAATGCGATTCGCCTCGGCACGCCGACGCGTCTGGACGACGGCGTGGTCCAGGCCGGTTTCTCATCCATGGCCCCCGCGTCGGCGGAAGTGCAACCGGCGGCGTTCGCGCCGCTGCCGCCGCGCATCGTGCGCGGATCCCGGCCGCTACCCGACGATCGACCGATCGCGGTGTACAAGCCGTTCGATTTCACGATCGCGGAGGAGACGGAGCCGTCGCGGATCAACGACGTGCCGCGATTCGAACGCGTCGCGGAATCGTTGCCCGCGCCGACGGCGGCGTTTCTTCCCGACGAATTGCCAAAGACCATTACCGTTGCCGCCAAACACGAAACTATCATCATCGTCGATGAACGCGGCAACCCCATCAACAACGCGGAATCGATTTTCGATCCGCTGGGCCGCTTCTACGCCCGCGCCGAGTTTCTCTGGTGGTGGACGCGCGGCTTCCGCGTGCCGCCGCTGGTGACGACGGCGTCCCCGTTCGATCCCGAACGCACGCGCGGCACCCTCGGCTTCGGCTCGACGAGCATCCTTAACGGCGACGACCGGACGTCCTCCGGCGGTCGCCCCGGCGGCCGATTCACCCTCGGCTACTCGCTCGATCCGTGCGGCCTGTGCAGCATCGAAGGCAACTTCTTTTTCCTTGGCCAAAAGAATAACAACGCCCTGTTTGACAGCAGCGCATTCCCGGTGCTCGCCCGGCCGTTCTTCAATATCAACGATGGAACGCCAGATCGCGAGTTGACGACGTCGCCGGCGCTCGTGCCGGGCGACGTGTTCAAGGCCGCCGGCTCGATTCGCGTCGATTCGTCGAGTTCACTTTTGGGCGCGGAACTCAACTTGTTGCGGCAAGCCTGGTGCAACGATTGCAGCCGGCTCTCGTACCTGGTCGGTTTCCGCTATCTGCAATTGCGGGAAAACCTCGGCATCACGGAAGACTTCGTCGTGCAGCAGGATATCCCGGCCGCGCCGCCGAACATCCCGATCCTCGCCGGCGATCACATCACGGTCTTCGATTTGTTTGAAACGACCAATCGCTTTTACGGCGGCCAGGTCGGCCTCACCGGCGAACGCCATCGCGGCCGCTGGACGATGGAAGGCACCGTCAAGCTCGCCATCGGCGCGACGCGCCAGAGCGTGGATATCAACGGCGGCCAGGAAATCACCTCGCGCGGCATGACGCGCGCCTTCGCCGGCGGCCTCTACGCCTTGCCCAGCAACATCGGCCATCACACGCAAACGCGTTTCGGCTTCGTGCCGGAGGTCGGCGTCAAGCTCGGCTACAACTTGAGCGACAACGTCCGCCTGTACGTCGGCTACGATTTCCTCTACTGGTCGAGCGTCCTTCGTCCCGGCGATCAGATCGACCCGGTGCTCGATCTCAATCAGGTGCCCAACTCCGGCGGCCCGTTCCCGCCTGCCAGCCAGGTGCGACCGCGCGTGCCGTTCCAGACCTCGAGCTTCTGGGCACAGGGAGTCAACGCGGGTGTGCTGATTCGGTATTGAGAAAGTTAACCACAGATGGACACAGATGGACACGGATAAATGCAAGAGACGCGGCCTGTCCAATCCTATCTGTTCTACTAATGATCAGAATCTTTGTTTCCTGCGCAAGTTTTCCAAT
>DAIOGM010000008.1:0-2933 GCA_036745215.1 Gemmataceae bacterium
GCGGCTTGATCGGCATCCCGGTGATCTACAAGGGTCATCGCCAGATGGGTTTCCTGCCGTCACTGGTTGACCCGTTCCTTGCCGCCAACAAGGAACGCCTGGAAAAGAGCGGCAAGTTCACGCAGCTCACCCAGGAAGAAAAGGACGAGATTCTCCGCCGCGCCCGGCGTTTCGCCCGGCTCGGCATCGGCAGTCTGTCCGAAGTCAGCCGACGCATCGCCAAGCGGCTGGGTCGATCGCCGGAGACGGTTCGTTACACGATCAAGAATTTCGATCGTGAGCATCCGGAACTTGCCTTGTATCCCGATATTACCGGCCCGCTTGACGCTACCGCCAAGCAGGTCATCTATAACTCCTACCGTAGGGGGATGGACGTGGACACTCTAGCCAAGAACTTCCAGCGTAACCGGTCGTCCATGTATCGCGTGCTCAACGAGATCCGCGCGCAGCGGTTCATGGATCATGACATCGAATTCATCCCGCACGAGTCGTTCGACGATCCCGCCATGACCGAGGTCATCCTCGCGACCATGCCGGACGCCGAGGCGTTCGAGGAAGCGCGCCGCAAGCTGCGCATCCCGAAAGACGCGATCCCGGAGCTCGTCTCCAACTACGAGATGCCGCTCCTTTCGAAGGAACAGGAACAGCACCTGTTCCGCAAGATGAATTTCCTCAAGTATCACGCCGCCAAGATGCTGGACGCGCTGAAGACCGAATCGGGCATCATCGACTACGCCAAGCTGCGCGTCGAGACGCTCGACCAGATCGAAGCGCACCTGAAGGAAGCCAGCAAGATCAAAGAGCTCTTGATCCGCTGCAACATGCGGCTCGTGACCTCGATCGCGAAGAAGCACGCGGGGCAATCGGAGAACTTCTTCGAACTGCTCTCCGACGGCAACATCTCCTTGATGCGGGCCGTCGAGAAGTTCGACTATAGCCGAGGCAACAAGTTCAGCACGTACGCGAGCTGGGCGATCATGAAGAACTTCGCTCGTTCGATCCCGGACGAGAAGCATCGCCGCGAGCGTTTTGTCACCGGCAACGAAGAGCTCTTCGACGCCGCCGAGGACAGGCGAACCGACGAGGCCGAATGCCTCGCCGCCGCCGCCCAGGCGACCGCGAAGGTCAATCGCTTGCTCGAGTATCTGGAACCGCGGGAACGTGAGATCATTCGTCTGCGTGCCGGACTGGAGAATGGCGCCGATGGCATGACGCTCGAAAAGATCGGCGAACGCCTCGGCATCACGAAGGAACGCGTCCGCCAGCTCAACGTGCGAGCGATGAAGAAGCTGCGTACGCTGGTCGAGTCGCACAAGGACGAGATGTAATTCACCTGCAAAACCATTGAAGCCCCGAGGCGAGGTACTCCGAGCCCCGGGGATTTTTGTTTCACCCTCGGGGTTCGGAGGACCTCATCCCGGGGCTTATCATATTCTTGCTGCCTCGCCCGCCGTTCAATAAGGCGAGCGGCGATGCCTGAGATACCTGTAGGACGGACATTCCTGTCCGTCCTCGCATGGACGGACAGGAATGTCCGTCCTACGTCTGGTAAGATTTCAGTGCCGGTCGCCTAAACTCTCCATCATTTCGAAACACGCCATGACAACGCGCAAGCGGCTGGCGCTGATTTTCCTGGCCACCGGTCCTTTGGCGGCGCTCGGCTGTTGTTGCGCGGTCTCGCCTCCGATCATGCCGGCCGTGCCGCCCAAGGAGTTTCAGCAGATCCGCGAGGGTATGCCCTCGGAAGAAGTAAAGGCGCTGTTTCCCGAGCCGCCGACAATCATCGACGACGGCAAGAAAAACGATGAACCAATCGCCCCGCCAAGGCCACGGTATGTTTGGATGCAGTGGTTTGTTCACGACGGCTCAATCCTGGTGCAGATCAATGAACGGGGATTGGTGGAGCAATTTCACTTCCAGGCGTCCCGATCGAGCGTGCTTGAAAACATTCAGGAATTGTGGTCGCTGCGGCGGTGGCTATTCTGATCACTTGGTTCGCGAACGCACGATGCCTACCGCGACGTAATCGGCCTGCCGTCCCAGGAGTTCGATTTCCAGGTCCTTCGGCAATGCATCGAGCAATTCCTTGAGTGCCCGATCGCGACGAACGAACACGATTGCCTTGCCATGCGTTTGCAAAACGCGAATGAGCTTCTCGCGATCTGCCGGCGTGTAACTTTCGACATCGCCGCGGCGGGCGTAAAAGCTGATCGAATCCCAGCGCTTCGGATACGTCAGGATCGGCATGCCCTCTTCTTGTTCATAGGCGGCCGAGATCTCGACCTGGCGGCGCAAGCCAAAACGATCGTGATAGTCCGGCAAGAATGCCCGTTGCCCGACGAGGAGAAAGAAAAACATGATCGCGACACAGCCGGCCCACGAGGTCCACGCCGGCAGTCGAGCCGGGGCCAGCGTGACGAGGGCCGCAAGCACGGAAACGGCAAGCGCAAGAAACAATGCCTGCTGCCACGGCCAAAGCTGCGCCACCGCCGCCGCGACGCTGCACGTGACGGCCATGACGCTCGCGGCCAATGTCAATCTTCGCGCCCAGGCGCGCCCCGAACGTTCCGCGACACGCGACGCGGCGTGCATCCAGATTCGCCATGGCAATCCGTGCGTCACAAACGTGCCGAGCACAAGCGCCAATAGCGGGAACGCCGGCAGGATGTAGCCCTGCCGCTTGCAGCCGGAGAGCGAGAAAAAGACGACGCACCATACGAACGCGAGCACGAAGACGCCGAGCGCCGGCGGCCGACGTTGTCCCGCACGCAGCGACTTTCGCCACAGATATGGCACGGCCGGGATCAGCAGCAACGTCCATGGCAACATGCCGAGCGCCAGGCTCGGCACGTAGAACCACGCCGGTTTTTCGTGGTCGATCGGTGCGAAGTATCGAAGGATGTTGTGCATCCAGAGGAACGACCCCGCCGCGT
>DAIOGM010000008.1:2943-6633 GCA_036745215.1 Gemmataceae bacterium
GCCATCATGACGAACCATGGCCCGGACAACAGCGCGATCAATCCAACGATGACGCAGCATTCGAGCGCGGACCAGAATCGGCAGCGACGATCGAGAAACGTCCACGCGACGAGCGGCGTGCCGACGAGCACGAGCGCGACGGGCCCCTTGGTGAGAACACCCAGGGCGCACGCCAACACCGCCAACAACGTCCATTGCGTTCGATATCGCACTTCCGTCAACGCCAGGTGCCCCGCCGCCAACGCCGTGAGGACGCAAGTGCAGAGCAAGCCGTCCATGGACAACATTCCGCCCAGATAAAGAAAACGCGCCGACAGCGTCAGCATCAAACCCGAGACGAGCGCGGTCCAGAAGCCGAGCGTGCGCCACGCCCAGACGCTCACGATCAGCACCGTCCCGATTGCCGCCAGACACGGCACGATGCGGGCTGCCCAATCGTGAACGCCAAACGCCTGATAACTCAACATGACAAGCCAGTACAACAGCGGCGGCTTTTGCCAGTAGTCCTCGCCATGCAACACCGGCGTCAGCCAGCGGCCTTCCGCCAGCATTTGCCGGGGTATCTCCGCATAACGTGCTTCCTCGGGCTCCAGCAGCGGATGATCGAGTCGGCTGAAGAACAGCACGCATGTCATCGCGAAGAGGAGCAGCATCAAGATCCATTGCATCGCCCCGGCGGGCGTCGCGGGATTCGCGATGCGCGGCGTTGGCGTCGGGAACATCACGCGCGACCACCAGAACGGCAGCATCGCGCCCAGGACGCGCGGAACGTCGCCAATCGACACCTTGCTCAGGCGATGTTGCTTGGCCCGCGCGAGCATCTCCGTGTTCACGAAGAAGCCGGCCGTCTCCGGCATGATTTTGTCGATCGCGTCGCGGCGAAAAACTTTCAGTGCACAATCGATGTCGCGCACGCTGCCGCCAAACAGCAAACGTGTGAGCAGGTTGTAGCCGCGCGAGTAGAACTTTCGCAGGTGCGAATCTTGCCGATCGATGCGATAACCGGCGGCGATGTCGTTCTGGCGAGTCAGGGGAATGAGTAAAGCGAGGTCGTCAAGGTTGAACTGGCAATCGGCGTCGGTGAACGCGATTCGCTCGCCGCGCGCCGCCTCGAAACCCGAGTGCAACGCCGCTCCATAACCGCGATTGATCTCGTGGCGAACCAGCCGCACGGTTGGCCGAGCGAGAAGTGCGTTTTCGACGATGGCGGCCGTTTCGTCGCTGCTGCCGTCGTCAACAACGATGATTTCGTAGGTCAGGCCAAGGCGCGACAATGCGGCGTCGGCTTCCGCGATGGCGCACGCGATGCCGGCTTCTTCATTGAATGCAGGTAATATGAGCGACAAATCGCAGCCGTCATCCATGACGCACGCCTCCTCCTGAGCGTCCGCATGATGCTTGGAAGAGGAGGTGGAGTCAATATGGAGTTGATTCAGTCTCGTGGACTACGATTCCAATCGTGGCGAACCCGGTTTCCGCGCGGCGCATCCACGATTGGAATCGTAGTCCACGAATCTAACGCGACTCAATGGACTTGATGAACTTCTGAAACTCCGGTCGATCGCGCAGCGGGTCGAGGTCCGCGTCGAGCAGTTTCTTTTGGTTTTTCAACGAGTCGAAGAAATTGCCATTGTCCGCGGCGTTCAACAACTTCATCGCCTCGTTCGCGTATTGGTCGGCCAACTCCTTGCGATCCTTGGCGGCGCCGGCAGCGAGCGCGTAGACGCGGGCGAAACGATAGAGCGACTCGCCGGCTTTCGCCTTGCCCACGAACGGTGCAATCTCCGCGATCGCCTCCGCGTGTTTGCCGGTGCGGGCCATGGCGGCGGCGCGCGGCAACAGGATGTACGGCTTATCCGAAACGCGGGCCAGGTCGTGCGCGCGATTCCAATCCTTGAGCGCCTCGTCGTGTTTGGCAAGCTTCGAGAAGGATTCGGCTCGTCCAAAATAGGCGAAAAACATCGACGTCTTCACTTGCGGGTTGTCGAGGGCGCGCTTGTCCAAACCGTCGAAATTCTTGACCGCCTGCGCGAACCAGGGTTGGGCCTGATCGAACTTACCGGCAAGCTTGGAGAGATTGCCGAGCTGGATGCAGCTATTCGACAGCCCGACGATGTATTCGTATTCGCTGGGATTGTCCTTGACGAGCTTCTCCCACCACGTGACCGCCGTCTTGTAAGCGTCGGCTGCCTTTTCATCGCGAAGCTTTAGCGTATGGAGTTGGCCCATTCCGCCGTACATTTGGGCAAGGTCGCGCTTCTGATTGGCTGGCGCTCCAGGCTTCGACGCCAGCTTCTCCTGAAGGCCGATCGCTTCGTATAGTGAAGTTTCCGCCTCCTTGGTTCGATCGACTTTCGTGTCCGCGAGACAAACCTTGGCGAACGAGTGAAGTCCGCGAGCGAGGTCGCCGTGAAGCGATTCGTCGTCCTTGTTCTTGTCAACGAGCCGGCGATGAATGGCTAGGGCATTCTTGCTCGCGGCCTCGGCGTCCTGCAAATCGTTCTTTTCGCGATGGTAAACGGAGACGTCCATGAGCGCATTGGCGAGGCGCGTCTGATAATCCGTCACCGCGGGATGAAGCTTGGTTAGCGTCTGCAATCGATCGACGGCTTCCAGGTAGTAGGTCTTGGCGTCTTCTTTCGAATCCGTGGAGCCGTACATGATGCGGCCCAGGCTGTGGTTCGTCATCGCAAAATCGAGTTGGTACTTGCCGATATTCGGAGCGTTCTCGACGAGTTTTTTCTGAATCGTCCAGGCGGAGCGAAACGCCTTCTCGGCGTCCTTTTCCTTGCCCTGCTGTGCAAGATAGATATTGCCAAGATTGGCATGATTGACAGCGATCTCGCGCTGATCCTCCTGCGGAGCGGCGCTGGATTTGACAAGCTCGTCCCACGCTTTAAGTGATTTGCCGTAGTTCTCCGTCGCCGCATCCAGCTTGCGAGCTTGTTGATTCAGGTTGCCCAGGCGCATATTCGTGCGGGCCAGGCCGGCTTGAAATCGAGGTTCCTTGGGTTGCTCGGCCACCAGGCTTTCCCAGACGGTCAGGGCCTTGACGAAATACTTGTCGGCGTCGGCGAGATTGTCCGTGGTGCGATAAAGGAGGCCGAGGTGGTCGTAACACGCGGCCTGGTCGGCGCGGAAGTCTTCCTTCGATTTCGCGGCGGCCAACTCCTCGAAAATGCCGGCCGCCTTCTTGTCGAGTTCAATCGCTTCGGATTTCGAGCCAATCTCGCCAGTGATGTGCGACAGGCGATAATTCGCCTTGGCAAATTCGCCGCGCAGGTTCGGATCGTCGGCCTTCTCGCCGATGAACTTCTTGTAATACACGGCGGCGGATTCGAGCAGCCTCTTGCGTAAGGGCTGCATGCCGGGTTCCTGCAACAGATCATCCTGACTGACTTTGGTGTGATAATCGTCCACCGCTTGCTTGGCGAGTTTGAAGTTGTCGTCCGCCTTTTGTTTGGCGAGCCGTTCACGCTCGTTGGCGGCCGTCAACAAGATGGTCGCCACGATTAAACCGACGAGCGCCACGACGATGGCCGATGCGACACTGGTCACGAGCGTCGCGTTGCGTCCAATCCAGCGCCGCGCCTTGGTCGTCCACGGCTCCGGCCACGCGGACACCGGTTCGTCTGCGAGCCAGTGTTCGATGTCATCACCAAGGGCGTGCGGCGTCTGGTAACGATCGGC
>DAIOGM010000008.1:6643-18292 GCA_036745215.1 Gemmataceae bacterium
CGGCAGGCTTGAGCGACATCGCCTTCAAGCAGATTGCTTCCAGCGCCGGATGAATGCCGCCGACAACATCGCTCGGCTTGGAGAAATCGCCACGCTGGACGCGTCGCAGAACCGTGCCCACATCGTTGTCGCTTACCGGCGAGATTCCGGTCAAGATGCAATAAAGCGTCGCGCCGAGGCTGTACACATCGCTCGCGGGCCCGAGTTGATCGAGCCGGCCGGCGGCCTGCTCCGGGCTCATGTATTGCGGCGTGCCGACCGCGGACCCGGCGATCGTTTCCGAGGCGGAACTCATCGAGCTCGGCATCAGCGAACCTTCTCCCGGCTCCAGCGAGCCTGTACCTTCCGGCATTTCGCCGAGCGGCTTCGCCAAACCCCAGTCAACGACCAGCGTTTCGCCGTACTTGCCGAGCATGATATTGCCGGGCTTCAAATCGCGATGCAACACGCCGCGGCTATGGGCGTAGGCGATGGCGTTGCAGACATCGACGAAACGGCCGAGCAAGTTGCGCAATTCGAGCGTGCGCTCCCCCGCCGACAATTTGTTTTGATTGCGATGAAAGCGTTCGATCGCTTCCTTCAAGCTGTCGCCGCGGATGAAGCGCATCGCGTAATACGGGCGCCCATCCGGATAGGCGCCGAGGCCGTAGACCGGCACGATGCCCGGATGCTCCAGGCCGCCGGTGATTTCCGCTTCGAGCATGAAGCGGGCCCGCGACTCTTGATTGTCGGCCTGGCGTTCCTGGATTTCCTTGAGCGCGACTTCGCGATGCAACTCCTCATCAAGGGCGACGAACACCTCGCCCAGGCCGCCGCGCGCGTGCGGCCGAACGATGCGAAAACGCAAACTCGCGCCGGCGGTCAACATACTCGGCGTCGGCGCGATGGTCCCATATGAATCGAGCCGCGCGGGCGCTGCCGGGTTGTGCATCAAGCTGGTTGGCACGTCGGTGTTGGTGATCGGCGTCGGCGCGATGGTCGCATAAGGATCGAGCCGAGCGGCCGCTGCCGGGATGCGCATCAAGCTCGCTTGCACGTCCGTGTCGGTGATTTGTTCGAGTTCGCGGCACAGATGTTCGGTCGGATTCACCGCGGCGAGGCTCTTTTCCGGATCGTTATTGTGCTTGATGAGGTGCTTCTGAACGAGCGTCTCTAACAACGAGCGATTATCTTCCGGCAACGCCTTTTGCGCGACGAGGATTTCGCCGAGCGATTTCTGCTTGTCGAACACCCACGCCTGCATCGCCGTAACAAGTTGATCGCGCGAGATGAAATCCATCTGCATCGCGAGGACGCCGAACAGTAGATTGCGATCCGCCACGGATTGCGACATAGGTGAAACCTCTTATTTGTGCGTAAAACGGGCATCCGAACCACGCTGTTATCATAGCTTGAAGCGTGCATTCGGTTAATGTCGAATTCGATGATTCAACGAGCGGTTCGAGTTGGTGTTGAATGCCCTAAATAGGTCTCCCTATCGTGGGAGAGAAAAAAGGGCCGCGGATGGACGCGGATGGGAGTGATTCAGCGCCCCATTCTATCCGCGTTTATCTGCGTGCATCTGCGGCTCAATTGACGGCGTCGAATTTCGTTCACTTCCCATCAATCGCCTTGAATGGAAACAGTTTCGACGGCGTATGTTGCTCGCGCATGATGCGCAACGCACGCTCGACGATTGCAGGATTCTGGTTCGCCACGTCGGTCTTCTCGCTTTCATCGCTCGCCAGGTTGAAGAGCTGAATTTGCGTGTTGCCCTTATGCATGTTTTGACGGACCGCCTTCCAATCGCCCATGCGGACCGCTTGCTGGCCGCCGTAGCCGGGGAATTCCCAGTAAAGGAAGTCATGCTTCTTTTGGTCGCCTTTGCCGAGGATCGTTGGCAACATGCTGATGCCGTCGATGTCTTTGGGCGCCTTCGTGCCTGCGACGTCGCACAACGTTGGCAGCACGTCCTGGAAGCCGGAGATCAAATCGGTCGTGCGGCCCGGCATGGTGCGGCCAGGCCAGCGGACGAGCATCGGCACGCGCACGCCGCCTTCGAAGAGGCTGCCTTTGAAGCCGCGCAAGCGGCCCGCGGACAGGAAGAAGACCGAATCGGAGCCGCCAACGCCTTCGTGCGTCGGTCCGTTGTCGCTGGAGAAGATGACGATGGTGTCGTCGTCGATGCCCAGCTCGCGCAGCAAATCGAGAATGCGGCCGACAGTGCGATCCAGGCGCGTCACCATTGCCGCGTAGGCAGCGCGTGGATGATCGTGCAGTTGATAGCCCTTGCCGCCCTTGTATGGAGGGTCGTCCCACAACCCCTTGTATTCGGCGAGCGAATCGTCCGGCACCTGCAAGGCGACGTGCGAGATGATGAACGGCAGATATAAGAAGAATGACTTATCCTTGTTCTTCTTGATGAAGTCGAGCGCCTCTTTCTCGAACAGATCGTGCGAATACTGTTTGCCCGTCGCTTTGCCCGGATTGCCGTCGAGCGGGACCTTCTCGGCGTTGCGCCAGAGGAACGTCGGATAGTGGTTATGCGCGTGGCGTTGACAGTAGTAGCCGAAGAAGTGATCGAAGCCCTGCTTTTGCGGATCGCCGGTGGAGTCGTGCATGCCGAGGCCCCACTTGCCGATCATGCCGGTGACGTAGCCGGCCATTTGCAGCAAGCGAGCGATCGTCGTCGTGTCCTTGGCGATCGGCTGCTGGCCGTCGGGCTTCATCTCGGAGTTGTTGCGAATCTGGGCGTGGCCGGAGTGCAATCCCGTCATCAAGACGCAGCGAGACGGCGCACACACTGCGTTGCCCGCGTAGTGCTGGGTGAAGCGTAGACCTTGGGCAGCCATCTTGTCGAGGTTGGGCGTCTTGATCTTCTTTTGGCCATAGCAGCCGAGCTCCGCGTGGCCGAGGTCGTCGGCGAGGATGTAGATGATGTTGGGTTTCTTGGCATCGCCAGCGAAAGCACTGTTGACGAAGGATGGAATTACCAAGAGAGCCAAGTATATCCGTTGCATCGTTGATCTCCGGAGCCAATTTTGATGGCGTCAGGTCTCAAGCCCAAATTCGGTGGGGTTTCCGAAGTTGCCGTATGTGAATCGATTCAAGAAACGAATGCCTGCGATGCCGTCCAGCCCTTTAGGCGGCGCGGTGACGCCAATTGCGAAAACGTCGCCAGAGAATTGGATTACTGGAATCTCCGCCAGCAACAAATATCGCGGGAATGAACCCGCATAGGCGCCGCTCAGTTTCACGGTCTGGGCAAAGGAGCCGCCGAATAGCAAACAGTCGTGCTCCTCCAGTATCAATTCAAAGGGGCCTTTTGCCGTGCCTGCGCCGGTGTCTGCCAACAGCGTACGGGACGCCTTGCCTCCTTGGGCGAGTGTAAATTCGATTTGAATGATTGGTCGATCATTGAGAAAGGACCACGGGACGCGTGCCATCAGCAGGTCTCCCAGACTTCGAATACCTCGTCGAGATCACGTCCCGGTTCGACGATAAAGGTTCGGGCAGGGTCGGGTTCCGCCTGACGAAGTCGCTGGGCAAGTTCGGCCAAGTTTTCGGTAACGACAATAATCTGCCCGTTGGCCAATCCGACAAATTTACCGTTGTAGGCCGATTGCCGATCCTTCTTCACTTCTTCGATCAGCCGATTGGCTAGATCCCGGTTGAGTTCTTGAACGTCTGGCATTGGTTCCACCTCTTTCTTGGAATTCGGCGCCATCCATTATAACTCGGTTGACCATGAAAATCCCAATACGAACTACGGAATCATCCCATCGGTAATCAACGAAACCGCACCGAACACGAACAATACTCCAGACAGCAAGAATGCCAATGCGAGCCCGACAATCCACCACCGCGATTTGGTTGGATTGACGAACGCCCACACGAAAAGTTGGCACCAAAACACCGCAACTCCCAAGGCGTACCAATCGACTTGCGCTCCATATCGTTGCCACTCTTCCGGCCGGCTTTGCGACGGCGGAGCGTTTGCAAAGTGCTGACCATTCAAGAATCCGACCGTCACGCAAATCGATCCGACAAGCCAAATCGGCAGCCAGCGAATGATGGTTTTCATCGGCGATCACCGTGACCGTTCAAGCAATTGACTTTCAATTCCGGCCTCCATTCGATACCATATAACACGATACATCCAACCCCAAACCGACTTTCGAGATTTGCGATGACTTATCCTCGCATGTACCGCCTGCGTCAAAAATTCCCGCGGCCGCGCGTCGACAACATCCCGGCGGCCGTGCGCGATACGCTGTCGAAGCTCAACCTCGGCACGAAGATCAAGCGAGGCCAAACGGTCGCGCTGACCGCCGGCAGCCGCGGCATCGCGAATATCGCGCTCATCCTCAAGAGTGCGGTGCAACACCTGCGCGACCTTGGCGCTCAACCGTTCCTCGTCCCCGCGATGGGCAGCCACGGTGGCGCCACGGCCGAGGGGCAAGTCGAGGTGCTGCACAGCTACGGCATCACCGAAGAATTCGTCGGCGCGCCGATTCGCTCTTCGATGGAAGTCATCCAGCTCGGCTCGACGCCGGAAGGCTGGCCCGTTTTTCTCGACAAGAATGCGTCCGCCGCGGACCACATCGGCGTCGTCGCTCGTATCAAGCCGCACACCAGTTATCACGGGCCAATCGAGAGCGGTCTGTTCAAGATGATGATGATCGGCCTCGGCAAAAAGCATGGCGCCGCTCACTATCATCGCGTCCTTCTGGAGCAGCCGTACGATCCGGTCGTCCGCGCCGTCAGCAAAATCATGCGCGGCAAGGCGCCGATCGCGTTCGGGCTCGCCACCATCGAGAATGGCTACGACGAAACCGCTCACATCGAAGCCTGTGTGCCGACCGACTTCGAGCCCGTCGAAGAACGCCTGCTCGTTCAGGCGAAAGAATGGCTCGGCCGATTGCCGTTTCATGAAGCGGACCTACTCATCATCGACGAGATCGGCAAGGACATCTCCGGCAGCGGTATGGACACCAACGTCGTCGGCCGCAAACGCGCCTTGCGCACCGAAACGATTGACAACCAGCCGAACATGCGTTTCATCTTCCTGCGCGGCCTGACCGAACACACACACGGCAACGCGTGCGGCATCGGCTTCGCGGACTTCTGCACGACGCGGCTCGTGAAGGGGATGGACTACTATGCGACGCGCATCAACTGCGTCACGAGCGGCTATCCCGAAGGCGCGAACGTCAGCGTCCACTACGACACGGACCGCGAAGTGCTCGAAGCCGCCCTCGCCATCATCGGCAGCCGTGAGCCGCATCAGGCGCGCATCATGCACATCAAGAACACGCTGAAGGTGGAGGAAGTCGAAGTGTCCGAGCCGTGCATGAAGGACCTGAAGCCGGTGACGCAGTTCGACGTTGTCAAAGGTCCGTACGATTTGACGTTCGATGCGACCGGCAACCTCGCCTCCGTGTAAATCTCTCAAGCCCCGGGATGAACGCAGCGATTCCCGGGGGTTGTCGTTGCAAATATCCACGATGTGGGACGCCGAACAATACTTGAAGTTCACGGACGAGCGCGCCCGTCCGTTCATGGAACTTCTCGCGCGCGTCCAATGCGAGCGGCCCGCGTTCATCGCCGATCTTGGTTGCGGGCCGGGCAATCTCACCAAAGTTCTGGCGGACCGATGGCCGAACGCGCACATCGTCGGCGTCGATCATTCGACGGAAATGTTAACGCAGGCGGCCGCGCACGCGATTCCTGGCCGTATGCAGTTCATTCAGGCCGACGTCGCCGCATGGACGCCGCGTGAGCCGATCGACCTCATCGTAAGCAACGCTGCCTTTCAGTGGATCGGCAATCACGATTCGCTGTTGCCGCGCCTCGCGAAATTCTTGTCGCCGGATGGCACGCTGGCGGTGCAGATTCCTTATCACTTCGAGAATCCGGCTCACCTGGAAATCGAAGCAGTGAAAGCCGACCCGCGCTGGCGAGACGTGATCGGCGGCGTCGGTTTGAATCAGCAATCGGTGAGGCAGCTCGCCTGGTATGTCGAACGATTGCACGATCTTGGCTTTGCAGTCGATGCCTGGCAGACGACGTACTTGCATGTGTTGAGCGGCGCCAATCCGGTGCTCGAGTGGTTCAAGGGCTCGGCATTGCGACCGCTGCTCGCGAAACTGAATGCGCCGCAAACGAGCGAGTTTTTGGCGGAGCTTGGCGCTCGCTTTCGCGCCGCGTATCCGCCGCGCGGCGAGGTCACGCTGCTGCCGTTTCCGAGGTTGTTCTTCGTGGCGAGTCGCAAGCACGTCGTCTCGTAGGGACAAGCGGCTCGCTTGTCCCGTTGCACTCCGGGGACAAGCGAGCCGCTTGTCCCTACGAAATACTGATATGTTCCATCCAAACGGCCCGACATTCTGGGAGCTTGCCCGCCAGGCGTTGTCCTCGACGGAACGCGGCTACGACCTGTTGGCGCCCAAGTTCGACTACACGCCGTTTCGCACGCCGGACTTCATTCTGGAGCGCGTCGGCGAGCACCTGAAAACGCTCGGCCCGTTTTCGGCGGCATTGGACGTTTGCTGCGGCACGGGCGCGGCGATGCGCATGCTGAGGCCGTTGTGCCAAGAACGCGTCGTCGGCATCGACGTTAGCCTCGGCATGCTGGAGGAAGCTCGGCGACGCACCGCCGACGCGCCCGGCACGACGGCGCTCGAGTTCGTGCGCGGCGACGCGTTGCGGATGCCGTTTGAAGGCGAGTTCGATCTGGCCGTCTGTTTCGGCGCGTTCGGCCACATCTTGACGAACGATGAGCCGCGCTTCGTCGCCGAGATCGCGAAGGTGCTGCGGCCGGGCGGGCGATTCGTTTTCGTTTCGGCGTATATGCCGCCGCTCTGGTCGCCGTCTTACTGGATGGCGCGGGGCTTCAATGGGGCGATGCGCGTGCGCAATTTTTTCTGGTCGCCGCCGTTCATCATGTATTACTTGACGTTTCTGGTGCCCGAAGCGCGCAAGCTGCTCGAAGCGGCAGGCTTTGACGTCGAGGTGAAAAGCGATGTGTTCGACCGGCCCTGGAAACGATTGTGCCTGGTTACTGGCACGAAGCGGCCATGAACTCGCGACGGAACGTTTACATCAGTTAATATTATCCAACTCATCTTGAAACTCATTCCAGGCGATGGCGATCTATCGAATTCCGCCGCGAGTGAATACGATAAGCAATTATTCATTGTTATGGACAATCGTCGTGAATTTTGTTGACTCGGCTTATGAATTCAATTAGAAATGTTGGCTGAGATATCTGGCGATCGAGAAATGACGACTGGCGAGTTTTATTCTATCAGGTGACGTATGCGCTTTCGGAATCTTTCAGCTATCGCTTTGTTGGCGTTATTCGTCGTGGCGGGATTTGCGCAATCGCATGGATTATTCCGAAGATGCCGGTGCGAGACTTCCAATGTCAACTCGACCCAACGGGCGCCCGCGGCACAGAACCCGGCGTCGGAACCCGTTCCACCAAGGGCTTCAGGTCCGGTGAGCCCAATTGGCCTGGACACGGGGCCCAATCATAACGCAGAAATTGTAAAGCGAATCAATGTCTGGACCAAAGAGGCCGGTGGTGATGCAGGCGGCGAATTGACGCGTGTGGCCATCAAGATCGACGGCAAAGATTACATTCTTGAATTTCGAATTGTCGCCGGAAAAGGCGGACCCATCGTCATCCCGCCTGAAGCGACGCCACTGAAGGCGGCACTGGATCTCGATGCTCCAACTGCAGATGTTCGACAAAAGGGGCTTACCGCGCTTTCGAAAGGGCTAGATAATTTGTCGTCCGCAATATTGGCAACGCCAGACGATTTTCCAACGCTCGCGTCCATTTATGTCAGTTTTGACAAGTCATTGATAAATCAAAAATCTGCGCTGTCACTTACGAATACCCGCAAAGCGATACGTGCACAGCTCGATGCGCGTTTGAAGAGTATTGACATCAATACGAAATTGAACGCGACGACTCGACAGGCGGTCTCGGATGCATTGAAGGAGGTTGCGCGAGCGCTATCAACAATCTCATGAACGGCCCATTCGAATTTAGACTTGGTTGATATCGATTTCGGATTACCTCAAATGTTACATTTCGACCGAGAATCGACGGACCCGAAAGCAGAAATCAACGTCGGCGATTCAATTGAAGTTAGGCTTCCTGAGAATCCAACTACGGGCTACCGATGGAATGTAGCTCCGAACTATGTAGGAACCATAGTATTGAATTTAGATACATTCCAGATTCAAGATCAAGTTAGTTTGGGAGGCGGCGGCACAAGGATTTGGCAATTCACGGCCACGAAACCGGGGACAATTGAGTTGAAGTTTGTCAATAAACGGTCATGGGAGAACAAGCACGTCGATGAGTTTGCCGTCTCCGTTCGCGTGAGAGCGTAGGCCGTTCAATTTCGCAATTCCGATTACTGTATCAAACTTAGCATCCAGAAATCCGTGGCCAGGTCATCGTCAATCATGTACGAGTACGGCAAATAAAAATACCCCGCATCCCCCCATTCCTCTCCCCAAGAATTTCGGACAATGAAGCGTTGATCCTCATCATCAAAGCCAACCGCCAAGACGGCGTGTCCGCCCAGTGCGCGTTCGCCCGAACGCGGCATCGACACCATGCCTCGGTCGGCGCCGCGCGCGACGGCTTCTGAATAAAAGCTCTCGTATACGGTGAATCCAAATGCAAACGGATATCCGAAAGAAAGGCAACCCTTCATGTCAGCGAGGGTTTGATCGACACGCCGATACGCCAGGTTTTTGTGTTGTTCTGCATTGTCATAGCACGATTTCGAAGGTTGCATGCCAGCGCGTGCTCCCGCGGGAAAAGGTCCATTCTGGCCCACCGTTGGCGTGTCGTCATAGGGCCAATCCGTTTCTGGACACAGACCTTCCGTTGCAATGCTCTTGAATGCATTTCGGATGCTTGACCCGGTGTCATGGCTAACCGGCAAGCTGTCTCGAAGTCGCGTGTTGTAATAAATGAACAAGCGCGAAGGCGTGAACACCTCTTCCATCCCTTGTTTCATCATTTGAAATTCAAGTAGGCCAGCCACGGCATTTGCCGTGCAACTGCCGACACGACCCTGATTATAGACATCGGCAGGAAGTTGTTCGCGGAGATCAACATTGTGTCCGAGGTTGGCCTGAACATTCGCCGGAACGGCAAACCACTGGTCACGATTGTCCGGCAAGTCAGGAATCCAACCAAGCCCCTGGATCTTAACTGGTGTACCTTTGAACCCCGCAGGCGCAGCGGCCTGGGGTGACGTTACTTTTCCCTTCTTGATGGTCACGACATTCTCCTGAATCTATATGGTTGTTAGTATTTTCGGCTTCGAAACACCTAACAACGGGCAATGAACAATCGAATTAGTGTTGCGAGGTAAAATCGTACTAAACATGCTGAGTCATGTCAACATAAATTACCCATTCAATCTGAATTGCCAGGATATGCATATTCGGCTTTGTTTTCGTAGATAGTTAATTAACGCAAAACCTGAATGATTTTGGCTCTTAAGGAATGAACGTGTTTGGTCCGAAGATAAAACATGTGCAATAATTGATTCTCCCAGTGATTTCTCAATGGCAATAAACGCCACCAGTCCGTTTCCCGTTTCTTATTCGAAATGAGGATATTGCAATGCGCTTCAGAAGAAACCTATGCCTTGGCGTTTCGCTCCTGTTGGTCGTTGTGGCGTTTTCGTTGAAGGCCGAGGCTTCCGGCGGTCTTTTTAGCCGCCATCATGGGGACTGTGACGCGAATCACAGCGTTGTCAGGCTGCCGGCGCAGCAAATTCGCGTTGAGACCGCCAGACCGCGCATCGTGGTTCAGGAAAGTCACTTTGCCTCACGAGGCCGGTTCGCGTTTGGAGCGTCGGGCGTCCCGTTTGTGCCAACGGGGCCAATTGTTGCGAGTTTTCTCGTGCCGCCGACCGTCAATCAAGAGGCTCGTTCGAGCGCCAGCAATGTATTGCGCGCGGCACAGGATCTGGAGGCACAGGCATTTGAGGTTAACAGGCTCCGCGCTGCTCATCAGGCCGAAATCAACGCCCTGGACCAGGTGCACCAACGCATTGCCGGTAGCATCCAGCGACTGTCGGCGCCGCCGCCCGCAGCCTCTGCGCCGCCGGCGGCGGGGGCAACATCGACCGAGATCAGCAACTTGACGGCTGAAATTGAAAAGCTGAGCAAGCGTATCAGCGACGTTGAAAGGCTGTTGCTCATTCACGATGATCTTTTGGAGAAAGCCAAACTGAAAAAGAAAGATTGATTGCGCAAGTCGCGGTGCTGCACAATTTGCGTAAGGTAGACAATGATGAACTCCTCCGGGAACGAAACGTTCCCGGAGGAGTTCCTTTTTTGTCCGAGCGTTGCGGCATTTCCTTTTGGCAACCAATTCAAGGCTGCTTCCATTCAGGCAAAACATGCCGCGAGTTTTCCGATTATTTTGACGATATTGAATTTGCGGATTGTAGCGTCCGCAGCGGCGTCATTTATTGCGATGTCTTGGGCGACGCTCGCAACGAAAATGGGGGTCGAAATCATGCGGCAAATTCTATTCATGGCTGCGTTGCTGGCCGGCGCTGGTTGTCAGGCGCTTGGAGACGCAAAATGCCACAACGAGAAGGAACCTTGCCGCAAGCCGCGTTTGGCTGGGTTGTTGAATCACTTTCATTCGGACTGCGAGCCGAAGAAGCCATGCGACGCGCCACGAGCGCCCGCGGCGCCGCCGCCGAAGGCGCCGCCGCCTGTGCAAGAAGTCGAGACGCAACGCGCCCCGGCAATTGCCCAGGACATTCTCCTGATTCCAAAGACGGTTTACATACCGTACGCGCCGCAAACGCCGACGGCGCCCGTTCGGTTGAGTAGTCTCCCCCCCACCGCACCGGCGCCGGCGGCGCCCGGTCCGCAGGCGCCCGCACCGCAAGCACCCGGCCCGCAGGCGCCCGCACCGCAAGCGCCCGGTCCGCAAGTGCCGTGCGACGTCACCTATCAGATGCTGGACATTTGCAAGAAGCTCAACGAACGGCTGGATTGCCTGGAACGAAAATACTCGGACCGCATCGTCTGCCCGCCGACGCAGGTTTGCCCGCCGCAGCTCATCGTGCCGAATTGCCCGCCGACGGGACTGCTTCGCCATTTTCCGCTGTTGCGCCGGCCGTTGATCCCGCAATGCGAAACGCTGCAACCATGCGAGCCGACACCGATCCCGACGCCGATGTCACTGCCGACTCCGCCGACTCCGCCGCCGCCGCCAACGGGAAGAACCACCGCCCCGGAGATTACCTTGCCGATCCCCGGGGGCGCCTCGGCGCCGGAGAGAATCATGTCGATGCCTCGCCCCGCTGAGGTGACGCCGATGCCCTAGAACGGACTGCGACTTTCTTACGTCTTGCTTCTTGACTACGTCCCCAAAGGCGCCCCGTTCGGAGCGTCTCTCGCAAGGAGTGCGCAGATGAAGGTGTTCCGCCTGTGGAGTCTCGGCTGGCTGATGTTTAGCGCATTGACGCCGCTCGCGCATTCGCAGCCGTTCGTGCCCCTGCAAGCGGACGGACAGGCCGAATTCGTTTCCGTCGCTCCCATGGTCGGCGCCGACGGCCTCGGCGCGCCGATGTTCGCGACCGTGGGCCTGGTCGCGCAATCGAACATCGG
>DAIOGM010000008.1:18302-24541 GCA_036745215.1 Gemmataceae bacterium
ATCGGCGGCCGAGCCAACACGAACCTCGGCAACGTGCAGATCGGCTTCGACTACATTCGCCCGACGTGGTCCAACCGCGATTTCATGCTCGCCGTCCCCGCCGCTTCCGCCGGCGCGTTTCCACTTTTAGGCGACGTCGGCCACGTGGACGATCATTACGGCCTCGCTCCCGTCGTCCGTTATCGCTACGACATCGACGACATCGGCGTTGCCTTCACCGGCTCCGGCAGCTTCCTGAGCCTGAACGGTTTCCTCGAACGCCAGGTTTCCGACACGAACGGCGGGCAAGGCCTGCTCACTGCCAATTCCGCGTTGACCCTGATCACGGTGATCTTGCCCGAAGTCACGGTCCGTTATTACCATGACGAACTTTTCAACAAGCATGGCCACTTCCACTGGTCGTTGTTCGACGATCTCGTCATCGACCTCGGCGTCGGGACGCGCTACTCATCGATCCAGCAAAACTACACCGGCTCGCTCACCAATTCCGCCGCCGCCGGCACCAATCAGACAACGCGCTATTCAACGCAATCTTTCCAGGGCTTCGGTATTTCCGCGAGCGTCAACTTTTCGCAACCGGTGAAGCGCGACTGGATCATCTTCAGCAACTTCCGCGGCTCCATCGTCGGCGGCGAGAACAACAAGGAAAGCTCGCTCACCGTGACGGTCGCCGGCGTCCCCGGCCAATCGTCGGTGCTCAGCCAATCGCGCACCGAGTTCATTCCGATCATGGAGGTGGAACTCGGCACGCAATGCGGCGTGGAGCTGGGCGAACGCCTGCGCGACGGCCTGCCGCCGCCGCTCTTCACGCTGCGTCTGGCGGCCACCGGCCAATTCTGGGGCAACGTCGGCCCGCTCTCCGCCGGCAGCTCGCAAGGCTACGACACGAGCCATCTGTTTCTCGTCGGCGCGCATGTCATGGTCGGCTTCCATCGTTGATTTTCACGAGCCCAAGCCAAGGTTTTTACCCCGAAGGGGTTGCATCCCAAAGCCCAGGGTCGCGCAGCGCACCCTGGGTAAACTTGTCCAATATTGAAACTACCCCGAAGGGGTTGCATCAAGTGGCAATCACTGGCCGCGATGCAACCCCTTCGGGGTAGTTCGGCCGGCTACGGCTTTACCCAGGGTGCGCTGCGCGACCCTGGGCTTTGGGATGCAGCCCCTTCGGGGCAAAATGCACTGCTTTCTCACGCCACTTGAAACTCCTGAATTGTCAATTGACAGTGCGTTGAAGCACACGCTTCACACTCCGATTCATTTCGTTCTACACGCCGCCGCCAGTTGAATCGCTCGATTCTCCATCGCCCGCCCATTGATCTTCCCGTCATTCCACGTGATCACCAGGTCAAGCGACGGAATCACCACCAGCGCTCGCTTGCCGCCATGCCCAAACGCGCCGTACGCATCTACGGGCGCATCGGGCCAGTGGCGCTTCTTGTCGCGATCGACGCCATTGGTCCACCACGCGAAGCTGTAGCTGCCGAAGTGATCCGTCTGATTGTTGCCGCCGCCGATGGAACGCTGCAAGGCGATCATCTCCGCCGCCTTGCCCTCGGTGCGCGGCAATTCGTTCGGCAACGGACTCGTGACCGCCATCACCGCGAGCTTTTCGTCGAGCAGTTGCTTGTCGCGCCAGCGACCTTTGTGCAGATACAGTAGTCCGAAGCGAGCGAAATCGCGCGTTGAGATTGCCAGTCGTCCGCGTCGATCGACCGCGCCGAACGCGAGCAACGTCGGTTGATCCTCACATTGGAGCAAGTCGGCAAGTTTGGGCATCAACACATCCGCGTCAGCCTTGATCCACGTCGTCTTGTAGGCTCGGAGGAACAGCGTGTCGCAAAGCAATGCCATGTTGTAATCGCTGTAGTCGTATGCCGAGCCAGGCTTTTCCGACACGCCGTAGCACGACGTTTGATTCGCGAGGTGCCGCCAGGTGATGAGGCGATCCTTGTGATCGAGCTTGGCATTGAGATCGAACAGCCGCGGCTCGAACGGATGCACCGGCTCATCGAGGCTCTTGATGACGCCGTTCTGCAACAAGAGCAGCAAGAGATGGACATACCACGGCTTCGCCGCCGACGCGATGTCGGCCCGCTTGGCAACGTCGCCGAAGGTGTACGCGAGATAGCCGTGCCGCACAACGCAGCCGCGGCCGCCGACGTAATCGCGAAAGGCGTCGAGCTTGGCGGCATCGAGGCCAACGTCGGCGGGTGCTTTGGTCGCCCAGGTTTTGCCGGGATAGGTCGGCCCGGCATGGGTCGCGGCAGTGATCGTGACCATCAAAACCGCCGCGAAAACACGGTACATTGATTCCGCCTTTCGCCCGTTTGGAAAATTAATGAGATTGTTGAAACGAATCGTGTCGAAACTTTCGCTCATGCGCAGTTATTAATATGGCAGGTTGACTCGTCCGTCGAATCCGGTTAACGTAAAGCAGTATTGATGTTGCCCGCTTTGCATTTGAATCTGGAGATTGTCTTGACTGGCCTGCGATTCCTCCCCGGTTTGATTCTTCTCGGACTTGCCTGCCTTGTGATTCCCGTGTCGGGTTGCAGCGAAAAGCCGAAAGTGCAAGAGAACAAAGCGGCCGATCACCTGCGAAAAATCGGCCAGGCCTTTGACATGGCGCAATACAAGGGCGGCACGCCGAAAAACGCGGACGATATCAAGCCGTTCCTCAAGCAGCTAAGTCCGCAGGAAGAACCCGACGAAATGTTGCGATCCCCCAATGATGGTGAACCGTATGAAATCATGTGGGGCGTCAACCTCGAAAAGCAAACGGACATCGGGGCAATCTTTGCCCATGAGAAAAAAGGCTCGAACGGTAAACGCTATGTCATCACGGTCGCTCGACTGGTTTTGCAGATGAGCGACGCCGAATTCGCAGGCGCCACTTTTGCCCGAGGTCGTTAATTAGGGGATGGAATGACCACCAGATTGAAAGCTCGGCGCGCATTCACATTGATTGAGTTGCTGGTCGTGATCGCGATCATCGCCATCCTGATCGCGCTCTTGGTCCCGGCTGTGCAAAAGGTGCGCGAGGCGGCGGCGCGGACGCAATGCATCAATCATCTCAAGCAGATCGGGCTGGCGTTTCATAACCATGAGAGTAGCTTCAAAGTATTCCCTACGGCCGGACGCGGCAATGGCGATACGGCCCGCATGTTCGTCGGCTCGTCGCCCGCGGATTACAAAACGCAAACGTGGGGATGGCCGTACCAAATCTTGCCCTATCTCGACCAGACTCCGCTTTGGAGCGAACCGAACGATGCGATCGTTCGAGCGACCCCCGTCGTCGCCTACTATTGTCCGAGTCGCCGCCCCCCGGTGGTCTATGACGTGACGATCAGTGCGCCGCCTGCCCTGCCCGGCCGGCGGGCGCAGACGGACTATGCCGGCAATCAAGGAACCGTAAACAATGGGGTCACTTGCAATGGCATGCTCACCGTCACAGGCTTCTCTGTCAAGATCGCGTTTGTGACCGATGGTCTGTCGAACACGCTCCTCGCCGGCGAACGTTGGATGTCGCCGAACTGGTATTTGACGCCCAACACAGACGGACCGGAGACGGATGATTATCGAGGCGGATACACCAGCAGTTATGTCGCGTGGGGCAACAGCACGCGCTGGGGTATTTATCAGCCGATTCGCGATCGTCCGTATTCAACCCTCATCGACTATCGGACATTCGGCTCCGCCCACTCCCAGGGATTCAACGCACTCTTCGGCGACGGCACAGTGCGCATCGTTCATTACAGCGTCAATCTCGGCGTCTTTACGAATGCTTGCATCCGCAATGACGGACAGGCAATCAATGTCGATGACTTGTGATGCCCCCCTCTCCCGCGATGAAGTGAACACCTTGCATTTTTCGGATTCGCAAGTGCAATATTTGCAATGCTTTGTGAGTTCTTGCCCGGTGTTCATTAATAGATGAACACCTACCTTGTCCGTCGTAACGTGTGTCGTGCATTCTTTTTTCGAGTTTTCGTCTTTCGCGCTTTCGTGATTCCCATTTGCGTATCATAATCGTCGTCACTCACTGCATGGACTTGGCACACGAGGCGACGTTTGATTCTGTACAACGATCCACGGCATCTTTTTCGCTGGGGCGGCATCACCTGCGGATTGGCCCTCCTGGCCGTGGGGCTCCGACTCTGGTGCGAGCCCGACGGCGAAGAAACGCTCCCCGGCGGCGGCCGCATCGGCCTCATCTACGGGCTTCTCGGCGGCGGCATCATCGTCTTTGCCTGGCTTTTATCCGCGCTGCGTTTCGTGCCGAGCTGGTGGTTCATCGGCTCGCGCGCCTTCTGGCTCAAAGGTCACATCTGGTTCAGCTTGCTTGCGTTCATCTTGATTCTGTGCCACAGCGGGCTGCGCTTCGGCGGGCCGTTCGAGCAATTCTTGTATCTGGTGTTCTTTCTGGTCGTCGTGACCGGCATCTTCGGCGTCGTGTTGCAGCAATTCTTGCCGCGCTGGATGACGATTGAAGTGCCGTGCGAGGTGCCCTACGAACAAATCCCTAACGTGTGCGCGACGTTGCGGGCCAAGGCGGATCAGGAGATGGACGCCAAGTGCGTCGCGCCGGCCCCCGCGACAATCGCTCGCATCCAGCAATGGTACGCCGAGATCGTACGGCCGTTCTTGAGCTGGCCGAGCGCCAATCCGCTGCTCACCGACGCGAGCAAGACGGCGCAAGTGTTCGCGGAGATGCGGGCGTTGCCGAGCGTCGATCATCCGTCGTCGAAGGCGCCGGAATTATTGACGCGTCTGGAAGAGTATTGCAACGAACGTCGCCGGCTGGCGCGGCAAGAGAGTTTGCATCGTTTGTTGCATGGCTGGCTGTACTTGCACGTGCCGTTGTCGGCGGCGATGATGGTGATGATGTTGGTGCACGCGGCGGTGACGTTGTACTATTGAGGAATCTTCGTTTAGCGTTCGCGCGGCGCCGCGCGGGCGCTAAACGAAGACAGGATTGAGCCCCATGCTTTCCGCACAACGCCGAGATTTCGACGAGAAGAAAAGCGACGAAGGCGCCTACCCGCGCGACTTCGAGCGCTGGTACGCCCTCGATTACTTTCGCCGTCCGCGCACCCTCAAGTCAAGCCGATTCTATTTCACCGCCATGGCGGCGTGCCTCGCCATCCTCATCGCGACGGCCACGATCGCCGTACCGAGTTTGCATCACGCTCATCAAGCCGCGCCGGTGTCGAAAGCACACGCCATGTTCAATCGCAACTGCGCCGAATGCCATGATCAGGCGTTTGAACCGTTCTTTCGCCTGTTCGGTCAAACGGATAGCGCCTCAGTAACGGACGCGACGTGCCTCCAATGTCACGACGGCCCGATCCATCACGCCAAGCAATCGCACGCGCCGGCCTGCGCAAGCTGCCATCGCGAACACCGCGGCCACGAGGTGCTCGCGACGCACACCGCTGATCGGCATTGCACGAACTGCCATGGCGAGCTGCCAGATCATCTTCTGTCAGGCGAAAAAACGGCGTTTCATGCCACAATCACGAACTTCAATCGCGATCATCCAGAGTTTGCACCGTCTCTAGCCGGAAAAAAAGATCAGGCGAGGATCAAGTTCAATCACAAGGCGCATCTCGACCTCGACCTTGAGGCATTGCAAATCGCCAATGCCAAGGTTGGCCGCGACGAACTCAAGCGGTTCGGCGCGAAGATGACGTGCGCCGATTGTCATCAAGTGGACGACGAGCGAAAGTACTTGAAGCCGATCAACTACGATCAGCATTGCGCTCGCTGCCATGCCTTGAATGCCCCGCTCATCGGCGATTTCGCAAAGGACTTGAAGTCGGCCGCCGCGCAATTCGCCAAGACGCCGATGCCGCATAAGGAGCCAGCCCTCGTTCGCGCCGTGCTGCGCGATCGGCTCGTCGAGTTCGCGCAAGTCAATGAGGTCGTCGCGGGCAAGGGTAGTCCCAGCGTGCCGCGGCCGTTGCCGTGGCGGCCCGTGACTGATGAGCAATGGAGCTGGGCCAAGGAGCAAGCGAAGAAGGCCGAGGAGCTGTTATTCATGAATCGGCAATGGCAGAAAAACGAGCCGGTGACGGCGTGCAGTCATTGCCATATCGAGAAGGAACGCGCCGGCGGATTGCCGTCGTTTTTCGAGACGAGGATTCCATCCCGCTGGTACACGCACAGCGTCTTCAATCACGGCAGTCATCGCAACATGGATTGCATCGATTGCCACGATCGCAATGCGTCAAAGGTAA
>DAIOGM010000008.1:24551-30360 GCA_036745215.1 Gemmataceae bacterium
AAGTGGCCGACAGTCGCACGACCGAGGACATTCTGCTGCCAACGTTGAAGCAATGTCAGGAATGCCACACGGGGCAAAGCGGCGGCGCGCGGAACACGTGCGTGGAGTGTCATCGGTATCATGATCGAACGAAGGATCGCTGGCGTTAACGTTGAGCGAGCCACGGGGTTTATCCCCGTGGTATGGAAATCCAACCCACGGGGATCAACCCCGTGGCTCGCAAAAGAGAATCGCATGTCCACCCGCGTCATCAAACCGCCGGCTCGCCTGGAGCCGCGCAACGAATTGGAGTGCCGTGTCTCCGATGCGCAGCTCGCCGATCGGCACGATATCAGCTACGAACAGCTCAAGGGCATCTCCATTTTCAAGGATGTCAAATACGAGCGCGTCGATCTGCGCGCGCTGCCGGGGACCATCGTGCTCAGGTGTTTTCAGGCAGGCGAGGACATTTGCGTCGAAGACGATCCGGGCTACACCGCGTTCTACGTGCTTACCGCCAAGGAAATTGTCGATCTCAATCTGCCGGCGATCGGCGCCGACGACGGTTCTGATCGCGTCGTCTCCGTCAAACGGCGGCAAGCCAGGGACGCCGTCCACATGGGCGAGGGCGAATTGTTCGGCGAAATGAGCTGCCTGTATCGCGTGCCGCGCTCGGCAACCGTGCGAGCCGAACGTGCGTGTTATGTGCTTGAGTTTCTTCGCAATGTACTCGACAAGATCAACACGGGGCCGTTTCGCGATCGGCTCGACGAGGTGTATCGCAAGCGATTCCTCGAACTGCATCTGCGCAATCTCGAGCTGTTTCGCAACCTTCCCGATGCCGCCTACGCGGAGCTGCGCGACGGCGTCGAACTGCGATCGGTCATGCCGGGCGCGCTCATCATCGACGAGCACGATCGGCCCGACGGGCTGTACATCATCCGCGGCGGATTCGTCAAGATTGTCAAGAACCAGTCTGCCTTGATCGGCAAGGATACGATTCCCGATATGCCGGCGTTCGTGACCGCATTGCAAACTCATGCGAAACTCTGGACGCTCGTGGGACAGGATTCTGATCCTGTCAGAGCAGCGACAGGATCGGAATCCTATGCCACGAAGACTCCGCGTGACTTGCTTTACGCACTCAATGATCTCCTCAAGAAAAAAGACTTCGCCGCTCAGGTCGGCTTCGAGTTCATCGGCGCGGCGGCGGCGTGGGCGGACGAAGCCAAGCAAATCGCCGCGTCGAAAAAAGAAGATCCCGATCGCATTCGCCGCTTCAATCGTCAGGTGCTGGAAGCGCTGTTTCCAATGCTCATCGCACCCTACGGCCTGGAGGCGCCGCGCGTGGTGGCGTATCGGTCGGCGCCGGAGTGGGCGACTTTGGGTGGCGCGTCAAGTGCCGAATCGTCCCTGATCGGCGAGATCGGCATGTACGACGATTCGCCGCGCACCGCATCGTGCATCGCGTACGGCCAATCCGACGATCGCTACGGCGGCGTGCGGCTCGTGTTCGTCAGCAAGGCACTTTACTTACGAATCATCGAGGCGGCGCCCAAGACAAGCGAGGCACGCGTCAAGGAGATCGCCGCCGAACGCAAGTCGGCGACGACGACGCGCATGAGCCTGCCCGCCTGGCAGCAAGCGAGCATCAACGCGCAGTTCGACGAGCTGGGTTTGATCCAGGGCCAGAAGCTGATGCTGATCGACCTCGATCGATGCACGCGCTGCGACAAATGCGTCGAGGCGTGCGTCGAGAGTCACTCGCCCGGCTGGTTCGATTGGCTGCCGTTCTTGAAAAACACCGGCCCGCGCGACGGCCGCAGCCGTTTGTTCCTGGACGGGCCGCGCATTCAGCTTTTCCAGGACGACGCGATCAAGAACTACCTCGTCCCCGCGACATGCCGGCAATGCAAGGACCCGGTGTGCCTGATCGGCTGCCCGGTCGGCTCGATTCACAAGGGGGACAACGGGCAGATCGTCATCGAAGACTGGTGCATCGGCTGCTCGCGCTGCGCTCTCAATTGTCCGTACGGCGCGATCCAGATGCACACGGTTGGCGTCATCGCGCGTTCGGGCGCGGGCTGGTCGCACCAGTTGCCTGGAAGCCTGACCGACGGCCGGTTCGGAAGTCCGACGCCGTTTCGCCACGACCGCGATTTCGTCGCCGCGTATGCGCCTGACGCGCCGATCGAGTTCGTGCACGCTTTCGATTTGACCAAAGCGGAGGCGGCGCGCAGCAAGACATTTCTTTTGAACATCGAGTCATCGGCGACGGACGTGACCGCGAAAATCAACGGCAACGCCATCGAACTCCGAAAACTCGACGTCAAGGAAGCGAAGCAGAAGGGCTGGCAATACGAGGCGATGCTGGCCCACGCCCTGGAACCAACGCCGCAGATGCTGCCGGGCGAGGCGGCGCCGCAGAAGGCGTTGCGCTCTGGCACGAACGAGATCGCCATTCAATTGACGCTCGGTAAATCTACCTATGGTGAAACGTTGCTCGACGTCGGCCTGACGGGCTACGTGCCGCCGGTCGTGGACAGATCGGTCGCGGGCGACGAGTACAAGCAGGACTGGGTGATGAAAACGGCCGTCGTGTGCGACATGTGCAGCGGCCAGTTCGGCCAGCAGCCGGCGTGCGTCAATGCGTGTCCGCACGACGCGGCGACACGGCGGTTTGTGACGTATGATGTGTTCTTGCCGGCGCGGAAGTAAATGTCTGAGCCTGAAGCGTAAGCGAAGGGAAGCCGAACGCTTCAGGCTTGGAAATTCATTTCTTGTGCGGGCTGTTATAGCCGGGCGGGAATGTCGCTCCTTGACGCAATCGCGCCGTCAGTTCGTCATTTCGATAGATTCGTCCGGAAGCAAGTAAGGCGAGGTAGAACTGCGCGGAAACATCGGCGTGTGCTAGCTCGACATCGGTCTTGCTTACGTTCTCCGCTACGTCCTTTAGTCTGGCTATGTGATGCGCATCCATCTGACGAATCTTGGCCGTTTCCCGATACCTGGCCGCGTGTTTCCTTGCTAACGAGGCAATTTCAGCGCGGTCCTTGACCGGATCAAGCGTCGGTCGCTGGGCTCGCGTCACTTCTTGGATTCCCGGATACGTCAACCAAGTCATCACATCGTACCATTGATTCATGAATAGCTGGCCTGGCCGGCGGCCTTGCAAGTACGCTTCATCCTGCCGCCGACTCTTGGCGTGCAAATCATGATGACATGAAAAGCAATCCAGCTCCGCGAACTCCGGCCACGGCTTGCCATTTTTGGGATCGGCGCGATACGCCCGCAATTCCGCCGCGGCTGCGGCACTGATGTCTTGGCCGACTCCCCACGTTTGAAACTCGAAATCGACGACGATGTTTTTCGGCTTGTTCGCCTTCCGATCCTTCTCGACATCCCAGTGCGGCGGCAGATTCGCGAAGTACGTCGCGAACTCGAAACGCAACGGCGGATGCCCCGCGGCAATCAAGTCGTGATCGACATTCGCGTCCGGCGTGCCGACGTGGCACGTCACGCAAATACTCGCGCGGCCGGGCAAGCTCTTGGTGTCCGCCATGCCCAGCTTTTTCTGGTTCGCGGCGCGATAGTGCGGCGTCAGCCAATCATGCGCGGCGCCATGGCAACTCTCGCAGCCGACGCCGTCGCCTCGGCGAAAGTTGGGCCGGGCGTGTTCGTACTCCGGATGAACATGGCACTTCAAGCACAGCGACGCATCATGCGCTTGAATCGTGTCGCCCCAGAGATGTTTGGCGATCGCTTTCGATTGCGCTGACAGCAAGGTGTCATAAGCGCGCGCATGCGGATCAAGCGCGCGCCACGTCGTCGCTTCGCTGCGCGGTTGGCCGAGGTCGCTGCCGCCGTGACAGACGGACGCGGAACAGGACGGCGTGCCGACGAGTTCGAGTTTCTTGGATCGTTCGATATTTGGTTGAACGAGCGGCTGAGCGTTGCTGGTGGATTGGCGATGCGAAATGGAAACGACGATTGCCAAAGCCAACAATCCTGCCAGCGCTAACGGCCATCGTGACGTGCTTGGCATAAGTAATTTGCATCCGAGGATTCAGTCCACACGCGAAATTATATTTGCCAAAATAATTCTTGCCTACGACAAATTCCTGGTCTACTGTTTTGGTAATCCCATTCCGTCCACACCCGTCGAACTTTCTCCACTTACGACCCCGTCCCATCGCGAAAGCCGGCGACCGTGCTGTTGCTTGAGCGATCCACGTGGCTTTGCAACGCATTTGAACCACAGAGGCACAGAGACACAGAGAAGAGAAAATGGGGAAGTGAGACGCGGGATTTTTCTTACCTATCCTGCCTTTCTCTGTGCCTCTGTGTCTCTGTGGTTCAGTTGCGTTGCAAAGCCGATCCACGTGCTGAAGATCTGAGAATCCCCCCCTCAGTTTATACGTTTTCGCGCGCCGTCCACGGCTCCCACAACGGCGGTGCGCGCAGCGATGGATCGTTCACCTCCTCGGCCGTCTCGTCCGCGGTGCGCGCAAAAACGATCTCCGCCCTACTGCGTCCCCGCAGTTAGCCAGAACGCCGCGCGGTTCGGCGAGGCAGAGCCTCGCGGCAGAGCGGTCCCAGGCAGAGCCTGGGACCGAGGGCCGAATGTCTGCTCGTCCGCGAATATTGCCCAACTGCATCACGCGGAGCGTGATGACTACATTGGCAAACACCTTAATAGGTCACCCCTCGACATCGGAGGTCAACTTCAACATGAAACCCAATGGCTCTATAATAAAACCCTATTCGAGATCCAAGATCGAGCTGCCCAAGGCCACATGGAAAGTGAGCTCTCGCATGAACGACGGCTGGCAACTGCGCGTCTATGACGGCGGCAAGGTCTACGTCGCCGATCTTGCGGGCAGTGCCGAGATCGGCCGCCAGCAAAACAAGGACGAGCCGCAGCCGTCGCATCGCCGCAAGAACGGGCACTGGCGCGTTGTCATCGCGCCGATGGAAGACGTCACCATTTCGCGGGCGCATCTTAGCGTCGAGCCGCTTACCGACGGCAAGTTCCTTCTCGGCAACAAAAGCGCCAAGCTCATGGTCGGCTTGCCCAACAATGTAGACCTCGAGCCCGGTGCGACAACCAAGGTCGAGTTTCCCATTGTCGTGCGCATCGGTCGCATGTCGCTGCGCCTGCAGCCCGGCGAGCGCGAACCCGATGAGCCGATGAACAGTCTGCCGATGGCGACGCTGGCGCCCGGCTCGGGTTACTTGGCGCCGCGCTTGCGCCAGGCGCTGCCCAAGAACGAAGGCAGCGCGATGGACTCCGAGCAGTTGATGGCTTGGATCCAGGCGTTTCTCGGCCTATTGCAAAGTGCGGCCGGCTCGGAGGATTTCTACGTCAAGGCGGCGCAAGCACTCGTGGACCTCGTGAAACTCGATTCCGGCCGGGTGCTTTTGCGTGAGCGCGGTCAATGGGAGGAAAAGGCGTCGCAGGTTCGCGACAAGACGTCCGGGCCGACCGACGAACGGCCGAGCAGCCGCATGTTGAGCAATGTGCTGCGCGACAAGAAGACGTTCTGGAAAATTCCGGAGCTGAGTTCCTCGACCTTCGGCCTCGACGCCGTCGTCGCCTCGCCGATTCTCGATCGCCACGGCGAGGTGATCGGCGCGTTATACGGCGAGCGCAAGCTGCTCGGCGCCGAGATCAAGGAGCCGATTTCACAGCTTGAGGCGATGCTCGTTGAAGTGCTGGCAAGCGGCGTTGCGGCCGGGTTGTCGCGCGTCGAGCAGGAGCAAGCGGCATTGCGAACGCGTTTGCAATGGGAACAGTACATGACGCCGCGACTTGCCGCCCGGCTCGTCG
>DAIOGM010000008.1:30370-40952 GCA_036745215.1 Gemmataceae bacterium
GATCATCCCGAACTTCTAGTTGGCCGCGACACGGAGATCAGCGTCTTGTTTTGCGACATTCGCGGCTTCAGTCGCATCACCGAGAAGCTCGGCCCCGCCAAGACAGTCGAGCTGATGTCGGATGTGATGAACGAGCTGACGCAGTGCGTGATGGATCGCGACGGCGTCGTCGTCGATTACGTCGGCGATGAAGTGATGGCGATGTGGGGCGCTCCGGAGGACCAGCCCGATCATCCCGCGCGTGCTTGCCGGGCCGCGCTCGCCATGTTTGAAGCACTGCCCGTGCTCAACGAGCGCTGGCAGGCGGTGGTCAAGGAGCCGCTCAACTTCGGCATCGGCATCAATAGCGGTTCGGCACAAGTCGGCAACGTCGGCTCACGCATCAAGCACAAGTACGGCGCCCTCGGCAACAACGTCAACCTCGCGAGCCGAGTCCAGGGCGCGACCAAGTTCCTCAAGGCGTCGATGCTGATTACCGAGGCGACGAAGAATCGCCTTGACGATACGTTTCCGACGCGCCGCCTGTGCCAGGTCCGCGTCGTCAACATCGAGCAGCCGGTCGCGCTCTACGAACTGGCACGCCCGAATCGTCCCGACTGGGCCAATTTGAAACGCGATTACGAACATGCGCTCGACGAATTCACGCGCGGCAACTTCCGCCAGGCGTGCCAGATTCTTGGCCGGCTCATACTGGATCATCCGAATGACGGGCCGTCGTTAGTGCTGCTGGCCCGTTCGGTGAGTTGTCTGGTGCAGACGCCGGAGCCGTTTGATCCGGTAATGGTGTTTGGGGAGAAATGAAAACGGCGAGCCGAGCCCCGTAAGGGGCCGGTTGAGTATATCAATTGACTCAACCGGCCCCTTACGGGGCTCGGCTCGCCGGATTTATTTCTGAGCCTCCGGCTCCGTCGCCCCGACGAGCACGAAGAGCCGAATCTGCGCCTTGTCCAGATCTCGCAGCGCCTGCAGATACTCGAGGCGTGCGCCCCCAAGCGTCCGCAACGCCAGCAGCACCTCGCTCGATGAACGGCCCTTGATGTTTTGCTTCCAGCGTTGATCGCTCAACTTGTACGATTCTTCCGCATGGCGATAATGCCTGTCCGCAAGCTGGATTTGCTCGTGTCCGCCGGCCGTTGCGTCGCGCGCCTCTTGAACGCCGAGCGTGAGCTTGGAGCGCAGGTCGTGGTAGCTGAGATGAGCCTGCTGAATATTGGCGTCGGCCTGGCGGCGCTTCAGCTTCGATGTGGCGAATTCATTGAGGTTCCATTTCATGTGCACGCCCAAATCGAACCGGTTCGCCCAGTCGAGCTGCCGGCCGGGGCCCGCGCCGAAGCCGCCTTCCAGTACGTTTAGCTCAATGCTCGGCAACCAGTGCGACCAACCGTAGTTGGTGTTTCGCGCCGCTTCGACGGTGTGCAGCAGCCCTTCGAGCTCGCGCACGCCGGGACCGTTCGCCAAGGCCTGATCGACGAGTTCCTGCAACGGTCTTTTCGCGTCGACCAGTTTGATCGGCACGAGCTGCTTGTCGGCAATCACGAGTTCGCAGCACGGATCGAGGCCCAGCAAATACGCCACCTTCGCCGCGGCCGCCTTGCCCGCCTCGCGCAGCTTCACGGTGAGCACGTTCTGGGCCATCAGCTCGGTCTCGATGCGCGACACCTCGACCTTGAGCCCGGTATCGACGTCCGCCAGCTTCTTGGTTTGCTCCAGCAGGTCCTTGAGCTTGACCTCCGTCTCGTTGGAAATGGCCATGCCGCTGCGTGCCGCCAGGAGATCGATGTACGTCGTGGCCGCGTCGAGCAGATTCTCGCTCGATAGCTTGCTCAGCTCGCCCTTTTGCTGCCAGACGCGACGTTCGGCTTCAACCTTGCGATAGAGGATTTCCTTCCAGTCATATTTGCCGGTGAGTTCGAGTCCGCCGAGCGCGGAGCCGTAGCTGGAGCGAACCAGATTGCCCTGGAAATCCTGGATGCCGCCTTCGTGCCGCCAGACACCCATGCCGATCGAGAGATCGGGCATCCAGTGCTTGTTGGCCCATGTCTGATCCGTCTCGGCGTCTTCGAGCCGCATGCGAGCGAGGCGAACCTGGCCGTTTTGATCTTGCGCGAGCCGGAGCACCGTATCGAGACAGATCGGAATCGGCTTGCCCGACTCCATGGCGTTGGCGACGGCGGGGATCGCTTCGAAATTGGTTGGATGGCGAAAGTCGTTGTGATGGCGCGGACGATGCACGGTCTCGCCGGGCGGGAGGAGGTGACATCCCGTCAGCAAGCAAAGGAACACGCAGCATGGCAGCCAGCGGACGAACCGACTGCAAGCCTTCCCATTCATGCAAGTTTTCCTGGATTCCCAGCCAAGGACCGACCTTTAGCGGGATGTAGGAGTCATCGAATGTCCGTGGGGTGAAAGTTGATAAGAATTGCCGATTATGACGGTTTTGACACGGATCGAAACCTTGGAGTGCGGCGCTTTGACGCCGCTTTCCTTCTTTTTTTCTTTTCTTTGCGATTCAAAAGAAAAGAAAGAAGGAAAGCGGCGTCAAAGCGCCGCACTCCAAAGTATCGCTAGCTGCGGCAACTGGCTTGTCTAGGTAAAAAATTCATTTTGCAAAAGCGCGCGACGGCGGGAAAGCTCGTGGCGACGCAAGATCGCACTTCGCGCTGGCGGGGCAACTTGTTATAAGACCAAAGGAGAATTGAAAGAAGGAGATCAATCTATGCGCATTTCCATATCAGCAATTATTGTCGCACTCGCTGTCGCCCTGGTTGGTTCGGTTCAAGGACAGGGCCAGCCCGCGGCCAAAGAGAACGTGGACGCGGTGCTGCGCGGCTGGGAAAAGGGGATGACCGATCTGCAAAGTTTCGCCTGCGTCGTGCACCGCAAGACGCTCGACAAGGCCCTCGGCTCGCGCGACGAACACAAGGGCTTTGCCATGTTCATGAAAGCCCAGGTGAAAGACGACGGCGCCCGCGCCCGGCTCGAGTTGGCCAAGGTCAGCAATACCAAGGTCTTCGAAAAGTACATTTGCACCGGCACGTTCCTTTACGAATACGCGCCCGTCAATCAAACCATCCGCGTTCACGACATGCCCAAGGGCAAGCAAGGCGGCATGCAGCAGGAGAGCTTCCTGTCGTTCCTCTTCGGTATGGGCGCCGATCAGGCGAAGCAGCGTTACGACATGACGCTCGTCTTCCCCGCCGACGGCAAGCCGGATGCGAATTACCACTACATCCAGGTCATCTCGAAAACGCCCGCGGACAAGGCTGACTTCACGCACGCCCGGCTATCGCTTTATCGCAGCAGCCATTTGCCGGCACAGATCTGGTACTTGCAGCCGAACAAGAACGAGATTGAATGGAACTTCTCGGAACTGCAAACGAACGTGCAGATTCCGCTGAAGTATTTCACGCCGGACGAGATTCCCGGCTGGCGCACGGAGCGCGTGCAACCGAAGGCGCTGGAACCGGTGCCGGTGCGTCCGCCGGGCAAGTAACCGCGTTTACAGACCTTCGGAAAAGAAAAACGCGTTCTTCGGGAGGGCGAGGCTCCTGCCGAGCCGCGTTGGGCTACGATTTCTCGAGGTGCGCGGCTTGGCGGGAGCCTCGCCCTCCCGGCACTTCGCGCTTTCCTTCCTGAAGATCAGAAGCGCTCGCGTGTTCATTCAATATTCTCGTATCTCATCGGCACGGAGGCCCTTCCCATGCGCATCGCCGCGGTAGGTTTTCTCATCCTTGCAACGTCGCTCCACGCCCAGCCTGCGGTTCAAGACGACGTGGACGCCGTCCTGCGCGGTTGGGAAAAAGCGATGAACGAAGCGCCTTCCTTCGCCGCCGTCGTCAACCGAAAAACGGTCGATGCCTTGATCAACGAGGAATTTGCCGGCTACGTGATTCTGAAAATGGATGCCCCAAAAAAGGGCGCGATCCAGGCGCGTCTCGATCTCACCAATGCGAAAAACAAGAACAGCTTCGAAAAGATCATCTGCACTGACGGCAAGCTTTATCAATTCAACACCGCGAAACAAATCGTGCTCGCTCAAGACATGCAGCCAAACGCGCTGCGTGACAATTCGCTGCTATCGTTCGTCCTGGGCATGAGTCCCAAGGATGCCCGAGCGAACTTCGACGTCCAGTTCGAACCGAATGCGCCGAAGGACGGCTACTTCTACCTCCGTCTCACGCCCAAACAGGCAACCGATTTCACGGTCGCCCAACTGGCGATTCATCGCTCCAATCATCTGCTCGCGAGTGTTCGATATCTTCAGCGCGGCGGCGGCGTCACGACGTGGACGTTTACCAATATCAAGACGAACGGCAACTGGCCCGCGGCTCAGTTCGAGCCGACGCTGCCCAATAAAGAATGGCGTTTCGAAACGGTTCGGCCCGTTCGGTGAGTAAGCAAGAGTGCGAAGTACGCATGCAAAACTAGAATAGCGCGTATCCATCATGCGCCCTTCAAGGAGTCCGCATCATGAGCACGCGACAAATCGCTTTGACATGCCTTTCCCTGACCATTTCATTCACGCCCGCATCGTACGCCCAGGAGCCGAAGGGGAAGGTCCTCGCGGGCTGGATGGGCGTCTTCCCCGATGGCTTCAACTACGAACGCAAATTCGAAAAGCCGAAGGCCACGAAGGAGACCTGGCCACAGTCGGCCGTTTATGAATGGAGCGGCGGCCGAATCGAGACCGTGCAAGTGACGCTGTTGCGCGACGCCGCCGAGGCGAAAAAGCATGCGTTTGATGACAAGAAACCGGCGCCGGAGAACGTCAAAAAGATCCCTTTCGGCGAACGCGTCGGCTGGGAATATCCGGACGGCCAGCTGGTGTTACATCTCGCGGCAGATCGGCTCTTGATTGTTGAAGCTCTGACGTGGAAATTTCATCGCAGCGATCTGGCCGAGTTCGCCAAGCGATTCCCCCTTGACACGTGCGCCAAGGCGCTCGAGAATCCGCCGCGCACCGATTTTAGCCGCACGGTCGAGATGTTTCGCCCGCTCGAAAAGGGCATGTCGCTGCGCCAGGTGCGCGAGTGGGTCGGCGAATCGGAAAAGGACATCGGCAGCGGCATCCATATTCTTACCTATCGCCTCGACGACGGCACGCGCGTCCTGATCGGCTTTCCCGATTTCAATCGCTTGATCTATGTGAAGCACGAGGAAAAGAACTGCAAGGTGACGGACCTCGCGAAATGAGAGCCGTTCGCTTGCGGTTTCGCGCACTGGGCCCGGCGAACCGAGGCGTCCTGACGCGAAACCGCAAGCGAGCGTCAATTCAACGTCAACTGGAACGTTCGCGTCGCCGTCGCCACGCCGTCGCTCACCGTCACGTCGATGAAGAAAATTCCCGTCAACGTCGCCGGCCGCTGAATCATCATTTGATTGCCGCTGAAAGTGAACGTGATCGCCGGCGTCACTGGCGCCGCCGCGTTCCACAACAGGCGCGGCTCCGCGTAGAACGTCGGATCGACGGTCGCAACGAGATTCGCGGCCGACATGGTATGCGTGATTGATTGCGTCCAGCGCTGAATATTCCCATTCGGCAAGAGGGCATACCACAGGTTGTTCTTGCCGATCAGCCACTTCTCGCCCAATCCGTACAAGTTGTAATAGTACGTCGCGTTGCTCTGCTTGAAGCCGTATTGCTGATTCAACTGATAAACGCCTGCGTCCGGCGTCTGCACCGACGCCTGGAACGTCAGCGCATCGCCGTCGCCATCCGACGCCGGGAGCGACACGTTCAGGCTCGTCTGATTCGTCGCCATCGTCTGCGGCGCGATCGTGTTAAGGGTCGGCCCAACGTTGGTGACCGTGACGGTGAACGTCTTCGTATTGCTCGCCGCGCCATCGCTGACGTTCGCCGAGATGGTAAACGTTCCGACAAAGCTGAGCGCAGGCGCGATCGTCAACTGATTGCCGGCCAGCGACAGCGTGACGGGAGGCACGGCGCCGTTCGTCGGCAAAACCTGGGCGCTAAAGGTGAGCGGATCGTTGTTGGCGTCGGTTGCCGATAACGCGACCATCAGTGTGCTCGGCGAATGCGCCTTCGTTTGATTCGGAATCGACGCCAGCACCGGCGGCACGTTGACCGGCGTGGCCGAGACCGTGACGTTGAAGCTGCGTTTGACCGCGTAGTGTCCGTCGCTGGCGGTGGCTTCGATCGTGTACGTGCCGACCCAGAACGCCGGCGAGCGGATCGACAGCGTGCTGCCGTTGATCGTGAATACCGCGGGCGGCATGCCGGCGTACGGTGCGTTCCACAACTTCGTGGGGTCGTTGTAATAGCTGACGTCGAGCGTCGCGATCAGGTTGGCGGGCGTCATCGTGTCGGGCATGGTGCCGGTCCAGCGACGCACCTCGCCGTTCGGCATGATGGCGTACCAGATATTGTTCTTGCCGATCACCCACTTTTCATTGGCGCCGCGACTGTTCGTGTGATAACTGCCCAGGAAGTTAAACTTGTGCTGTTGATCGAGCTGATACGCGAGCGCCGGCAGATAAATCTGCTTGACCGTGAACGTGATCGGCTCGCCGTCGGCGTCGGTTGCGTTCAAGGGCACGAGGATGGTCTGGCCGACCTGCATCGTCTGATTGGCGATCGGCGCGAACACCGGGGCGGCGTTCGGCTGGCCAATCGTGTCCATCGCCGCCTTGAGGTTGAGGCGTTTGAAGGTGAGGCCCGTGTTGGCGACGTTGTCGTTCTCGTCATCGCCGTCCACGACGTTGACGCCGGTCGAACGCATCAATTGCAGGATGTTGGTTTGCGTCGCCAGGGATGCCTTGCCCGTTTGGTCGTACGCCTGATGCAAGAGGAGCGCGGATCCGGTGACGACGGCCGTCGCCATCGACGTGCCGCCCATCGGCTGATAACCGCCGTTGCGCCAGGTGCTGGTGATCCACGCGCCGGGGGCCATGATGCCCAGGGCGCTGGAACGCTGGCCGAAGGAGGCGACGCGATCCGTCGCCGTGGTGAAGTCGGTTGCGCCGTTGGAAAACGTGGACGCGCCGAAGTCGCCGGCCCAGGTGGCGCCGACGGCGACGACATTCGGGCTGATCGCGGGATACGCGAGGCCGGGTTGGCTGTTGAACGTGAAGAATCGATTGCCCGCGGCGATGGCGATGAAGACGCCTTGACTCTTCAAGGCGGAGAACTCGTCTTCAAGCAATGCGGACGGATTCGCGGTGTAGTCGCCGCTGCCGAGCGATAGATTGATGCCGACGATGTTGAACTGCGTGCGATTGTTGATGACCCACTTGAGCGCGTTCTCAACGGAGGTCCAGTTGCCGCTGTTGTTGGCGTCGAGCACCTTGAGGGCGGCGAAGCGCACGTCGGGGGCGATTCCGGGCGCGCTCGAGTTCGAGCTGCCGATGATGCCGGCTAAATGGGTGCCGTGGCCGTGATCGTCCATCGGGTCGGCGTCGTTATTGACGAAGTCGAAGCCGGCGACGACGCGTTTTCCGGCGCCGAAGCCGCCGCCGAGGTCGGGATGATTGTAGTCGATGCCGGTGTCGAGGACGGCTACGGTGTACCCTGTTCCGCGATAGGGATAGATGCTCTGCACGGCGTCGAGGCCGATGACGGAGCGGAAGTCGCCGGCGGGCGTGACGCGATCTTCGAGCGTCTCGACTTGCAAACGGGGTTGGCCTGCGGGGGGTTTGGGGCGACGCCGGGCTTGATCGAACGCATTCGCAATCCATCTCATGGCGTCACTCGCAAGAGGACAGGGAGGTCAATCTCCGACAGCGTTGCGAGAGAATCATACACCACGGTCCTGGCGCGCGGCGCAACGCGTGCGCGAAAATGCGCAACTTTCCTGCCGTGCGTGTTGGGAAAGAATCAGTCCCGACGTTTGGAAAGTGAATGAAAGATGTGTCGGTTGTAGGGACGACAGCGAAAATCCGCCGCTTGCGGCATAGCACGCTTTGCAACGCCGCAAGCGGCATGCAGACTCAACCGATCACGGCGGCATCGGCCGCGCGAACGTTGAGTATGTGCGCCAACTCGAGTCGCTGGAGCATATCGCGCAGAGACGCATTGAGATTCACAAGAGAAAGCCGACCACCGTGCTCGCGCAACTTGGCGTTGAGTTCGACGAGCTTGCCGAAGACGGTGCTCGACGCCAGACCGATGTCGGCGAAGTCGAGATCCAGATTGGGACGTCCGCTTTCTTCGACGAGCACAAAGAGATCATCGACGACGCCGGCAATCGAGGCGAGACTGAGGTCGCGATTGCCCAATTTGACCGACGTGCCGTCTTCGAGATCGCGAACTTCCCATGAATGTGAGCAGAAATGAAACGACATGCGAAAACTCCTTTGCTTGAGTGCGTTGTCGAACCGAGCAGCGGATGTGAATCAGTGGGGCGCTTTACGTTGATCGTGAGGGCGAATCGCCGCCCAGAAGAAACCCGGCAGGCGGAAGAAGGCCTGCGACGAATGACTGCTTGTATTCTAACAGTGATGTCAATGGACCGACAAGAAAAAATCGAAAAGAATGTCGCGACGCATTCTCCCCTCTCCCCCGGTGCTCCGGGGGAGAGGCAATTACTCCTCCCCTCTCCCCCGGTATTCCGGGGGAGAGGGGCCGGGGGTGAGGGGGTGAGTGTCCCTTGCGATAGGTCAACTCTTTTGCAAGGGACGGCGTCCCCCTCACCCCCAACCCCTCTCCCCCGGAGTACCTGGGGAGAGGGAGAATCAGAGCATTGCAGCCCGCGTTGGCAACGTTTACAATCGGTGCACCATATTCCCCATCCTGTGGACGGTTCGACCATGAAATTCTCGATGCGCCACCTTGCCTCGCTTGCCGGGCTTTTCCTTCTCCTGGCCTGGTTCGCCAATGCTCAATTTCAACCGAAGAAATCGCCGTTCGGCCAACCGAATCCATTCGGCGGCGGCCCGTTCAACCCGTACGACCCATTCCGTCTCGGCTTTCCCGAGACGGGAAGCCAATCGAAGCACAAGCTCCAGCTGAAGAAAGGCGACCGCATCGTCTTCATGGGCGATACGCTCGCCGAGCGGGCCGGCCTCTTCGGCTATTTCGAGACGCACTTGCAGGCGCGCTTCCCCGAACTCAAGCTCACGTTTCGCAATCTCGGCTTCTCCGGCGACACGCCCGCGTCACTCCTGGAAGATCTCAAGGGCACGATGGAGTACAACCACGGCTCCAATCGCCCGCTCAACTTCGGCACCATGAAGGAGCACCTGACGAACGTCAAGGCCGACGTCATTTTCCTGTGCGTCGGCATGAGCGATTCGTTCGCCGGCGATGCGGGCCTCAGGGAGTTCGAGGTGTCGCTGCAAAAAATCTTGCAAAAGTATCGCACGGAAAAGTTCAACGGCAAGACGCCGCCGCGGATCGTGCTCGTCAGCCCAATCGCGCACGAGCACCTTGGCGGCGAATTTCCCGATTCCAAGGAGCACAACAAGCATCTTGAAAAATACATGCAAGAGATGCGCAAGGTCGCCGACCAGAATCAGCATCCGTTCGTCGATCTCTACACGCCGACAAGCGCCTTGATGAACGACGTCGGCCAATCGCCGACGCGGGTCACCATCAACGGCATCCATCTCAATCAGCTCGGCTACTGGGCGGCGGCGCATTATCTGATGGATCAGCTCGGCTTCGCATTGCCGCGCTGGAGCGTCAGCATGAGGAACGGCGCCAGCTTGCTGGCGGAGAAATCGCTCCCCGCACCGCCGTTGCCGGAAGGAGTCAAGGCGCCGAGCAGTTTGTTGAAGTACCTACCGTACGTCACGCACGACGGCGCACTTCCCGCCAAGACGCCGGTTGCACTGGTGATCGACAAGCAAATCTGTCTGCGTACGGATGGGGAAGCCCTTGCGATGGGCCCGTTCCTTGAGCTGAGCCCCATGCAAAACGCGGCCGAAAAGCTGCGGCTGGCGATCGTCGCTCAAAATCAAGAGTGGTTCTACAAGTGGCGAGCCGTCAATGGCGAGTACATCTATGGCCGCCGCGCGGCGCCGTTCGGCGTCAAGAACTTCCCCGACGAAATGGCGCGGTTGGAAACCAACGTCAGTGTTCTCGATGCCAAGATTCACAAACTCGCTGTGCCGCCGCTGCGTTATGAATCGCGCCTCGTCACCGAGGCGAGCGCCAAGCAGGCCAAACTTGCGGACATCAAACGGTACACCGAAACGATCGTTCCGCCATCGGTCGAAAAAGTTTATGGCCAGAAGCAAGGATTCATCGACGGCAAGCTCGTCGAAACGGCCGCCGATATTGATGCAGCGATCAAGCACTTCAAGCTGCAAGACGGCTACGAGATCAACTTGTTCGCCTCGGAAAAAGACTTTCCGCTGCATTGCCCGCTCGCGATGGCGTGGGACGCGAAAGGCCGGCTATGGGTCACGACCATGCCGAGCTATCCGCAATACATCCCCGGCGTGCCGGCGAACGACAAGATTCTAATCCTCGAAGACACAAAGGGCCGCGGCAAGGCCGACAAGTGCACCGTCTTCGCCGACAAGCTTTATCTGCCGACAGCGATCGAGTTCGGCCAGGGCGGCGTCTATGTCGGCGCTCAACCGAATCTCCTTTTCCTCAAAGACACCAACGGCGACGACG
>DAIOGM010000008.1:40962-41536 GCA_036745215.1 Gemmataceae bacterium
TCAAGGCGACGGCCGACACGCGCGAGACGATCCTGCACGGCTTCGGCTCCGGCGACAGCCATCACGCCATTCACATGTTTACATGGAGTCCCGAAGGCGCCCTGCATTTCAACGAAGGCATCTTCCATCGCTCCAACGTCGAGACGCCGCACGGCCTGCTGCGCCAGCGCGACGCGGCCATCTATCGCTTTGAGCCGAAGAGCCACAAGCTGGAGACGTACATTTCGTATCACTTCGCGAACCCATGGGGTCAGGTGTACGACCGCTGGGGCTTCAACTTCATCGCCGACGCGTCCCCGGGTCGCAACTACAACGCGTTGCCGATCACGGGCCATGTCGATTATCCGATGCAGCATCCGGGCATGAACGTGTTCACGTCGATCGTGCGGCCAACGTGTGGCTGCGAGATCGTGTCGAGCCGGCACTTCCCGCCGGAAGCGCAGGGCAATTTTCTCGTCAACAACAACATCGGCTTCCAGGGCATCAAGCAGCACAAGCTGAGCGAGGACGGCTCCGGCTTCACGTCGAAGGAGGTCGAGCCGCTGCTATTCTCGACCGACAAGAACTTCCGTCC
>DAIOGM010000009.1:0-7121 GCA_036745215.1 Gemmataceae bacterium
GCCGATGCCGCACCTCGTCGATGTGCCACGCTGCGGCGGGCCGGACGATTATTGCAAGAAGCCGATGCCGCACCTCGTCGATGTGCCGCGCTGCGGGGGACCGGACGATTATTGCAGGAAGCCGATGCCGACGTTGTTGTGCCCGATCGTGCCGCACCGGTAGTCGAACGAATCTTCCTCCCCTCTCCCCCGGCCTGCAACGGCGCGTCGCCTCGAATCGCCGCATGGCCGGGGGAGAGGGGCCGGGGGTGAGGGGGAAACGTTTGGAAACGAGCGGAATTGACAATTGACAATTTTCAATTGATGAAATTTGCAATTGTCAATTGTCAATGCACTCCCACCATTCCCCCTCACCCCCGGCCCCTCTCCCCCGCCCACCACTATTTTGCAAACGTCCTGTTTGTCGTGGCGGGGGAGAGGGGAGAATACTCGCCAAACCCCAGCTTGAAACAAATCCGCCATCGCGTACATTAATTCTCGCTGCTAAACACAGCAACCACTTCCCATCCGCCCGATCGACCGCATGGAATACGCGCCATGAAAGCTCTCAATCGTTTCAGTCCAATCCTCCTCGTGTTAGGAGTAACGTTCGGCTGCACCACGGAGCCGGAACTCGCGCCGACGCCACCGGTGGAAGTCATCGTCAGTCAGCCGATCAAAGGCAAAATCGAACAATGGGATACCTACACCGGCCTCGTGGATTCAGAGGAGTCGGTCGAAATCCGTGCCCGCGTCCGCGGTGAGATCAAGGAAGTTCGCATCAAAGGCGGCGAGGAAGTCAAGGAGAACGACGTCCTTTTCGTCATCGATTCCGACCTCTACAAGGCAGAAAAGATGCAAGCCCAAGGCACCCTGGAGTCGTGGGACGCGAAGCTCAAGGTTGCCGAGGAAAAGATTGCGATTTACAAGCCGCTCGTTGAAAAGGGCTCCGCGGCGAAACAGGACCTCGACCAGGCCATTGCCAACAAGGGAGAAGCAACGGGCGGCGTCCTGACAACCAAGGGCAAATTGAAAGAAGTGGACCTGAACATCGGCTACTGCACGATCAAGTCGCCGATCGCCGGTCGCGTGGGAAGGGCCATGCTCACCAAGGGCAACCTCGTCCATTCCGGCGGCGAAAGCTTGATGACGACCGTGGTCTCCGTCGATCCGATGCACGTGTATTTCGACGTCAACGAGCGAGCCGTGCAGGATTATCAAAAAATCCTGGAGAAGGCCGGCAAGAAAATCAATCAAGGCGACAAGCCTGCGGAGCTTTCTCCGGGCGATTTCCCGGTGAAGGTGGCGCTCGTTACGGATGAAGAATATGGCATCAAGGGCTACATCGACTTCGTGGACAATCGCGTCGATCCTGCGACGGGGTCCAAGAAGCTTCGCGCCGTCGTCGCCAATCCGCTCCAGAAGGACGGCCGGCGCCGCCTCGCGCCGGGCCTGTTCGCCCGCGTGCAGATTTCGCTCATGCCTTCATCGGACGCGGTCCTCGTCGCGGATCGCGCCATCCTGACCGATCAAAGTCTCAAGTATGTTCTGATCGTAGACAAAGCCGACAAGAATACGGTCCGCCGCGTGGACGTGGTGGTTTCGCAACGAGTGCAGCCGTCGGGCCTGCGAGGCATCGAAGCGGGCCTCAAAGGGGACGAGTGGGTGATCGTCGAAGGCGTCAACCGCGCCCGCCCCGGCGCACCGGTCGAACCCAAGACCGGCGACATGCCGCAACGCCCGATCGCGAAAAAATAGGAACCACAGATGAACACGGATGAACACCGATGAGGTTCCTGGAGGAGTTTGTAATCCGCAATGCATGATCCGTAGCCGCTTTCGCCAGAATGCGGGCAGCGTCGCGCTCAACCCGCATTCTGGCGAATGCGGCTACAGAATAGCTTCGATAGTTGGAATATTTTCTGGCCCATGGGACGAACCCGCATTCCCATCTGTGTCGATCCGTGTCCATCTGTGGTTAACATCTCATGCTTTCCCGCTTCTTCATTGACCGGCCGATCTCCGCGTCGGTTCTGTCCATCGTCATCGTGATCATCGGCGTCATCTCCGTCGTGAAGCTGCCGGTCGCGCAGTATCCCGAAGTGGTGCCGCCCACCATCTCCGTCACGACGAACTTCCCCGGCGCATCGGCACAGGACGTGGCGGAAAATGTCGCGACGCCAATCGAGCTGGAAGTGAACGGCGTCGAAAACATGATCTACATGTTCTCACGCTGCACCAATGACGGCGCGATGACGCTTGACGTGACGTTCAAGACGGGCACCGACCTCAACATGGCGCAGGTGCTCGTGCAGAACCGCGTCTCCGTCGCCGAGGCGAAGCTGCCCGATGAAGTGAAACGCCAGGGCGTGACGACGAAGAAGAAATCGCCGAGCATCCTGATGTGCGTCAACTTGATTTCGAACAAGGTCAAGGACGCAAAGGGTAACGAGGTTTACAAATTCGATCAGCTCTACCTGAGCAACTACGCGACGCTCAAGGTGAAAGACGTGCTGGCCCGCGTGCTGGGCGTCGGCGATGTCTCCTTCCTTGGCCCGCGCGATTACAGCATGCGCATCTGGCTCGATCCGGAGAAAGTCGCCGCCATCGGCATGACCCCGTCGGAAGTGGTCTCCAAGCTGCGCGAGCAAAACAAGCAGGTGCCCGCCGGCCGCATCGGCCAGCCGCCGGTGCCGGTCGGTCAGGATTATCAGTATCCGATCAGCACGCCGTCCCGGCTCCAGAAGATCGAGGAGTTCGGCGAGGTCATCATCAAGTCGCAAAAAGGCGCCATCGTCAAGCTCAAGCAAGTCGTCGATCCGACGACCGGCATCGAGCTGGGCGCCAAGAACTATGACGTCAACAGTTACCTCGATGGCCAGCCCTCCGTGACGATGGCGATCTTCCAGCTTCCCGGCTCCAACGCGCTGGACACGGCAAAAAAGATTCGCTCTGAAATGGAACGCCTCGCCGAGAATTTCGAAAGCGGCATGGAATACAAGATCGTTTACGACACGACCGGCTTCATCGATGAATCGATCACGGCCGTCTATCACACACTGTTCGAAGCGATCGTGCTGGTGTTCATCGTCGTCCTGGTGTTCCTGCAAAACTGGCGAGCGACGATCATTCCGATGATCGCCGTGCCGGTGTCGCTGATCGGCACGTTTGCGATGATGTCCGCCCTGGGTTTTTCGCTCAACAACCTGTCGCTCTTCGGCATGGTGCTGGCGATCGGCATCGTCGTCGATGACGCGATCGTCGTCGTTGAAAACGTCGAGCGTTATCTGGCCAAAGGCCTGTCGCCGCCCGAAGCGGCCCGCAAGGCGATGGATGAAGTGACGGGCCCGGTCATCGGCATTTCGCTCGTGTTGTGCGCCGTGTTCGTGCCGACGGCGTTCCTGGCGGGCATCAGCGGATTGTTCTTCAAGCAATTCGCGCTGACGATCGCCACCTCAACGGTGATCTCCGCGTTCAATTCGCTGACGCTCAGCCCGGCCCTCTGTGCGTTGCTCTTGAAGCCGCACGCCCAGCATGGCGAAAGTCATGGCCACAACGACGCGTTGCCGCGGCTCGCGATCATTCTCCTCATCGGCCTGGCGTTCGCGCATTTTTTGTTCCCCGTGGTTGCGCCGTCGTTCGGCATCGAAATTCAAGCTCCTCATGGCGAAGCGCAGACGGCTCCCGCCAACACGTCCAAGAAAGATGAAAAGAAAGACGAAACGAAAAAAGACGAAGCCAAGAAAGACGACGGCAAAAAGGTCGAGAATGACAAGCAGGGCGAGAAGAACAGGATCTGGCTATTGCGAGCCGCTTTGTTTGCAGCCGGCGCCATCACCGGCTTGTTCGCCGCCAAGTTCATCAATCTTCTGCTCGCCAAGTTCTTCGTCGGCTTCAACTGGGCGTTCGATCGCACCATTAACGGCTACGGACGCGCCGTCACGTTTTTGTTGCGGACGGCCATCATCGTGCTCGTCATCTATGTCGGCTTGCTCGGCGCGACGGTGGGCATGTTCAAGATCGTGCCCGGCGGCTTCATTCCGGAACAGGACAAGGGCTACCTCGTCGTCAACGCCCAGTTGCAGGACGGCGCCAGCCTGGAGCGCACAGACGACGTGGTGCGTGCGATGACGGACATGGCGATGAAAGATGAAGCGGTCGCCCATGCGATCAGCTTGCCGGGGTACTCGATCCTCACGGGCATGAACATGTCGAACGTGGGCGGCTTGTTCGTCATTTTGAAGCCGTTCGACGATCGCAAGGGCAAACCGGAGCTGTCGGCGAAAGTCGTTGCCAAACGATTGAACGCGCTCTACGCCAAGCAGGTCCGCGACGCGCGGGTGGCGGTCTTCGGCGCGCCGCCGGTGGACGGTCTGGGCAGCACGGGCGGTTTCAAGATGCAGGTGCAGGACCGCTTGCCCATGGGGCCGCGCGCGCTCGAAGGCGCCGTTCTCAACATCGGCCGCGCCGGAGAGGCGCAGCCGGACAAGGTCTCTGGTCTCTTCAGCAGCTTCAGCGCCAATCAGCCGCAGATCATCGCGCGCGTCGATCGCGAGCTGGCCCAGGCACGCGATGTCTCGCTCACCGAGCTTTACGACACGCTCGGCATCTACTTCGGCTCCGCGTACGTCAACGACTTCACCGCGTTCGGCCGCAACTGGCAGGTCGTCGTCCAGGCGGAGCCGCGCTTCCGGGCGCAGATTCGCGATCTGTCGAGCTTGAAAGTTCGCAACAAGGCCGGCAACATGGTCTCGCTGGAAGCGTTCGTCAAGGATGAAGTGACGACGGGGCCGGCCATCGTCAATCGCTTCAACATGTATCCCTCCGCCGAGGTCAACGGCTTGCCCGCGGGCGGCACCAGCTCCGGCGACGCATTGAAGGTGATGGAGGCACTGGCGCGGCGCGAGTTGCCGGCGTCGATGGGCACCGAATGGACCGAGCTGAGCTTTCAGGAAATCGAAGCAGGCAAGGACCCGCTCAGCCCGTTCATCTTTCCGCTGTCGGTGCTCCTCGTCTTCCTGGTGCTGGCGTTTCAGTATGAAAGCTTGTCGTTGCCGTTCGCGATCATTCTCATCGTGCCGATGTGCGTCCTGTGCGCCATGGCGGGCATCTGGCTCAATCACATGGCCAACGACATCTTCACGCAGATCGGCCTGGTGGTGCTCGTCGGATTGGCGGCGAAGAACGCCATCCTCATCGTCGAGTTCGCCAAGGAAAAGCAAAACGAAGGAATGGGGCGATTCGAAGCGGCCGTCGAGGCGTCGAAGCTGCGTCTGCGGCCGATCCTGATGACGTCGTTCGCGTTCATCCTCGGCGTGGTGCCGCTGGTGCTCGCGACCGGCGCCGGCGCGGAGATGCGCATCGCCCTGGGCATCGCCGTGTTCTCCGGCATGCTCGGCGTGACAGTGTTCGGTATCTTCTTGACGCCAGTGTTTTATTTGGTGATTCGTTGGTTGGTGGAGCCGAAAGCGAAGTCGTGATTGGTCCGCTCTCGTCCGCGTGAAAGCGCGTGCGTTGGGAGGGCGAGGCTCCTGCCGAGCCGTTTGAGCTACGTTTTCTCGAGGTTCACGGCTCGGCGGGAGCCTCGCCCTCCCGGCACACTGCGCTTTCCTTTTCTGAACATCAATAAACGAGACCCCCGTCATGAAAGAACGAATACTCCCTCTCATCTGTGCTACATTGTTTTGCATTATCTCGGCGGCGGTGGGGGCCGTGGTCGGATACCGGCTAGGCGGGTTTAGCGTTTGGCCAAACGGCGAATCCATGCTTGATTGCGCTTTGTACGGCTCTTTGATCGGGGCCGTTGGAGCCATCGTTACCGGATTCTTGCTCTTGGCAGCGGCGCGTGAAAAGTTGTGGTTGGTGACGCTGATTGGCTGCCTTACCGTATTTGGTGGAGGCTTCTTTTACGGGAATAAGCAGGCCAACGACCTCCACGAATGGAGTAGTGGGTTTTTTCGGAGCCGATATTTGAAAGATGACTCAAACTGAGAATCTACCGAAATGTTCGATTTGTGTTGCGTCCCCCCGGCACGGGAAAAAGTGTACTTTCGGGAGGGAATGATTTCCTAAGTTGTTTCGCATCAATATATTGTGGCAACGCCACGAAATGCGCGTCAGGGTAGTCAGGGCGCGCATTTCGGCCAATGCACGGCGAATCGTCACAATTGCGATTGGAGAAATGACTTACGGAAAAACCGGCAGCGGACTCTCATTCTTTGGCGCCGGCCGCAAACGTTGCTGCATCGCCAGGCGCCAGCGCTGCCATTCGTCGCGCGACGGCGCGTCGGGATGCTGGAACATCTCGTCGTCCTCCGCGATCGTCGGCAAATCCTCGCCCATTAACCGCAGCGCTTCTTCGGCCCTGTCGCGAGCGAAATCGATTTGTTCCTTCGGCAGCGGGCGCATCTGCATCACGTCCGCCATATGACAGATGCGCAGGCAAGCATAAAAGCCTTCCAGCGTCTTGCGATACTTTTTTTGCACTTCGCCAAAGACGCGCATCGACTCGCCCACCTCGTCGTTGTCAAGGAGACACTCGCCGATGCCGAACCAGGCGCGGCGAATCAACTGCTGCTCCTGGACGCTGGGCGATTTCGCCTTGCCGAGGTCGTCGGCAAGGTCCTGAAAAACTTTCACCGCCATGGTCAGCCAGCGAACGCGCGCCTGCTTGTGGACGCGGGCATTTTCCACGAACGTCATCCGGCGATCGTCATTGACTTCGCTCGCCCGGACCTGATTGGCCTTCTCCTCAATCGCTTCCTTCTTGGCGAGCTGGCGAAAACATTCGCCGAGCTGCTCCCGCGCCAGATAGGCGCTCGGATTCTCCGGGTAAAGCTGCTGGCACTCCTTCAAGTAGACCGACGCTTCCTCGAATTTTTTCATGTGCAAGACGAGCCAGGCCATCTTGTAAAGCGACTTCTCGTGCGCGACGCGATCGAACGATGGATTGTCGTCGTGCAGATTCTGCTTCAGGATGGTGTAGGCGTTGTCGTAGGCCTTCTTGTCGTCGCTCAGCGCGTAGCGCGGCTCGTAGACGACATCAGTCGCGCCGGCAGGCACGGCGATTCGCGGGATCTGAAAGAACGGCGTGATGCCATCGAGACTGCCGGGGCCGGCGTTAGGCCCCTGGATCTTGGGCG
>DAIOGM010000009.1:7131-8491 GCA_036745215.1 Gemmataceae bacterium
CGATTTCTTCCTGAGCCAGGAAATACCGCGAACGCGAGGCGAACGGCGTGTCGGGAATCTCGATGCACTTGACGAACGCGTCGTGCGCCGCCTTCTTGTCGCCTTGAGCGCGGTAAAGGTCGCCCAGCGTGAACCATGACTCCGCCAGCCGCGGCTCATTTTTTTCGACCGTCACGTGTTCGGTCATGATCCGCGCCGCCTGAAGCGGGTCCTTCGCGGACAGGAAGCACACGGCCGCGCGCCAGAGCGATTCGGGACGCTGTTCCGGCGGCAGCGCCCGCGCGGCGAGTTCATGCCCCTCGGCGGCGCGGCGGAACTGGCCGTGCACGTGATCGAGCGTGATGTTGCCCGTCTTGTTCTTGTGCTTGTCGAGCCATTGCTCGGCCAGTTCCTCGGCGGCCTTGGCGCGGCGCTTGTCCGCTTCGCCGCCGGGCGCGAGCTTGCGATACAGATCGGCGACTTGCTGGGCCTTTTCGGGATCCTGGGCTTCATCGAAATGCGTGAGCGCGCGTTCGAATAGCTTGCACACGTCCGCGATGTCAAAATGCGGGTTCTTGAAGTCCGCCGGCGACCGCACGTTGGCGAGCGCTTGCTTCCAGTCAGCCAGCGCGAGCGCGACGTCCTTCTCGCCCATGGAGAGCCGCAATTCGCCGAGGTGCAGGCCGGCCGCCTGTCCCTCGGGACCGCCGAGCTTGAGCGCTTCGGACCAGACGCGCACCGTCTCGACGTTGTTGGGCGGCTCCATGTGATGATGGCACCAGCCCAGCGCGTAATAGATGCGCGCCTTGCCGCCCTCGACGAGGCTCGCGTCGGACATGGTTCCTTGCCAGATGCCGGCGGCTTTTTGCCACTGGCCTTCCTCTTCGCACGCCCGCGCCTGCATGAGCCGGGCCTTGACGCGCGTGTTGCGCGGCGCCTTCACGTCGATGCGGTCGAGTTCCTTGAACGCCTCGTTGAATTTTTTCATACGCAGTAGCAAGTCGCCGTGCTGCAATCGCGCATGCGACGCCGCTTCGACGTCGCGTTCCGGCGTCAGATCAAGGACGCGCTGGCTCGCTATTTTTGCCGACTCCAGGTTGGGCGGCGTCAATTCGAGATTGGCCTTCACCAGCAAGCGATAGCCGTCGAGCGGCTGCTCCGCCGCCTTGTCCACGGACGCCAGCATCAACTCCAGCGCGCGCGGCACATCCTTGCGAATTTGATAACTGCAAAAGCCCAGCCGATACTTGCGGGCGAGCCGATCCGTTTCGTTCAGGTCCGCTTCGTTCGCTTTGTTTAGATGCTCGACGGCGCGGGCCCAGGTTTCGCGCGCGTAGGCCGGCGGTTTGCTCGGCATCGGCTGTGTCGGCGACGTCTTCTC
>DAIOGM010000009.1:8501-18012 GCA_036745215.1 Gemmataceae bacterium
ACGCGGGCCTGGCGATAATAGGCGGAGCCGATCAAAAACTCCGCCTCGGCGGCGCGATCGGCGAACTGCGGCGCGCGTTCGCGAATTTCCTCGGCCTGGGCGACCAGCGCATCGGGCGTAGCGTTTCGGTCGATATCGTGTCGCAGCGAGGTCAGAGCGGAATGAAACTCCCACCACTTCGGTGGATGCCGCCACGGCGCGCTCGCCGCGGCGCCGATGAGCGCCAGCAAGCCGAACACGAACAACGGCGCCTGCCAAAGCTGGCTGATGCGTCGCCGCGCTCTGCCCACTTTATTGCCGGGAGTGGTTGCGGAAGTCGTCATGATTGCATGCCGTTGACCACGGTTTTGCCGTCATCCTGGGCCGATTTCATGCTTGTGGCAAATACGGCGGAAAGATTCAAGGGCAATGCCAAATGAAGTGAATGCTTGAGGAAAAAATGGGGAATCGGGGCAGGGCAGGGAATTCGGAATGCTTGCGAGCCACGGGGTTTATCCCCGTGGAATGGATGCCCATACCACGGGGATAAACCCCGTGGCTCGCCGATCAGGTCGCCTCCGCCATCACTTGCAACTGCACCAAACTGCGGTTCTGTTCCTTCTCCAAATACTCGCGGCCCTTCTTCACATTGATGTGGTCCCACGGCAACACCTCTTCCATGGGCCGATAGCGTTGCGAATAGAAGTTCGTATCGATGCCGAGATCCGCGAACGTCTGCCACCAGATTTCGGGCTGGAAGCACTCGCTCCAGCCATCGAGCCGGCAACCGCGCCGCCACGCTTCCTCGAGCGCGACTGCGACTCGACGATCGCCGCGCGTCAGGACGCCTTCGAGCAGGCTCAGTTCAACGTCATGCTGCTTGATCTTGACGCTCTTGAGCCGGCAGTTGCGCTTGAGATATTGGCCGGCCCAGCGGAAGTACTCGCGCGTCTGCATGCCGTTCCATTGATAAGGCGTGTGCGGCTTCGGCACGAAGTTGGACACCGACGCTGTCACTTCGACGAATCGGCCACGCACTTCCTTGCCGATGCGCGAGATCGTCTCGGCCTGTTCGAGGATGCCGTCGAGATCAACTTCGCGCTCGCCCGGCAGTCCGCACAGGAAATAGAGTTTGACCTTCTGCCAGCCCGCCTTGAACGCTTCGCGGCAACCTTCGTAGAGATCTTCGTTCTTGATCGGCTTGCGAATTTGCTCGCGCATGTCGTCGCGCGCCACTTCCGGCGCCAGCGTCAGGCCTGCCTTGCGGACGCCCTTCATCAACTTCGGCAACGATCGCAACTGATGATTGACGCGCAAGCTCGGCAACGAGATGCTCACTCCGAGCGGCGTGAACACTTCGTGCATCCGATTGACCAGCTCCTCGAAATAGGGATAATCGCTGGTAGATAAACTCAGTAAGCTGATCTCCCTATGCCCCGTGTTGCGATAACTGTCGAGCGCGGCTTGCACGATCGCTTCCACCGAGCGCACCCGCAACGGCCGTTTGATGACCGTCGATTGACAGAACCGGCACTGCCACGGGCAGCCGCGCATGATCTCGAGAGCAATGCGATCGTGCGGCGTCTCGACGAACGGCACGACGGGCCGCGTCGGCAGCGGGATGGCGTCGAAGTCCTGCTCGATGGTGCACGCCCGGATCTCGCGCGGCACATCGCTGCGCGTGCGATTGATCGCCGCGATCGTGCCATCGGCGTGATATTCGGGTTCGTAGAACTGCGGGGCGTAGGCCCAGATCGTCTGCCCAACGAGTTCGGCGAGCATGTCGGCACGCGATTTGTCGCCGCGCTCTTTCATGCCGATCCATTTTTCCATCAGCCACGGCAAGCTCTCTTCACCGTCGCCGATAATGAAAAGATCGACGAACGGCGCCAGCAGTTCCGGGTTTTGCGCCCCCGGCCCTCCGGCGATGACGAGTGGATGCGCGAGCGTACGGTCCTTCGCGTGCAGCGGAATGCCGCCGAGGTCGAGCATCGTCAAAACGTTGGTGTAGCAGACTTCGTATTGCAAGCTGAAGCCGACGACGTCGAAGTCGCAAAGCGGCGTGAACGTTTCCAGGCTATAGAGCGGCAGGCTTGCCTGCCGTAATTCACGTTCGAAATCGATCCACGGCGTGAACGCGCGTTCGCACGCCCACTGCGGATCGTTGTTCATGATCGTGTAAAGAACCTGCAAGCCATGATGCGACATGCCGAGCGTGTACGCGTCCGGAAACGCCAGGCAGAGCTTGCCGCGCACGCGGGCGTGGTCCTTGACGACCGCGTTCAACTCGCCGCCGAGGTACTGAGCGGGTGTCTGCACGCGCGGCAGGAGGCGTAGGACGGACTCTTTGAGAGTTGTGTTTTGCATGATCTTGATCGTCAAACCTCAACGGGCGTTTGTTTTTTCGATTCGGCGAACGATTTTCACGCGCGTCCGCAGGGCTTCGTTAACGGTTTCGGCATCTGGAAAATACGCCGTGACGTCCGCATCGAGGACGACGAAATTGCTCGGTTTCGCAAATCGCTTTGCATATTTTCCGCGGGCGCCTTTGCTAAAGTCGTATTCGTCCTGCATGTCTGGCCCGCGTTTCCGAGGTAACTTCTTCATCGCATATTCTCTTTTGCCGGTAATGACTAACTGATATGTTACGCCCATTGGCGTAAAGATGAAAGTCGATTCATACGGATCGCGACGTTGGAATTTCCAGTTGCATTCCCGCCCGCCTTCTGGCAATTTGGAATGGCATCATCTCTTCATTGGCTGGAGGGATCGCGTCATGTACGCTGCAGCCTGCTTGAGCGCCGCCCTGATCGTGGCCGTGCCGTTGCCGCGAATGCATGGGGAGCCGGAATCGACGTCGTGGGTCGGCAAGACCGTCATTGTCATGGGCACCGGCGTCAACATCGGCCAGCTCACCGACACCAATCAGATCACGGAGCCGCTCACGCCGCTGTTGGGCCTCGACTATCGCGTGTACGGCGAGCGCGGCGAGTTCATCCAGCTCAAGACGCGCGAAGCGGTGCTGGGCTGGACGCAAAAGAGAAACGTCCATCTCGTCGATGACGCCGTCGCCTATTACAGCAAGCAACTTGAAAAGGAGCCCAATGACATCACGTCGCTCAATCATCGCGGCTGGTCGTGGGCGATGAAGGGGGAATATCTGGCCGGCATCGCGGACATGACGCGGGCCATCGCGGTCAGCCCCGCGTCGGTGTTTTACAACAATCGCGCCCGCATCTGGGGCCTCAAGGGAGACTACGACCGCGCCCTGCAAGATTATGATGTCGCAATCAACATGGGCGCCGATTATTTGCCGCTCGCCAATCGCGCCAAGGTTTGGCACATCAAGAAGGACTACGACAAGGCCATCGCCGATTTCGATCAATCGCTGCAGATGAACCCCAACTACGCGGCCGGTTATCATCATCGCGGCCTCGCCTGGCACGCCAAGGGGGATTACGATCGGGCGATTGCCGACATGACGCAAGCAATTCGCATCGACGCGAAGCTGGCGCCGGCGCTCGCGGACCGTGCGGTCACGTGGCTGGAAAAACGCGACCACGCCAAGGCGCTGGCGGATTTGAACGATGCGGTTCGCGCCGATCCGACGTGCGAGCCGGCGCTTGCGTTGCGCGGCCGATTGTTGACGAAGGACAAAGCCTATGCGAAAGCACTCGCCGACCTGGATGAGGCGATTCGCTTGAATTCGCGTTACATCCACGCGTTTCAATTTCGGGCCGAGACGTTGGTCCGATTGAAATCGTACGACAAGGCAAACGCCGATTTCGAACGCGCCGCCTGGCTTGACGACGCCAAGAACGCCGATCCCGCCGCCGCGCTCGCGTTCTTTTTGGCTACGTGCCCCGATGTGAAGTTGCGCGACGGCAAGCGAGCGCGGACGCAGGCGGAATTGGCGGTCAAGCTTGACAAAAGCAGCGCCAACGCGCTCGAGGCACTGGCCGCCGCTCATGCGGAATCGAATCAATTTGATGAAGCGGTCCGCGTTCAAGTGCAAGCGTTGAAAGGAACGCACCTGCAGGACGCTGACGCGGCGCGGCGACGACTGGAGCTTTATCGCAAACGCCAACCTTATCGAGCGGAGTGATCACGCAAACGCGCGCTCGTGGCAGTACTGAAACAACAGACTCCATTCGATACGCTGAATCTTTCGGCAAAATTCGTGCGCCATCGCATTCGGATCGGCTTGCTTTTCGCAAAGATCGACGAAACCCGCCGCGTCCCATTTTTCTGCTTTGAGAAACGTCGGCCACATTCGGCCCTTCGCCAAGTTTAGCACGTCTACGTTGAGCGCGTTGTAAATGGGATGTTCGCCGACGCGCCGGAACCAGTACTTCGCGTTCCAATAATCCGGCTCGCGGCGATGAAGGATGGCGTGCCAGTAACTGCCTTCGCTCGTCTGCAAATCCTGACTGATGGCGTGTGATTCATCGAGGAAATCGTGATAGAGCCAAAGCCCCGCCAGGCACGCGGCGGCGAAATCGCGATCCTTGGCCTTCGCAGGCAGGTCGCGCTGCAATTGCTCCAGCGCGTCGCGCATCACCCCGTTCGGCGAACCGGGGCCAAGAGGCATCAACCGATTGTCGGTGATGACGGCATCGATTTCGGGAAGGAGCTGAGACATTGGCTATTCCGCAATATCCGCGACAAACACGGTTGCCGGCTCGTCAACCGGATCGAGCGGACTGCGCTTGAGCAACTCGCCCATCGCGAGGCCGCGCTGCACGCCGGCCTGCACCGTCTTGATTTGCGCTTCCGTCAAGTGTTTGTAGCGCTGGCGAACGATCGCGGTCAACGCTTGTTCGGCGTTCGCGGGCGGATCGCCGGCGTTGGCGCTTGGCGTTGCGATCAATGGCAAGGCGGCGCCGACGGCGGCGGCTTGCAGGAAACGGCGACGGGTGGGTTTTGACATATGCAGACCTTTCTTCGTTTAGCGCTCGTCCGGCGCGGGCAATTGATTGGGCACTTTACGGTTGCAAACGACCTGCGATCGCTAAACGTAAACCAACACTAGAAATCCGCGCTCTTCGGCGTCCGCGGACACGGAATCACATCACGGATGTTGCCCATGCCGGACAAAAACAACAACACGCGCTCGAGCCCTAATCCAAAGCCCGCGTGCGGCACTGTGCCGTACTTACGCAAATCAAGATACCACCAGTAGCCGGCGGGATCGAGTCCCGTTTCGCGCATGCGTTCTTCGAGAACGTCGATCCGCTCCTCGCGCTGGCTGCCCCCGATGATCTCGCCGACGCCGGGCACGAGCACGTCCATGGCGCGGACCGTTTTACCGTCGTCGTTGACGCGCATGTAGAACGGCTTGAGCGTCCGCGGATAATCGTGCAGGATCACCGTATTCTTGAAGTGCTCCTCCGTCAAAAAGCGTTCGTGCTCCGATTGCAGATCGATGCCCCACTTGACGGGGTACTCAAACGTCTTGCCTGATTTGAGCAAAATGTCGATCGCCTCGGTATAGGTAACTCTCAGGAACGGCGTTTTCAGGATGCCTTCGAGCCGCGTCAGCACGTCCTTGTCGATGCGTTCCTGGAAGAACTTCATGTCCTCGCTGCATTTGGCCAGCGCGTCGGCGATGATGCGCTTGATGAACGCTTCCGCGAGCGTCATGTTGTCGTAGAGATCATAGAACGCCATCTCCGGTTCGATCATCCAGAACTCCGCAAGATGGCGCGACGTGTTGGAATTCTCGGCACGAAACGTCGGACCGAACGTGTACACCTTGCCGAGGCCGCACGCGAAGATTTCCGCTTGCAGTTGGCCGCTGACGGTGAGATATGCTTGCTTTCCGAAGAAGTCCTGGGCGTAATCGATCTTGCCGTCGAGCATCGGCGGCTTGGCGGGGTCGAGCGTGGTGACCTTGAACATCTCGCCGGCGCCTTCGCAGTCGCTCGCGGTGATGATCGGCGCGTGGATGTAGAGAAAACCCTGTTCTTGGAAGAATTGATGAATCGAGTTCGAGACGCAGTTGCGCAAGCGTGCCATGGCGCCGAAGGTGTTCGTGCGCGGCCGCAGGTGGGCGACGGTGCGCAGGAATTCGAACGTCGCGCCTTTTTTCTGGATGGGATACGTTTCCGCGTCGCACCAGCCGTGGACGGTGACCTTGCTCGCCTTGACTTCGGTCGCCTGGCCTTTGGCGGGCGATTTGAGCACTTCGCCTTCGATGGTGACGCTGCAACCGACGTTGAGCTTTTTGATGTCGCTTTCGTAGTTGGGCAGATTGCCGTCGGCGACGATCTGGACGTTGCCGAACGAGGAGCCGTCGTTGAGTTCGATGAAGCTGAAGCCTCCCTTGGAGTCGCGGCGGGTGCGGACCCAGCCTTGCAAAACGACCTGTTTGCCGATCGATTCCTCGCTGCGAGCCTGGGCGACGGTTGTCCGGTCCATGCGATTCTCCTAACGTAACTTCGACGTGTTTGACACGGGTTTTATATCAACTGTGCAAGCCCGGGGGTGAGGTAGTCCGAACCTCCGGGTTTGTGCGTGTATCATCCCAGGGGTTCGGATTACCTCACCCCTGGGCTTTGGCGATCTCATATGTCCTCCTGGCAACGCACTCACACCTGCGGCGAACTTCGCGAAACGCACATCGACCAAAGCGTTTCACTCAACGGTTGGGTCAATACCTTTCGCGCTTATCCCGACCAGGTATTCCTTGATCTCCGCGATCGTTATGGCGTCATCCAAATCGTCATCGAATCGGATCGGCCGGAAATCTTCAAGCTCGCCGTCGAAGCGCGCGGCGAGTGGGTGCTCGCGATCAAGGGTAGAGTGCGCGAACGCATGATCGGTTCGGAGAAAAAGCACAACACCAAGCTTGCAACCGGCGCCATCGAAGTGCTGGCCGAAGACCTGGTCGTGCTCAATCGCTGCCCGACGCCGCCATTCGAGGTGTTCTCGGTGCCGCAAGAGGGACAGACGTTCGGCGATCCGGAGCTGGCGAATGAGGATTTGCGGCTGCAATATCGCTTTCTCGATTTGCGCCGGCCGACGTTGCAGCGCACCCTGGCGATGCGGCATCGGTTGAACAAGGTGATTCGCGACAATCTCGATGCGCAGGGTTTCTTCGAAATCGAGACGCCGCTTCTGGGAAAGAGCACGCCGGAAGGGGCGCGCGACTACTTAGTTCCGAGCCGCATGTCGCTTGGGCAGTGGTACGCGTTGCCGCAGTCGCCGCAGCTTTACAAGCAGATTCTGATGGTAGCGGGATACGACAAGTATTTTCAAATTGCGCGTTGTTTGCGTGACGAGGATTTGCGTGCCGATCGGCAGCCGGAGTTCACGCAGCTTGACCTGGAGATGTCGTTCGTCGAGATGGACGACGTGTTTCGCGTCATCGAGAACCTGACGGCCCACGTGTTCAAGATGTGCCTTGACGTCGAGATCAAGCTGCCGTTGCCGCGTTTGAAATACTCGGACGCGATGCTGAAGTATGGCAGCGACAAGCCGGACTTGCGGTATGGGCTGGAGATTGTTGATGTCGGCGATATCGCGAAACAAACGGAGTTTCAGGCGTTCAAGGGGGCCCTCGACGCCGGCGGCGCGGAAAAGTTCTCGCGCAAACAACTGGATGAACTCGCGGAGGTCGTCAAACGCGCCGGCGGCAAAGGTTGCGCGTGGACGAAGGTCGAAGCCGAGAAGTTTGCGGGCGGCATCGAAAAGTTCTTGCCGGCGCCGATTCAACAGCAACTGCGCGAACGCTTGACTGCGAAGGCGGGCGATTTGTTGCTGTTCGTGGCGGATAAGGAAGATATCGTATGCGCCGGTCTGGGCACATTGCGTACGCACCTGGCGAGCGTGCTCAAGCTGTATGATCCGAACGCCCTCGATTACAAGATCGCGTGGGTGCTGGATTTTCCGTCGTTCATCTGGGACGCCGAGGAACAGCGCTGGGCCGCCAATCATCATCCGTTCACCGCGCCGATGGACGCCGACCTCCACAAGCTCGAAACGGACCCCGGCAGCGTCAAGGCGAAGGCGTACGACCTCATCATCAACGGCTACGAGTGCGGCGGCGGCAGCATCCGAATCCACAATCCGGACGTGCAGTCGCGCCTGTTCAAGGTGCTCGGCATGTCGGAGGAGCTAGCCAGGGCCCGCTTCGGTTTCCTGCTCGACGCGCTCAAGTTCGGCGCCCCACCGCACGGCGGCATCGCGCTTGGCCTGGACCGCTTCGCCATGATGCTCGGCCGCACGACCAATATTCGTGATGTCATCGCGTTTCCGAAGAACCAGAAGGCACGCGATTTGATGACTGGGGCGCCGGCGCCAGTGGATGGGAAGCAGTTGAAGGAATTGGGGTTATAATGGAATGTGCGATGGGATTGCATTCAATGAGGTGATCTATGCCTTCGCCATTTCCGGGGATGAATCCGTATTTGGAACAAAGCGACGTCTGGCAGGATTTCCATGACCGATTTGTGCCATCGTTGGCTGATGCGCTAACTGCGCTTGTTCGTCCAAATTTCATCGTCAAGGTCGAACAACATCTTTTCATTCACGAACCGGCAGATGAACAACGGTTGCTGGTGGGCCATGGTGACGTGAGTATCGCGCGTCCCAAAAATGTCGCCGAGTCGAACGGCGGCACTGCTACGATTTCATCTCCCATGATGGCGTTGCTGCCATCCGTGGATTTTGAAAAACACTTATTTCTTGAAGTGCTTGACCGAAAAAACCGCGAACTGATCACCGTCCTGGAAATACTTAGCCCCACTAACAAAAAGCCTGGACCGGATCGCGAACAATACCTTGCGAAACGAGCGAACTTGCTTCGAAGTTCAGCCCATTTCGTCGAAGTCGATCTTCTGCGCGGCTGGCAACGAATGCCGATCGAGAATGCGAGGGAATGCGACTATGCCATCATGGTGAGCCGCGTTGAGGATCGGCCCGATGTCAACTACTGGCCGTTGCAACTTCGCGATCCGCTGCCGCCCATACCAATACCGTTGCGATCGCCTTACGGTTACGTGATGTTGGACATGTTAATGGTCCTCCACGGCGTTTATGATCGCGCTGGATATCAGGATTACATTTACCAGGAAACTCCCTACCCGCCACTGAGTGTCGAAGATGCGGCCTGGGCGACGTCAGTCATTTCGCATGAGAAGAACTCATAGAGAGTCGAAGGCGCCTGATGCTTGCCGGCCTAATTAGAGGGATGTCGTGTCCAACCAAAAAACCTGGGGCGGCCGATTCAGCGGCGGCACCGATGATCGCGTCGAGCAATTCACCGAATCGATCCGCTTCGATCAACGCCTTTATCGCGAAGATATTCAAGCCAGCCAGGCGCACGCCCGCATGCTCGCTCACGTCGGCCTGTTGAGCGCGGACGAAGCGGAGATGATCGTCGCCGCCTTGAACGACATCCGCGGCGAAATCGAACGCGGCGCGTTCGAGTATTCCATCAAGCTGGAAGACATTCATACGCACATCGAGCAGGCGCTCATCGGCCGGCTCGGCGACGTTGGCCGCAAGCTGCACACGGGCCGAAGCCGCA
>DAIOGM010000009.1:18022-40479 GCA_036745215.1 Gemmataceae bacterium
AGCCGCAATGATCAGGTCATCACCGATGTCAAACTTTGGACGCGCGCCGCGATTGACGTGATTGATTTGCGCTTGCTTGAATTGCAGCGGTCGTTGCTCAACAACGCGGACCGGCATGCCGATCTCATCTTGCCCGGCTACACGCATTTTCAACGCGCCCAGCCGGTGCTCGCGCCGCATTATTTTCTCGCTTATGTCGAGAAGTACCAGCGCGATCGCGAACGGCTCACGGATTGCCGCAAGCGCGTCAACGTGCTCTCGCTCGGCACCGCCGCTCTAGCAGGCACGTCGCTGCCGATCGATCGCGAATTCGTGTGCAAGGAGCTCGGCTTCGATTCGATCGCTGCGAACAGCCTCGACGTGTCGAGCGATCGCGATTTCGTGCTCGAGTTCGTTTTCGATCTCTCGCTCATCGCGCTCCATATGGCGGGTTGGGCGGAGGAATGGATTCTGTGGTCTACCACAGAATTCAGTTTCCTCGACCTGCCTGACGCGTTTTGCACCGGCTCGAGCATCATGCCGCACAAGAAGAATCCCGATGTGCTCGAACTCATCCGCGGCAAATCGGCCCGCGTGGCCGCCTCGTTGACCCAATTGATCCTGCTCATCAAGGGCTTGCCGCTGGCGTACAATCGCGATTTGCAAGAAGACAAGGAAGCCGTTTTTGACGCGTTCGACACCGTCTCCGCGTCGCTGGAGCTGGCGGCGGCGCTGGTGCGCGATACGAATTTCCGGCGCGACGTGATTGCGAGCCGCATCGAGGACGGCTATCTGGATGCGACGACGTTGATGGAATTCTTCGTCAAGGAAGGCGTGCCGTTGCGCTCGGCTCACGAAGCGGTCGGCAAGCTCGTGCGGCAATGCGAGGAGAAAAAATGTCGCCTCGTGCAATTGCCGGCGGCGTCGTTTGACGCGATCAAGCCGGGGTTGAGCGGCAAGGTTGGCGGCGTGCTTGGCGTCAAGAATGCGCTCGCCGCGTTTCAGAGCGCCGGCTCGACGGCGCCGGCGGAAGTGGCGAAACAGTTGGACGCGTGGCGGAAACGGCTTTCCGTTGACGCTTAGCCTTCGCGAGGCGCCGCGCGAGCGCTAAACGAAGAAATAAGTTCGCTCATGTCTTTCGGCGCCTTCGCGTTCCATTCCACTCGCTTGCCCGACACGGGATGATCAAACGCCAGATATGCCGCGTGCAACATCGGCCGTTTGGCGCCGCTTTTGTCCGGCGCCGGTTTGCCGTGCAGCGGGCGATCGTAGACGCGTTCGCCGCACAGGGGCGTGCCGGCTTCGCCCAGGTGGATGCGGACCTGATGCGTGCGGCCCGTTTCCAGCTCGCATTCGACGAGCGTGAGGTCGCCGAGCGTTTCGACGACGCGGACATGCGTGACCGCGATTTGCCCATCGGGACCGCTGCCGCGACGGCCGTCGCCGCGATCCGGGACGAGTTGCGATTCGATGCGGGCGTCTTTCGCGATGCCGCGTACCAAGGCGAGGTAACGCCGGCCAATCGTGTGGGCGCGGAACTGCTTGCCGAGATGACTCTCTGCTTGGGGCGTGCGCGCGAGGACGACCAGGCCGCTCGTATCCTTGTCGATGCGGTGCACCGCGCGGATGCGGCCTTTGCCGTGCACGCCGTTTTGCGCTAACACCGCCGGCAAGAGGTCGATCAGCGTCGGCGGCAGGAACTTCTTGGCGCGTTGGCCGAGCGACTCGACTTCGTCGGCGTGACGCACCGTCGTCAGGCCCGCGGGTTTTTCGACGACGATTACGTGCTCATCGATGTGACGCACGACGATGGCCGGTTGCGCCGCCCTGGCATGAGGCGACTTGCCTTCCAATTGAATGTGTTGGCCGACCTTGACGCGGCGCGCCGGATCCATGCAAACGCCGCCGCAAATCCGCACTTGCTTTGCCAGCAGCGCGTCGAGTGCGGCTTTGCGTTTCATGCGGAAAGACGTTTGCAGAACGTCGAGCAATGGACGGTTCGCGAGCCGATTATCGATGAAGGTGGAGCGCATTGGAGGTGATTATACGACGCTGTATCCCGTGGTGCAGGCGGCTCGCCTGCACATTTTGTCACAGCCGTGCAGGCGAGCCGCCTGCACCACGGTTAGCGGCGATGATGAAGTAGTCCTGGGCGAATCAAGTCGTAGACATCCGGGATCGGCGCGACGTCGTCCAGGGGATGCGTCAGGAACAGGTCGCGCGTCTGGGTGAGATTGGCGATATCCACGACCGCGATCCATTGATCGTTGAGCACATTGAGATATCCGCCGATCAGGTTCGCCAGCGTTTGCTGGACGGTCACGATGTCGTTGTAACTGACATCCTTGGCGCCGATGGCCGCGTGACGCGCGACGGCGGCGCGAAAGGCTTGCACCTGTTGAGGCAACATGTCCTTCTTGTACATCTCCAGCAACTGACGATTGTTGGCGTAGCGCTGAAATGTCTCCGCGACCCGGCTGGTCAACTCATTGTGGACGCGCGATTGTTCGAGCATGGCCCGCTGCAACTGCGCCCGCGATGCTTGAACGCCGCCCTGGTTGCGGTTCCAGAGTGGAAACGGCACGCCAACGCTGACGTTCGCGACCTGCCCGAACGGCGGCGTCGTGTAGTCTTTTTGCATCGCGACCGACACCGCTACATCCGGGTATGGCTGCACCTCGGCCAGGCGCGTCAGGAGCCGCGCTCGTTCGACGCCGAGCTGGGCGGCAATGACGTCGCTGTTATTGGCGAGCACGTAAGCGAGCACGCGATCGTGTTCGAGGTGCGGGACGGGCATGTCGATGCGGCCGGCCAGCGCGGTGAGCTGCATCGTCGGCACGCCGAGCGCCGCCGCCAGCTGCCTCCAGGCGGCGACATATCGATTGTACGATGGCACCAGGTCGCCGCGCGAACGCATCGCCTGCACGCGAATCTGCATCGGCTCGTACGCCGCGACCTCGCCGACCAGGAGCTGCAACAACAGCACGTTGTAAAGCTCGTCCGTCAGCTCTGCCAGGCCTTGCGTCACTCGGTAATTCTCCCGAGCGGAAAGCACGGCGAAGTAATGGGTGCGAACCTGCGTCTGCACCTCGGTTTCGACGAACTTGAGTTTTTGCTCGGCGATCTCGACATCGCGCGACGCGGCGCTTCGTGCCAGGCTGAGCTTGCCGGCGGTGACGATCGTCTGTGCAACGAAGCCGCCCTGCTGTCCGGGCGTGCGATTGCCGTCGGGGTTGCCCTGCCCGATCGTGCCGGCTTCGTAGCCGATCACGGGGTTCGGATAAAGCCCCGCTTGCAATGCGATGCCGCGCGCCGCCTGAATGTCTTGATGCGCCTGCCGAATGAGCGGGTTCGTGCGCAGCGCGATTTGCTGCAGGTCGCCCAGGGTCAGCGCCCGACCGTCGGGGCCCGGCTGCTCGGCGGGCAGCGGCGCGATCTTCGGCAGCGGCGGAAACTGCTTGCGAATCGCCTCCTCTTTTTCCTTCTGCGGCGCATTGAACGGCGGCAGAGTCAGATCGGGCACCTTGAAACCAAGGATGCTCTCCTTGAACTCCAGCCGTTCCAGCATCGTTTTTTGCTTGTCCGTCTTCGGCTGTTCGCCTTGCCATATTGTCTGGACCAATATCGCCTCGGGTTCGTCAATCGGATCGCCAAGCTTCGCCCCCGTCGGCCATGGTTGCGTATTCTGCACGCCATCGGGCAAAGCGACCGGCAATTGCTTGGCAGGCAACTCGGGCGCGATATCCACCGGTTGATCGGCACGATGCGCAACGCGGCTGTCCACGTCCACGTAGAACGCGCGACATCCCGTCAATGCAATCAACGCCGCACCGATCCACCAGCGCATCCCTGCTACCTCCGCGGAAAGTTATTCCGAATGTATCGGTAGTATCGGTTGCGGCGATTCGCTTGAACCAAGAAAAACGCACTTGACTTCAAATGCTCGTGCCGATGCGGCGATCCCGGCAATCTGCGCAAGCCCGCGCGGCGCCCGTAGCCGCAAGCTGCCAGCTTGCCTGCTGAAGCGAACGCAGACAGGCTGGCAGCTTGTCGCTACGGATGCTGCTGCCGCTGGTTTGGAGCGGAACTCACGATTCGTTCGTCGCTCCTTCCGGCCGTTCTTCGGGTTTTGGCTCTTCGCGTCGGGCAAACCAGTGTGATTTGCCAAGGCTCACCAGGATCGCCAGCCCGAACACGAGAAGACTCAGGACGAGGTAATCCATGCCGACAACCCAGGTGCGAATCATGCGGTAAACTTGCCAGCCGGCTGCGCCGGTCCACGACAACAGGATGATCGCCGCGATCAGCAAGGTCGGCCAATGCCAGAGCCAGCAACCATAGCCGGCGAGCAAGAGCGACATGGTCAGTGGATAGAACTGCAGCGCCCAGGTCGGCAGCGTTCCAAACGCGCGCGCCGGCAGCACCATCACCGCCAGGCAAATGCCCAGCGCCAGGAGCGGTCCGACCACACGAAGCGAGCGGGCCAGGTCATCGTCGAACAGGGCGCCGACGATGAACACCGACAGGAGCGCCATGTGAAACGCGATGGGCCAGCGATAGGCGAAAATCTCGCTGTCCGCCGGGATGACGAGCGCAATGCCAAGCGACAATGCACACGCGCCACTGAGGCAGCGCCACGAACCGCGCCGCAACACGCCCAGGCCCAGAAGCAAGATCGAAGCCACGATCATCGGCGCCGGCTGTGGGTCGGCGACCATGCCGAAATCTTGGAAACGCGGATGAGCGAACGCCAGCACCGCCAATGTTAGTGTCATCGCCTCGACGGCCCACGAGACGCGGCGCACGGCGGCATATAGGTAAAAAACGGCACAGGCGACGATCGTGCAGTAAATCGGATCGGCGCCCATGCGTTCAACGAACTTGTCCAGAAAGATCTTGTAGATCAATTCGCCGCGATGTCCGACCATTGCCATGCCGACGAGCACAATCGGCAACGCCATCGCGGTCCCGATCAGGCCGGCTCGCCTCGTGGTCAAACCGGCCTCCAGAAGCAACACGCACAGCACCATGCCGAACGGCACGAGGAAATACGGGCCGAACGTCATGTCGTACAGGTCGGCCACGTCGATCAGATGCATCGAATAGCAAAGCAAAATGGATCGCCCCGGCACCATGAGCGCGAGCATGCCGAAGAGCGTCCACGGATAGAGCGGCCACGGCCAAGGGCTGCCGTTGTCTTTCAGATACTCGGCCCCGCGCCGGATCGCCGGCAGCAGCGTCAAGAATGCCAGCCCCGCCGCCGACGGGAAACCGAACAGGCCCCACATGATGCCTTCGTTGCGCGGATTGTCCACATGCAAGTACGGCGTCAACGCCAAGGGATAAAGCAGGAACACCGAAACAATCAAGTAATATGGCAAGCGATACAGTATCGGCAGCCGCAGACGCACGATGCGCAGAACCGTTTCGCTGACGACAAGCGTGACGCCCAGCGCCAGCGTCGTGCTGAGGATCGCGTGCAAGGGAAAGGAACGACCGCCAAACCTTGCGTCAAACACTGTCAAATAATCGAGCGTGGGCGAGGTTGCCAGGAACATCATGACCATCAGCAACAGCACGGTCCGCGCGTCGTCCCAGACCTTGGCGAAGCGAATCAACAACACCGCCGTGACTGCCAACAGAATCGTGTACGCGGTCAGACCGCCCATCAACAACCAGTTGTCCTCGGCATTTTGCGGCACGCCGAACGAGAGCCACAAGCCAACCAGAAAAAGCCCCGCACTGATGACGTAAAACGGATTGTTCGTGGAAGCCCAGCGCAACAACGATCGCGCTTCCCCGGGCCAGACGGATACGGACGGAGGACGCCCCTCGGTTGACGAAGACATAAGAACCCCCTGGATATGAAGGCGGGAGGTCAACGCGGCCGGCGAGTTGGATATGAAGAAAAAACAAGTGCCCGGCCACGAGCCCGCTTAAGAAATTATACCTGCGGCGACCGCGTCGAGTGTCAACGAATCCGCCGAAACATCTGTCGCGGCGTCCATAATAGCACTGACGGTGCGATAATGTTCGAGCCTGGGTGCGGGTAATTCGCAACATTGGAGATTTTGCGATGGCATAAGGTTTTGCGCAAAGACAGATGAAAGCCCCGGGGTGAGGTACTCCGAACCCCGGGGTTCGGAGTACCTCACCCCGGGGCTTGTGGAGTTTTTGTGCAAAGCCATGGCTTAACGCAATTCATCCTGCACCTTCTTCGCCAACGTGCGCACCTCGCTGGTCGGCACGCGCGCATCAAGCTGAAGCGAGGTCGGGCCCACTGACAGCGCCGCGGACGTCAACTGCAGCTTTGTGTCAAGCTGTGCCATCGGCGTCGTCAGCCGCAGGATGCCCTCGACGCTGACGTGGAACTCGAACAAGCGCTCCTTCGAGGCTCGGCCATAAAACTCGGACAGGCGTTTCGTATTTGCCAGGCCAGGTTCATTTTTTTGAATGTTATTGAGCGTGGCATCAAACAACGCCACGTCGGAGCCGAGCAAGACAACGATTTGCTTGCCGACGACCGCGAGGCGAAGCTTGTCCCAATCCGGCCCCAGTAGCTGCTTGAATTCGACGGCCTGCTTGTCTTTTTCGAGGCCGGGCACGTTGACCTGGATCACGTCGATCGATTGCCCCACGCGTTTCTCGACGTTGGAGACAAACGTCAACTTCGGCCGAAAGAAGAGCGGCGTTTTCGATTCGCGCAGCAGCTCCTTGCGTCTCTGGGCGGCGACGTCGCTGATTTGCTGACGCAAGTTGTCGCAGCGGCGCAGGTTTTCCAGGTCGAGTTCTTTCGAATCAATTGCCTTTTGCAAATGGGGCAGGGCAGGCTCGCCGATCAGAAGAAGCTTCGTGTTGGCCGACTGGCGCACGGCGAACACCGAGCTGCCGAGCTGTTTGACGAGGCGCGGAATGTCGATTTCTTCCTGCACATCCTTCTTGGAGAAGTCGAGCGACTCCGCCGTCGCCATTTTGGCGAGCGTTTTCATGTCGCGCAAAAAGCCGGCGGGATCGTTGACGTCGAGGATCGCGACGGCGCTGAACAGGCCCTCCTTCGTCTCGTTGACGTTCTGATAGACGGCGATGCGATGGCCATCGAGCCGGCTCCACACCTCGTGAAAGACGCCGAGGTATTGCAGGCGATCGACATGAGCAACCTTGTTGACGCGGATCAACACGTCTTCCAAAAGAAAGCGGAACACAGCCTTCGCGAGCAGTTTTTGATGGGCGCTGTCGCCGGCGGACGCTTGCGCGAAGAGCACGTTGCCTTCGGGCAGGGCGTGCAGGCTGCTCTTTTTCTTCTCGTTGCGCAGAAACGCGAGCATCTTGGCGGCGTTCGAGCCCTTCGGCACCGTGGCAAGGAAGTGACCGTCGATGCCGTCCTTGATCCGGGCGCCGATGAGCGCGGTTTCGACGTCCCTCAGGCCCTTCGCCAGCAGTTCGCCGAAGAGCTTCTCTTCCGGGTCGTCGCCGGCCTTCGCCTGGGCAGCGATCGCGTCGGGGATGCTGCCGTTTTCCATTACAAAAAGGTATTGGCCGAGCTGGAACAGAAAATCGTCATCGTCAAAAAGCTTGCGTTGCTCCGGTGAGAGCAGGTCGCTGACGAACTTGCCTTTCTCCATTCGCCGGAGTGTCTTTTCAGAGCCGCACAGGCGGATGTGGTCCTTGGTGCGAGCGATGTATTTGATGAAGTCTTGGCGATTGGCTCGGAACACGTTCATTTCCAGAAACTTGCCCTTGTCGAGTCCGTAGTTGCTGGCCATGAGGTCGGCGTCGGTGAAGGGCAGGATGGGCACGAGGTTTTGTTCGAGCCAATCGAGCCCTTTGTCGTTTTGGCCTTTTTCGGGACTCAGCAGCACGACGGCGGCAGGGCGTTTGCGATCGAGGCCGCGGTTGGCGCCGACGAATACAGCGCCGAGATCGAAAAGCTGCGACGGTCGAAGCGGGACGTCGATCGCCGTCTCGGTCAGGAATTTGTCGCCGCGTTTGATCAGCTCGTCGAGATTGCGAATCGCGATGCCGGCGACGGCGTCTTGCGGCACCAGCTCGAGCATCGTTTGCGCCGAGGCGCAGGGCACGGCAACGAAGAGCGCTATCCAACCGAACACGAATCGTCGCATGGGAAACCCCTTTTGTTTGGATTCGATACTTTGGAGTGCGGCGCTTTAACGCCGCTTTCTTTCTTTTCTTACTTTTTGCGGACAGGCGAAACGAAAAAAGAAAGAAAAGAAAGAAAGCGGCGTTAAAGCTCCGCACTCCAAAGATGTAACAGATCATTCCCGTCGCGGGCGTGAAAAGTTTCACTTGCTGAGGTCGAGATAGCGAATTGCGCGGATGTTGATCTCGCCAACGTCCGTGTGGTCCCAGCCGAGCCGGCCGGTCGGATGAATGTCCAGCACCTGGTTTACCAGTGTCTTCCCGTTGACGGTAATCGTCGTCGACCGACGCCGACACGCTGCGCAACACTTCTTGCGTCAGATCGGCGGCGTCGGCGTCTTGCAAGCCGCGCCGCCGGGCGAAGCGGTACACCACCGGAGCGTACAGGCGAACGAACTCGCGCCATGCCGATTCGTCGAGCCGATCACGCAAGCGCACCAGCAGGCTCGCGCGCGTCGACGGGATGTCGGCCATCCGGGCTCCTCAGCCAGTACTTCTTGTCGAAGGGTGGAAATCTATCGCCGATTGTGCCGTATTTTTTCATGGATCGCACGTTTTTTTTCATAATTGACGCGGCCGGCGCTCGCGCGTTTGTTTTCACGGTCTATTCTTGGCTTTCCACGCCATCACCCATTACAATTCTCTAAGGCATTGCCGCAACCTTTTGAGAAACAATATGAAGCGAATGATCGCCATCCTGTGCGTGTCGAGCTTGATCTTTGTGCCGTCATCGCCCGGCGAACAGGGCAAAAAGCCCGGCGTCGATATGCGCGTCCCCTTCACGCCGCTCTGGCAAGGCGACGCGCCGGACGCCAAGGGCAAGGAACCGGCCGACATCCCCGGCGTGTGGGTTTATCCCGCGAAGAAGCCGAACGGCGCCGCCGTCGTCGTCTGCCCCGGCGGCGGGTACGGTGTGTTGGCGCTCGATCACGAAGGCGTGCAAATCGCCGATTGGCTCAACTCGCACGGCATCACCGCGGTCGTCGTCAAGTATCGCCTCGGCCCGAAGTACAATCATCCGACGCCGCTGAACGATGCGCAGCGAGCGGTCCGCTACGTCCGATTCAAGGCGGATGAGCTGAAGGTCGATCCCAAGCGCGTCGGCGTGCTCGGCTTTTCCGCGGGCGGCCACCTCGCGTCCACGGTCGGGACGCATTTCGTTCTCGGCGCCCCGGGCGGCAATATTACCATCGATAGCATTAGCACGCGGCCCGATTTTCTCGTGCTCATGTATCCCGTGATCACGTTGACCGGCCCGGCGGCGCACGTCGGCTCGCGCAACAATCTGCTCGGCAAAAATCCGGATGCCAAGCTCGTCGATTCGCTCTGCAACCACACGCAGGTGACCAAGGACACGCCGCCGACTTTTCTGGTGCACACGACTGCGGACACGGGCGTGCCGCCGGAAAACAGCGTGCTGTTTTATCTCGCGTTGACCAAGCACAAGGTCCCGGCCGAGATGCACATTTACGAAAAGGGCCGCCACGGCCTGGGCCTGGCGCTGAACGCCGGCGACCGTGATTTGCCGTATGCGAGCTGGCCTGATCGGTGCGTCGCCTGGATGAAGGGACGCGGGTTTTTGGACGCCGCCAATTAGGCCGCTTGCGGCTTCGCGTTCGTGTGGCGCCGCGCGAACGCGAAACCGCAAGCGGTTTTTGGATTACCATTGATGCCCCAGCAAGATCTGACCCTTTTTGAAATCATCCTGAAGCTGCACCGGGACCATCCGGTCGGATTCGCGATCTTCTATGGCACGATCGCGTTTTTCGTCTTGCTGGTTCTGGTCGTGATCTGGCAGCTCTGGGGCGGCGGTCCGCGCCGTCGCCGCGGCATGCGCTCCGCACGCAAAACGCTCGCCGGCGGCGATTGGAAAGCCGCGCTCGAACAGTTGAAATACGTCCGCAGCATCGGCGTGCCGTCCTCCTCGTGGAATAAGACGTTCGACGAGTTCGAAGCAAATTGCCTGCAAGCCGCGTCCGCCGCCGCCGTCAAGGAAAAGAAGTTCGAGGAGGCGCTCAAGTTCGGCCAACGTTCCGCGCAGATTCTCGACGAGCAAGAACACGAAGTGCGCATCAACGTGCAGGGCGCGATGCTGCGCGAGATTCGCCGGCTGTTCTCGAAAACGGGCGATACGGACGCGACGCTCGAATTGATCATCCGCACGCTTCAGGTGCAGTCCCCTTGCCGCGAGGCGTCGTTCTGGCAAGCGATGTGCGAAGTTCGACTCGGCGCTTTGGACGCGGCGCTCAATCATTTTCAAGTATCGCGCACCGGTCAGGTCGGCGGCATCACGCTCGACACCGGCTTCACCGAACCCGGCGCGCCCGGCGCCGCGCCGGCGCCGCCGTCCACGTTCATCGATCCATCGCTCTATCTTGGGGCAATTCTGCTGCGAACCGGCATGGCCAAGGAATCGTTGCGCTTCCTCACTGAAGCCAATCGCATGGACAGCAATTGCCCGTTCATCACGCTGCAGCTCGGCGCCGCGATCGTGACGGCGGGCGGCGACACCAACATGGCCGTCCGCGCCTTGCAGCGCGCCCTCGGCGCCAAAGGCCTGGGGCAATGGCAGGCCAATCCCGACCGCGCCTGGGTCGAGGGCATGCCGGACAATCGTTCGTACGTGCGCAAGCTCGCCGAAGAATTCTCGTTCATCTGCCCGCTCTTCGGCGAGGACATGAAGTACCTGATTCGTCAGGGCAACCTCGCCTTGGCACAAGGGCAGTTCAAGCTCAACAACTTTCAGGAAGCAGCCGTCCTGTTTGACAAGGTGCTCAAGGAAGGCGCCCCGTCGTTGCCAATCCTGCGCGGCCTCGGCCTGTCGCTCGCCAAGCTGGGCCGATATGACGACGCGTTCGTCCATCTTCGCACCGCTCATGAAATGGAAGAAGAAAAGGATCGCCTGACGACCGGCTATTTGGCGCTGTGCGGCGCGTGCGGCAAGCCGTCGCGGGCCGAGGACAAGCTGGAGAATATCGCGTGGGCCGTTCGACTGGTGATAGCGTTCAACGCGCCGGGCGACGCCGAATGGGTCGGCCTCGTCAATCGCATCTTCGCGGAGGCGCGGGCCAATTCGATCGCCGTCACGTCCGACGATCAACTGTATCTGTGCGAGCATCTCATCAGCGTCAAGGCGTGCGATCCGATGTCGGCCGAAGCGTACCATTATCTGGTATCGACCGAACCGGCGCTGATGCAGCCGGAGTACGCCTGGCTCTTTTGCCGGGCCGATCAACAACAGAATGTGGACGTCGCGCAATCGTTGGCCCTCTATGCGCTGGCATTCACGCATCGCGAACATGCGCAGACTTATTTCAGCGAACAAGGATGGGAATTCGCCGACGTTGAGTTGATGTATCTGCGTCGCGCCGCCGAAAAGGCGCCCGGCCATTTCCCGTCGGTGCTTGGCCCCGACTATCCGGCGCGAGGCGAGGCCGTGCTGTTGGCGAAAGCGCAACAGCAAGAGGACGCCGGCAAACGTGAGGAGGCGCTCAAGACGATCGAGATTCTCGTCAAGCTGTCGCCGCAGAATACGGCAGCCATGGATCGCGCGGCGATGCTGCATTATCGCGCCGGTCGGCTCGAACCCGCGTACGCGCTGCTCGAACAATGGCATCATGCGCAGATCAGCGAGCCGTTGCCGCTCGTGCGCCAGGCGTTGCTTTTGCATCAGCAGGACAACGACGCGGGTTGTTTCGAAAAGCTGCGGCACGCGTTGTCTCGTTCGCAAGGCCGGCGACGAGCGAACATTGCGTTTATCGGGGCTAGAGTCGCTTTGGAAAGTTATCTCATGCCGCAGCCCGAGCAGCAAGCCAATCCAGACGCGCTCGCCACGGTGCAGGATTTCCTGCGCGACTGCCTGGCGCATGACGCTAGTCATCCGCATGCGCTCTGGTGCCTCGCCGCCGTGCGCTGGCTGAGCGGCGACACCGCGGCGCTCGCAGAGCAGGCACAGCAGATGCGAATCTCGGACGTCGCCGACCTTCGCTATCACTTTTTCGCCGCGCTGTGCCATCTTCTGGGCGGACAGTTCGAAGCCGTCGTGGCGACTTGCGAGCGTGTCGCCGGGCAATTCGGCAAAAACGGCAGCGCGGCCCAGCGCATACTCGCCATCGAGACCGGTTACCTCGGCGCACTGGCGCAGATCCGTCTCGGTCAGTCGCGGCCCGCAATCGACTTGCTCAAGCCGATCACGTTCGATTCGAAAAGCCCGACGCTCAGCTACGCCCAGGCATTGCTTGGCGAAGTGCTGTTCCAGGAAAAACGCCACGACGACGCCATCAATGCGTGGCAAGCACTCGACGCTCAAAAACGCCAGGCGTGGAAGCTCGCCGATCCGCTGGCGCAGACGACGTTCATCAGCGCGCTCGAATCGCTCCAGCGCGGCGAGTATGAGCACGCCGGCGAAAAGCTGCGCCAGGCCGGCAAACTTGGCTATCGCGATCGCCGTTTGGGGCCGTTACTATTGTTGGCGCTATTCAAGGCCGGCCAGCAGGCGATTTATGCCGACGAAACGGCGCCGGTGCCGGTTGCGTCGCCGGACGAAATGCCGCGCATGACGTCGCTGGCGTCAACGGAAACTGCGGATACGACGGGATAACTTTCCATATGCCTGATGTGCAAGACGTGATCTCGGTCGCGCCTGTCGCCGAGCCTGATTGGCCGGAAGCCATCCGCTTTCTCGAACAAGCGGTCAAGGCCGGCAACCAGGACGCCAACGCGCTGTATCTGTTGGCCATGGCGTACAAGCATCAGGGCCGCTCGGGCGAAGCACGGCAAATGCTCGCCAAGATAGGAGATCCCGACGCCAACGTTCTCTTGCAACGCGGTGTCCTCGCCTTCAACGAAAAAGAATGGCCCAGCGCGGCGACCGAGTTCGAGAAAGCCTGGCAGAAAGATCCATCGTCGTACCCCGCCGCGTACAACCTGATGCTCACTCGATTGTGTCAGGGTCAGCTCGAAGGCGCAGTGGAGATGCTCGACAAGCTCTTGCCGCTTGCGCCGTCGCCGGCGGAGAATCGATTCCTGAGTTTGTTGCGCAGCTTGCTCGGCCGCGGCCAAAGTGAATCGAGCGCGGAACAAACCTATCAGTTGGGCACGATCTCTCCCGAAGAGGAACAACGGCTCCTCGACATGATCGTCGGCCTGAATCAGTTCGACGTCGTGTATCGTCTGCTCGCCAAGCTCGTCTCCGCGCGGCCGGGCAGCGAGGCGGCGTTTCGTGCTTACATCGGCGCCGCCCTCGTGCAGGCGAAGATGCTGATCGAACGCTGTCAGTGGAGCGACGCCGACCTGCTCTTGTCTCCCTTGAAACGCCGGCTGGAATCGAGCCAGATCAAGGTCGATCCGTTTTTCTTGATTTCGATCCTCAACATGCTCGGAGTGTCGGCGGCGATGGCGCAGGATTTCGAGCGCAGCCTGCTTCACTTCCGCGCCGCGGCCGACGCGTTTCAGCGCGACTTCTCCGCGGCCGGCCCGGCCAACAAGACCGATCGCTACATCAATCCACAAGGGATATACCTTGGCGCCTGGCTGGAGCAAAACCTCGCCATCGGCAACGAATCGCTGGCCCGCTGGGACGTCGCCGAGCAGCACTGGAACCGCTATTTCGATTACCTGGAACATTACGTGCCGCGCTCGCTGCCTCCCGATTATCTGTCGCACCTCGCCTTCGAAGGGGCCAGCCGGCTCGCGGATCATTTCTCGCGCAAGGAAAAATGGGGCTCGGCCGCTCATTTCCTGCAACGCGCTCATCGCATTCGTCCGACTGATTACGAAACGCTCGAACGCCTGTTTCACATGTACACGCAGCTCAAGCGCACCGACGAAGCCCGGCGAATCCTGCGCCGCCTGCGCGAGGTGCGGCCCAACGATCCGCAAGCCGAGCTGTTCGAACTGGAAGTGCGCGACGTCCGCAAGCTGGACGAGATCGATTCGATGCTGAGCGACCTGCGCCGCATCGCCCAGCGGTTCCCGAACGACGCCCGCGTCGAGGAGCGCGGCGCCGCGATCGTGCACAACGTGTTGCCGCAACTGGAGCGCATCGCCGATCAGTACGCGGGCCAGGTGAACAAGGTCGTCGATCAGATGCGCCGCTTGCCGAGCTACCAGATCAACTGGCCCACGGTGCGCGACATCATGCGCGATATGGAAGACAAGTATCTGTTCCTGCGCCGCGTCGCCCAGAAATGCCTGGCGCATGTGACAAGCGACGAGGTTCGCCGCGAGCTGCATCGGTTGATCAGCCATTGCGATCGGAAGATTGATCAGTGTCATTCGCTGGGCGAATAGCATGGCGAGCCGCGGGGTTTATCCCCGCGGAATGGAAATCCGTTCCACGGGGATAAACCCCGTGGCTCGCTGAAGGAGAAGACATGGCCGCTCCCATTGTGCTGCAATTAGCGCCTTTGCCGAGAACGCAGATTGGGCCGTTCCTGATCCTCGGCGTCGATAAAGACGCCAATCGCGAGACGATCGAAGCCGCGTGGGCGGAGAAGCTCAAGCAGGCGCGGCGCGGCCAGATCAAGACGTCGCTGGAAGACATCAACTGGGCCCGCGAGATGCTCACGAGCAAGGAGTCGCGCATCCGCTGCGACGCGGTGTCGCTCAACGTGGACACCACCGACGGCACGCTCAAGAAGCTGCGCGATCGCTATCAAGGCAAGCAGCAAGCGGAGATTCGCTGCAAGCCGATCGACACGGAGAAATGGCTCGCCGACTACGCCCCGCCGACGGCCCCCCCGCCGGTGGATGAGATTCGCGCTCTGGTGCAATTGCCGGAGATACCACGCGATGTGCCGGCTGTGCGGGTTATGCTGGAGAACTTTGTGAAGGAGCCGCTTGACCCGTGGCAAGTGCAACTAGACGCTTGATTTTGACGGGGGCGATGTGGTTCAATAACACCGATTGTCTCGTGCCCAAGCTCCGCTTGGGCACGCGCGATTGAAAGAGGTCCGGGAAGCAGAGCTTCCCAAGATGCGTGTCCAAGCAGAGCTTGGGCACAAGGGGAGAGGGGACATTAAATGAACGACGACTTCAAAATATCCGTCACCGCCGCGTCGGACCCCGAATTGCCGACCATGGGCATGTCGTCGGTTTATCGCCTGTTCGAGGCGTTCATCGCCTTGCGTGAAAAAAACCAGCGCGAACACAAGCTGTTCGAGCAGACGCTCAACCGCGCCCGCGACGGCTTGCAAACCAGCTTCAACTCCTTCGCCGGCGACACGCAGAAGGCGTATCAGCAACTGCGCCAGGACATCCTCGGCGAAAAGAAATTCAGCCTGATGCTGCTCAACGTCTTGCTTGACCTGGGCATCGAGATGAATCACATCCTCGAGTCCAAGCCCAAGCACCTGCCGACCGGCGAGAAAGGCGAGGCGCTCGAAGCCTGGCTCAAATCCCTTGAAGTTCAGAATCGCAAGATCTGGGACGATATCCGCAAGTTCGGCATCCACCTTTACGAAGCTCCCGTCGGCACGCCGTATAACCCCGCCATGCACGAGCGCGTCGGCGCCAGGCGCGTCGATGGGCTGCCCGCCTTGATGATCGCGGAGACCGTCGAAAAGGGTTACGCGAGCCAGCAGCCCGAATTCATATTGCGCCGGCCGAAGGTGATCGTGACGGAGTGACGCGCGCATGGAAATTCTGTGGGAATTATTCGGGCCATGGATGATGTACGCGCAGCTCCCGCTCCTCGCGCTCACGATTGGGATGCTGATTCACGCCTACCGCAACGGCACTGAGATTTTCTGGTACTTCATCATCTTCTTCTTGCAGCCATTTGGCGCGTTGGCCTACTTCTTCATCGTACTCCTGCCCGGGCTACGACTGCCCGGCGGCCGATCGTCTGGACCGGTCTGGGAGAAAAAGTTGTCGCTGGCCGAGTTGAAGTACCGCGCCGAGCGAATGCCGACCGTAAACAATCGCATCGCGCTGGCCGAGGCGATGATGGCGAAGGGGCAACACGCGGAGGCGATTCCGCTCCTTGAAGCGGTGCTCGTGACCGACCACATTCACTGCCACGCCATGCACGATCTCGCCCTTTGCCATCTCGCCGTCAATCAACCCGAGGCCGCGGTCGCGATGCTCGATCGCTTGATGAAGCGCGACCCGCGCTGGTCGTACTACCGCGCCTGGCGCACGCTGATCGACGCGCACATGGCCTGCGGCAAGCCGGCCGACGCGCTCAAGGCGTGTCGCGAGTTTGAGAAAATGGTGCCGACGCTCGAGAACAAATGCTTGCTCGCCGAGCAACTCATGGAGAACAATCTGCAATCGGAGGCAATTCACGTTCTCGATTTGGCGCTGGAAGAGCATTCCTATTTACCCTTCGGCAAACGACTCAAAAACTGGAAATGGGCGCGGCACGCCAATCGGCTCTTGAAAGAAGCGGAGACCGGGAGAAAATAGAGGCAATGTCCCACTCTGGAGCCTTGCCATGAGCCAATCTGTGAATCCGATACCCGAGGGTTACGCACATTTGATGGCGTACATCATCGTTCGCGATGCGAGCCGCGCCATCGAGTTCTACAAGACGGCGTTTGGCGCCGCGGAGCGATTTCGCATGCCGGGCCCCGACGGCAAGGTCGGACACGCGGAGCTGCAATTCGGCCCGTCGGTCTTGATGCTCGCCGACGAATGCCCCGAAGCGACCAGCAAGTCGCCGCAATCGTTGGGCGCGACGACGTTCTGTTTCGTTCTATACGTTCCCGATGTCGATGCATCGTTCAAGCGGGCGATCGACGCCGGCGCCACGGTGTTGCGGCCGCTCGAAAACAAGTTCTACGGCGATCGCGTCGGCATGGTGGTCGATCCATTCGGGCACCAGTGGGCGCTGATGCAGCACATCGAAGAAGTGTCGCCGGAAGAAATGAATCGGCGGGCCGCGGCGGAGCAGAAAAAGTAATTGTTCACCCCTCTCCCCCGGTACTCCGGGGGAGAGGGGCCGGGGGGGGGGGGGGGGGGGGGGGGGTCCCTTGCATTTGGATTATCCTTTTGCAAAGGACGCCGTCCCCCTCACCCCCAGCCCCTCTGCCCCGGAGTACCGGGGGAGAGGGGAGAAAGACGGCCTATCCGCTCTTGTTTTCGTTCATACAATAATCGGCTACCGATAAACCGCCTTTTTTCAGAGGGAAAGGTGCCGTTGTGGCTGTTCGCATACGCATGAAAAAGATGGGACGCAAGCATCGTCCCTATTTTCGCATTGTCGCCATCGATTCGCGCCAACCGCGCGACGGGCGGGCGCTGGAAGATCTCGGCACGTACGATCCGAAGGTCAGCGTCACGGAAAACCGCGTCACGCTCAAGGCGGACCGGATCAAGTACTGGATGAGCGTCGGCGCGTTGCCGTCGGAACGGGTGCAAGCGCTCCTCAACAAGCACCTCAAGAAAGCCGAGGAAGCGGCCAAGGCGCCGCCCGCAACGGAACCGGCGCCGAATTAGGCTTGCGTTAAGCGATCGCGTGGCGCCATGCGAGCGCGAAGCCGCAAGCGGACAACGGTTATGCGCTTCGACGTGCTCACCCTGTTTCCCGATTTGTTCCAGGGCTATTTCACGCAGAGCCTCTTGAATCTTGCCATCGAGCGCGGGCTCGTGGAAATTCGCCTGTGGAACATTCGCGACTGGGCCAAGGGCAAGCACAAAAGCGTGGACGATCGCCCCTTCGGCGGAGGCCCCGGCATGGTGATCAGCCCCGAGCCGGTGTTTGACGCTGTTGAGAACGTACAAAAAGAGACAGCCGAGCCCGGCTTGATCGTGATGTTGACGCCGTCGGGCGAACGGCTAACGCAGGAAGTCGTTCGCGAACTTTCGACGCACAAACGCATCCTGCTCTTGTGCGGCCGTTATGAAGGTTTCGATGAACGCATTCGCATCGGCCTGAAGCCGCGCGAGATTTCGATCGGCGACTTCATCTGCAACGGCGGCGAAGTGCCGGCGATGGTCGTGATCGACACGGTGATCCGTTATGTGCCGGGCGTTCTGGGAGATGAGGAAAGCGTGACGGAGGAATCGCACTCCGAGCCGGGCCGGATCGAGTATCCGCAATACACTCGGCCCCGCGTCTTCCGCGGCATGGAGGTGCCGGAAGTGCTGTTGAGCGGCGATCACGGCGCAGTCGCAAAATGGCGCCAGGAGCAATCCGAAAAAAGAAGCAAGAAAGCCGAGGGGTGAGCGCAGCGAACCCCTGGGATAGAATATACCCTCACCCCCGACCCCTCTCCCGGAGGGCGAGGGGAGAAACTGTCGGAGCTACGCCATGAAAAACAAATTGATTGCGATGGTCGAGGAGTCCGGCCTCAAAAAAGACGTGTCGCTATTCGAGATCGGCGACCACGTCGATGTCCATCAGAAGATTCTCGAAGGCGAAAAGGAACGCACGCAGGTGTTTTCCGGCCTGGTGATCTCGCGCAAGGGCGAAGGCATGCGTGAAATGTTCACGGTTCGCCGCGTCGTGCAGGGCGAAGGCGTCGAGCGCACGTTTCCGCTCAATTCGCCGAAGATCGCGAAGATCGACGTGAAGCGCTCGGGCAAGGTTCGCCGGGCCAAGCTGTATTATCTGCGCGATCGTCTCGGCAAGGAAGCGACGCGTTTGCGCGAACGCAAGCGAAAGGTCGTCGTGCCGGGAACGCCGGACGGCGCGCCGGCCGCACCCGCGACCGAGGAAAAGAAGTAGCGTCAACGCCGCGGGCCAGCCCCGCGGTTTTTTTTTCGAGCCGGACCGTGTTCTCCTTCACACGCAATCCGATTTGGCGCCGCTGGTTCGGTTCGCGCTCCGAACGAGCGGCCGCGTCATTTCTACGGAAGCTCGGCCTTCGCATTCTCGAACACAATTTCACCTGCGAACTCGGCGAAATCGACATCATTGCCCTGGAAGGCAGGTCCATTGTCTTCGTCGAGGTGCGCTCCACGGATGTCGGCGACTTGGTGACGACGGCGCTGTCGGTGGATGCGCGTAAGCAGGAGCGTTTGACGCGCTTGGCGCTCTTCTATTTGAAGGGCCGTGGTTTACTGGAATATTCCGCGCGATTCGATGTGCTGGTGATTCGTTGGCCGGCGGCGGAGAAGGAGCCGACGATTGTTCATTATCCGAATGCGTTTGAGGCGACGGATCGGTTTCAGATGTTTAGTTGATTGGTTGATCTGTTTATCGTTTAGCGCTCGCGCGGCGCCATGCGAGCGCTAAACGCAAACGGGCAAGAATGCTTCACTTCTGCGCCGTGAATCGCCCGCCATCCGTGATGACGCGCTCCTGCCAAAGCTGCTCGAGCTGCGGGAACGCCAAGTTGTAGTGCTTTTGTAACGCCGCGTCGTAACCCGTCCGCACGCCATCTCGAATAAAAGCCGTCAGCACGCGCGGATCTTTTTGCTTGGCGAGAAACTCCGTCAGCACGACGCTCTGCGAATAGAACGCCCCGATCCGGCTCGCCTTGGGATAATCCTTCAGCTCCATCAATTCCTTCAAGCCAAAAAGCTGGCCATCCTTGTAATGGCGCACCAAATTGCGGCGATGCTGTTCGATCTTCTCGTCCGGCTCCGATAGCACCGCGATGCCCTCGTCGCACCAGCGCGGCACGTGCACCGGCCCAAACATGCCTGCCAGGACAACGTGCGTCGTCTCGTGCGGCAATACAGCATCGATCACGCCCGCCGCATCGAGTCGAAGGTCCATGCGCCGCGATACGATTCGGCCCGAACGATCCGGCGTGACGCTCGTGTGCCCCGGCGAGTTGCCCGGCACGTCCGTCATCTGCGTGTACGCGGCGGCAGTGGGGTGAAGCACCAATTCACAGATCGGCTCCCATGGATCGCCTTCATTGCCGAACCATTTGCGAAACATCGATGATCGGGTGTTCTCGGCGATCTGGGCGACGCGCTCGGCGAATTCTTGATTCTGCTTATGGAAGATGCGGAAGTGCTTGGTGTCGGCGACGAGCCAGCCATCCTTGTTCGGGCTAAAGTGCCGCACCTTCGTGACGCTGGCGGTCACCGTCGGCCGTTTCACGCGTTCTTCGAGTTGTTGCGAAAGCTGCTGGCCGACCGCCATCATCTTGGTCGGCGCCATTTGAATCGCCGCATCGATTTGCTTTTGCAACTCGGGCACGTTGGCCGCGGTCCCGGGCTTCTCCAGCACGTCGCTGACGCCCTTGATGATGCAATACGCCCACTGTTCGCGACACGCATCCAGACTGCCCGGCTCCGCACCATAGGCTTGCTCGAAGCAAAGACGCGCCTCCGTGTAGCGTTCGTTCTTGAATTCGGCAGCGCCTCGATTCAAGAGCTCTCGCGCCACGGAGGATTTGTTTTTGTCGAGCGGCGTCTCGCGGCGATTCTTCGGATCAAAGGGATCCTCATTGATCGACGCGTCCGGCAACGCGCGAATGGCCGTCGGCGCGGCGGGCTCCTTCGCCTCCTCTTTCTTGGCAAACGGACTCATCAGTCCCTTGAAGCTGGGAAACGGCAAGATCGCCGCCTTCTTGACCGGCGGCGGCTCGAACTGACGCGGCTGCGCGTCGGCGGTCTGCTTCAGCGCGGGATCGCTGGCGGCGCTCGGATCGAGAATGCACAAACGATCCAGATACCGACGCCCCTGCTCCGCCTGGCCCGCGCGCTGCAATTCGCGAATGTACGCGCGGTAAGCGTCGCGCAGCAAAACCAGGTACTCCGCGTTGCCGTTCACCTTGGGCAATTGCTCTTCGAGAATCTCGACGGCTTTCTGAGTATTATTTTCGCCCAGGAGAACGCGAGCGCGGGCCATCGCGGCCTGCACCGATAACGCCTTGCTGAAACGGGAGTCGGCGTCGTCGGGCGGATTGGCACTGAGGACTGCGAACGTTATCAGGGTCAGGCTGAACAGTGAAAAAGTGCCGAGTCGCAGCATGAAAGCATCCTTGCTTTGCCGAGATGGATGGACCTGAAGCGGCGGAGGCGGGAAGGCGATTCCCAGCGACCAATATCCGGTCTGGACGCTCGCCCGGCCCGGCGTCATCATGACGCGGCGGCTTCCAGGAACGGCACCAACCTTAAAAAAGGACGTTAAAAAAAACAAGGCCAGTCAACGTCATCGAAGCGCGGACAAAGGGGTCAATGAGGCGGTTTCTCTTGCATCCCGTGCAATTGGGGTGGGAAAAAAAGCGGCTCAACAAAAAACCGGCGGGGGGCGAAGGTGCTCGTTGAAAGGGTAGCACGCCCGCGCAAAAGGGCAACTCGGTTTAACCACAGATGGACACAGATAAACACGGATGGGTTATTGAAGCGACCTGCGGAGCCTTGCAAGAGAGGTGATTCCCGCATTTCCTATCTGTGTCGATCCGTGTCCATCTGTGGTTGTTATTTGTTTGGATAGGGCTTCTGCCAGAAGACTTCGCCCGAAATGTTTATCGGCGGCTTGGTCTCGACGGTGCAGTCGCCCTTGACGGTGCATTGACATGCAAGCCGCATCTCGTCTTCGTGGCCGATCGATTCGAAAGCGTGAATGGTGTTCAAGCTCAACTTTTCAACCATGCCCTGCTTGCTCAGGTTCTCCATGCCTTTTTTCACAAGGACGCGGCAGGTGGCGCACAGGCCGTTGCCGAAGCAATTGAGACCCGGATATTTGAAGATCCACGGATGCAATTCCACGCCGGCCTTGCGCGCCTCTTCACGCAGATTCGAGCCGTCGGGTACTTCGATTTCCTTTTTCTCGTTGACGAACGTGATCTTCGGCATCGGGAGCGTCCTTTGCGACATTGATGTTGATCGATTACTGGCATTGTAGGAATCACGCCAAGCATCGTGAACCTGCGGATTTCGTGGACTACGATTCCAATCGTGGCGTACGCTGTTTTTGCCTGAGATGGCCACGATTGGAATCGTAGTCCACGGGTACGAACGCACTGTCGGCGAGGAAATCGGGTCGCTACAACAACCGCAGCCGAAGTAACGGCGCAACCGAGGCTCCTGCATGATCCGCCTGGCCCATTTCAGCGACATTCACATTACGTCCAGACAACTGGACTGGCGCATGCGCGATTGGTTCTCGAAACGACTGTCGTCCTGGTTTAATCATCGATATGCCCGCGGCCAACTTTTTGCGCAGGCCGAGGAAATCGTCGCGAAATTGATGGACGAATTACCAGGACGCGGCGTCGATCATCTGGTGTTTTCGGGCGATGCGACGGCGCTTGGGTTCGAGGATGAGATTCGCCGGGCCGCGGAGGCGTTGCGCGTCGGGCAATCGTTGCCTGGCTTGGCCGTGCCGGGCAATCACGATTACTGCACCATGACCGCGGCGATGTCGGGGCATTTCGAGCAATACTTCGACCCCTGGCAACCGAGGTCGGTCC
>DAIOGM010000010.1:0-11727 GCA_036745215.1 Gemmataceae bacterium
GTCGCAAGTCAAACAAAGACACGATCGGAATCGTATCCCACGTCAAAAAATCACATCCTCTCCGCGTGATGCGTTTGAGCAGCATTGACAAACGATCGAACGAGCGCACCGATCAAGGATCATGCTTCAAACGATAGGAAAAAGCGCCGAGCAAGTCGCCTCGCTCGCCGCCGTGACACTTGACGCATTGCGGAACGCTGTGGATTGCGCCCAGCATCCGGACGCCGTCGGAGGCATCACCAATGAACAACGTGTCGCCGGCGTACAGCTTCTCGAGTCCGGCGGACTCGAACGCGTCCAGCGAGCGCGTGGGCACGCCGCGAATCTCCTGCATGCGCGGCAAGTCGGCCGTCACGTATACACGCGGCCGATCGTCCAGCAGCAGGCCGACGAGTTCGATGCGCAGGACTTTCCACGGTTTTGCTTCTACCAGCTCGTTGAACTGATGCGCCTGAAATCCCGCGACATTGCGACGATCCTTCATGAATCCGAAGCCGACGGGATTCACGAAGTGCAACGCGTTGCGAAAATGCAGGTCAAGGAGTTTTGGCGCTTCTGCATTCGTGTCCGTCACTTCGGGCGACGTCGAAAAAACGCTGCTCGGCTGCGAAACGGATGTCTTGTTTCGGCCGACCCACGTTCCGTCTTCCTTCGCATGGCCGAGTGCGAACACCGATTCCGAATAACCGCCGAACATGCGGGCGGCGCCGAAGCCTTCTCTTTTCACGAATTCCTCGACGCTGCCCTCGTGGAGCTTTTGTAATCGTTCTTCTCGTCTCCAATCAGCGGATTCGTTCGTGACGGAATTCTCGAATCGTTGCAAGTTCTCCGCCGCCGCCGGGGAAGTAGATGAAACCGATTTGATTTTCGGCGGTTGCGGCAATCGTGCGTCCAGGGACTCGAATGGGTACTGTTCCCGCAGGCGCCGAATTCCATCGCTATACACTTCGTCGCGATCAAAATCGTTCTTGAGCATCACACCCACGATCGACGCCGCGGCGGCAATCACTGCCACCACCAGGCCTGCGACGAGTCGTTTTCCGGTCATCATGATTGCTCCTTGTCCTGTTCGCGGAACGGCACATCATTTCGACTTAGAGCCTGAAACAGAATTGGGAGGGCGAGGCTCCTGCCGAGCCGCGAACCCGCAAGAAAAGCTGATTGCGGACGCCGATTCCGATGCTTCGGCTCGGCGGGAGCCTCGCCCTCCCGGTTAATTTTGTTTCAGGTTCTTACTCAAATGACTGTAAATCAGACAGCGATAGCTGGGCAGATGGTTGGAGAACAACGCGCCCAGGCCTTCGATATCGTTGCGCCAGTCGCGGTGAAGTTCGCAGGCGACGCCGAACCAGGTCATGAGCTGCGCGCCGGCCGCGGACATGCGCGCCCACGCGGCGTCGCGCGTCGTTTGATTGAAGGTGCCGGACGCGTCGCACACGACGAAGACTTCGTAGCCCTCTTCAATCGCGGATAATGCGGGAAACGCGACGCACACTTCGGTCACGATGCCGGCGATGAGCAGTTGCTTTTTGCCGGTCGCCTTGACGGCTTTGACAAAGTCTGGATTATCCCAGGCGTTGATGTTCCCGGGCCGGGCGATGTACGGCGCTTCGGGGAACATCGCTTTCAGTTCCGGCACGAGCGGGCCGTTTGGGCCGTCCTCGAAGCTGGTCGTGAGGATGGTAGGCAGCTTGAAATACTTCGCGGCGTCGGCAAGGGCGAGCACGCCGTTCTTGAAATCGTCGGGCGAGAAGTCGTGCACCAAATTGGTCAGGCCGGTTTGGTGGTCAACCAGCAAGACGGCGACGTTGTTCTTGTCGAGGCGGTTGTATTTGAATGGCATTCAATGCTCCTGACGTTGTTGAAAGTGGTTGAGACCAATGTAGTCATCACGCTCCGCGTGATGATGCTCGACGGATTCGCAGACGGAATCAGCCGTTTGCAAATACGCCTAACGCCATCACGCGGAGCGTGATGACTACTTTGAGTCGCATCAATCGCGATCCGGCGCTCTCCCATCGGTGTTCATCCGCGTTCATCTGTGGTTAAACGCTTAGGCCCGCGCCTTGGTCGCGAGCCCGAAGACCACCAAGACGAGCAAGCCTCCGCCGACGGCGATCGCCAGGCTGCGCAGGTCGAATTCGGTGACGCCGCCGAAGCCGAGATACGAGCCGACAAACCCGCCGACGACGGCGCCGACGATTCCCAGGACGATGGTGACGACGATTCCGCCCGGCACTTTTCCGGGCATCAAGAACCGGGCGATGGCGCCTGCGATCAGGCCGAACACGATCCACAAGAAGATCCCCATAATCGACCTCCCGTTAGGACTGGCGATTTCCGCCACTTGAAGCTGGGTGCACCGTTATTTCTCCACCGCCTTGCCCACTTTTGCAAGCAGCTTGCGGGCCGTGTCGCGCGAGTATCCGATGCGAGTCTGAAACTCGTCATCTTCGAAAGACTGCCCGTTGCAGACCTCGTTGAGCGCGTTATTGATGATCACCAGCTCGTCGTGCGTGAAGGCGAGAGGCGGCGGCGTGGTTTTTTTGGTGTCAGCCATGATGTTCCTTATTTCAAATTCTCGTAATACTTCAGGCCGGCGCGGGGACGAAAGCAGGTGCCGTTGTCCTTGGCGCGAGGATTGTAGATCACGATCGTGTTGGATTTTTTGTCGTAATACGCTTCGCGGTCGTTTTCAAGTTCTTTATGATGCGTCGGGTTGGCGATGACCTTGGCGATCAGTTCAATGAAGTCCTTCTCACTCTTGACCTCCGGAAACAATTTCTCATCGACGACGTGCTTCTCATAGGCGTGGCCGGTGCCGATGGCCTTGGCGATTTTTTGTTGCTTGGCGGTCGGCTCCTTGGCCTTGACGTCTTTCTTCTTGTCGCCGCTGACGCCCTCGGTCGCTGCAAGGGCCAAGGCGAACAGGCACGCAGCAATGCCGAAGATGGCTCTCAATCGATGCATGGCAATGCTCCAATGAATTTGTGTGGCCGACCGCGGCGCCGAATCATGCGGCGAAGCGATCGGCGACGCTGGTTATTTGTCCTTCTTGGAGTCGGCTTTGCGGTTGGGCAATAATCGTCCTTGGCCGCCCGGTTGACCCCAATTTTGGGCCAAGCGGAGCCGATGGGTTCTTCATTCGAACTGCGTTGTTCTGGTAATGACTTTCACGGTTCGTCACCCTTATCCGTGATCGGGTTTCGAATCGGGATGTTGGCGCCGTGCAGCGCCCTGGTGATTTCCCCCAGGCTCGCCTGGCCGGAGCCGTCCACGCTCACCCAGAGATTCTGATCGCCCGCCCACGATTTGTCGGCCTGCACGCCCTTGACCTTGGCGAGCGCGGCGCGAAACGGCTCGTTCTTGGTGCTGCCGGGTTTGTAGCGAATGACCAAAAAGAGCGTGGGCGGGAGCTTATCCTTTTTCGACGTGCTCGCCGCGGCCACGGCCTTCGCGATCGCGCCGATGTCGGTCTTGGTGTGATCGGCCATTTCGATCTGGAGGAATTTGGTGAACATGCCGCCGTCGCGACCGAAGTCGGCGAATTGAACCTCCTCGGCTTTGAATTTGACATCAGGAACCTTCTTCAAGGTTTCGCGTAAGACCTTCAAGTCATCCTCGGCGCCACCCGAATGGATCGCGATTGTGGGCCGGACGGTTTTTGCCGGACCCGCGCCACCGGCAAACGTGGACAGCAAAAAAAACACGGCCATCGATGCGACGATTGTTTGGTACGGTCGAATGTGCAACGGCATTTTCGGTTCTCCTTCTAGGTTAGCGAGCCTCCCGCGTGAGTGGGGGGAGGAATACGCCCACTCCCCCCGCTCACGCGGGAGGCTCGCTTGATGCTCGCTTGACACGGTATTCATATCTTGCTGAAGTTTCCGAGTCCTTCAAGTCGATAATGACATCAAGCGCATTCTCCGATCCGCTCGTCGCATGGCGTACCGTCATCTTTCATCGAGCGTCCCATGACTAGGCTGTTCACGACATGCCTGATCCTGACGATTGCCGGTTGCGGGACGACGCGATTCGGCGCCATCCTTCGACCGCCAACCAATGACCGCATCAACCAGGCAATGCTGCTTGCGCCCGTTGACGCGACCACCGTGCGCGGCGTGCCGCCGGACCAGGAACCGGCTCGTCAAGATGCCGAGCTTGCCGTGGACGCACTGGTGGCAGAAGTGTTGGCGCGCAATCCGAGTCTCACGCAGATGGTCGCCGCGTGGCAGGCGGCCGCCGCGAAGTATCCGCAGGTTCGCTCGCTGGATGACCCGATGTTGAGCGGCATGTTTGCGCCCTCGTCCTTCGGATCGAACGCGGTCGATAGCGGCTATCGCATCGAAGTATCGCAGAAGATTCCCTTCCCCGGCAAATTGAAGCTGCGCGGACAAGGCGCGCTCGCCGAGGCGGACGCGGCGCAGAACGATGTCGAAGACATGCGCGTTCAGCTCATCGAGTCCGCCAAGTTGGCCTTTTACGAATTCTATCTCGTTGAGCGTGCCAGTGCCGTCAATGACGAAAGTCAAAAGCTGTTGAACGAGTTCAAGCAAAACGCGGAGTCGCGTTTCAAGACGGGTCTGGCGCCGCAGCAAGACGTCCTTCAAGCAGAATTGGAGATCGGCCGTCAACGCGAACGCGGCGTGACCCTGGAGCGAGTGCGAAAGGTCGCGATCGCGCGGATCAACACGCTGCGCAATCTGGCGCCGGACGAGCGAATCGCGGCGCCGCCGCAGAATTTGACCGTGACTTCCGGATTGCCGCCTGTGACGAACCTGCGCGAGATCGCGGCTTCGCAACGGCCCGATTTGAAAGCGCTGCAAGATCGCATCGCCGTCGAAGAAAATGCGCTGAAGCTGACTTTGCGCGAATACTATCCGGACGTTGAACTCGCGGCCGCGTACGACACAATCATGGGCAACGGGCCGGCGCGCGATCTGGCGCCACAGGTCGGCATTCGCATGAATCTGCCGATTCGTATGGCACGGCGCAACGGCGCCGTCGCGGAAGCGCACGCCAAGGTTGCACAACGACACGCGGAGTTCGCCAGTCGAGTCAATCAAGTGCAATTTCAAGTTCAGGAAGCTTACGAGCAACTACTCGAAAGCGAGCGCGTGACGGCCCTCTATGAGAAGACGATCCTGCCGGCCGCGCGCGAAAACGTGAAAGCAGCTCAAGCCGCGTACGTGACGGGCAAGACGCCGTTCTTGAGCTTGATCGAAGCGCAACGCAATCTCGTGAATCTGCGCGATCGCAACTATGAAGCGACGGCGGATTACTTTCGCCGCCGTGCCACGCTGGAACGCGTGATTGGCGGGCCGATCGATGGCGCTCCGGCGCGGACGGTTCAACGTAAAGACTGATCGACTAATGTTCTTGAAAGGAATGCGCGACGTGCCGGGAGGGCGAGGCTCCTGCCGAGCCGCCAGCCTCGAAGAATCGTAGCCCAACGCGGCTCGGCAGGAGCCTCGCCCTCCCGGCACGTGTTTTTTTTTTCTAAAGATTGATAGCGAGCCGACGTTACCAGCGAATGATCAAATCCGTCCCCGCGGTGAACAGTCCGTGACGATTCGAAAACGGCCGCGATTCACTGTTGTAGTCGAAGCGAATCTCGGGTCGCATCGTGATCGCTCGGCACGGCTTCCAGGCCAGACCGGCCGTGATGACGGTGTACAACCCTTCGAAGCCGGTGCGCTGGCCCTGGAAATCATCGAAGAACTCCAGCCGAGTCGTACCGCTGAGCTTATCGGTGAACGCATACGTGACGTAGTTGAGAATGCCGAACCAAAACGCCGACCCAGGGCCGTCCGCGAACGGGACATTCGTGGTGAAGCCGTAAAGGCCCTCGAAGGTGTAGTTGAGCTTGTCGTTGAATTTGTGCGTGTAAACGACGTCGAAGATCTGCGGGTTATGGAACTGCTCCGCCTGATTGAATCGGCCGGAGCCGAGAATCACCGCGAAAAGGACCGAGTCGCTTCCGTCCTTGGGCGCCCATTTGACGCTGCCCATGTAATACGGCTCCGACGCGGGATCGATGAAGACGTCGTTGCCGAGCATGATGCCGCTTTGCACGGACCACGCGTCCGATAGTTTGAGCGTGCCCATGAGGCCGGTGTGCGTGAATGGATTGTAGATGAACGTGTAAGCGTGAGACCAGAGGGCGTTGCTCGGCGCATCATTGGATTCGACGCCGTATTGACAGAAGGTTCGACCGAGCTTAAGCGTTAATCCTTGGCCGACGTTCGGCAAATACGCCTCGCCGTAGAACTGAATCGGATCAAACCCGTAACGATTGGGACTCCCGTTGTTAGCGGTGAGCTGGCCGTCGAACAGGCCGCGGGCAATGGTAAAGCGGTAGTCGCTGCCCGGCAGGATCGTGTCGGCGCGGAAGCCGAAGCTTGCGGTCTTCGATTCGGTATCGGTCGGGCGCTCGATGCGTAACCAGTTTTGTTGCAGCAAGAATTCGTTGGCGCGATAGTTGAATCCCATCGGCAACTGTTCGTTCCGCGCCGAGCTGGCGGTAAACGACAGGTGCGTCCAGCCGGAGATCGAGATCTTGTGTTGTTCGAGGACGTTGCCGACGCGAGTCGCGCTCAACGCTTTCATCAGGAAATAACGTTCGTCCGATTTGGGCGCTTCCTCGTCCACGGCAACCGGCGGTTGCAACGCTGCGGCCGGTTGGCCGACCATCAACGCTAAACTGATGAGGACATTTTGAATCACACGAACCTCGGCCAAAAAGCAGCGATGATGCGCAGAGAGGCGCATCGGGTGGGTTCGCAGGCCGAGACAGATGCAGGCGATTTGCCTGCCGTGCCTACCTCATTAAGATCGGCACGACGCCATTTGCCGCTTTATCGGATCCTTCGCGATTTACCGCTTTTTTCATTGACCCGATTGGCAGCGACAAACTAACCTAGAGGTGCAACAAGGATGCGTCATCCATTGGAGAATTCCCGTGCTTAACCTGCTGGGTTCGCCGCGCCGATTGTGTGACGGCTTGTCGCGCCGGGAGTTTCTGAGCCTGGGGAGCCTGGCGCCATTCGGCTTCGGGCTGGCGGATCAACTGGGCTGCGCCGGCGAACGCAATTCGCCCGGACGGCAATTTGGTCGCGCGAAAGCGTGCATCCTCATCTTCTTGTACGGATCGCCGCCGCAGCATGAGACGTTCGATCCGAAGCCCGACGCAGTCGCGGAAGTGCGCGGCGAGATCGGTTCGATGCAGTCGGTCGTGCCGGGGCTGCGAGTTTGCGAGCTGTTGCCGCGGACGGCGCAGGTCATGGATCAGGTGACGGTCGTGCGCTCGATGACGCATCGTTATCCCGAACACGGCGTCGCATATGCCGTCAGCGGCATTCCCACCTACACGCCGGAGCTGGAGACGCGCCCGCGCGACGGCCGGCATTGGCCGTACATCGGCTCCGTGGTCGATTACCTGTCGCGAAGCCCAGGCGTGAGGTACTCCGAACGCCTGGGTTCCAACCCCGACATACCGCGCAACATCGCCTTGCCGTGGATGCTGAATTCGAAAACCGATACTCTCGTCAACGCCGGCCCATTCGCGGCGTTTCTCGGCCAGGCGTACGATCCGCTCTGGACCGACTTCACCGGCGCCGGCACGCGTATCGTGCCGCGCTACACCGACGGCCAGACGCGCGACTTTCACGATCCGTTCGGCGGCACTTTGCCGGACGGCCGATTCATCTTGTCAACCGAGAGCCGGCTGCGCGACGACATTCCCGTCGAGCGCTTGAATCTGCGGCAATCGCTGCTTGGTCAATTCGAACAAGCGCAACGCGGCCTTGATTCCATCGGAACCAATCTCGACCATCATCGCCGGACCGCCTACAGCTTGCTCACGTCGAGCGCCGTTCATCGAGCACTGGACATCGCCGCGGAGCCGATGCCGCTGCGCGAACGCTACGGCATGACGCTGTTCGGGCAATCCTGTCTCGCGGCGCGCCGGCTCGTCGAGGCGGGCACGAAGTTCGTCACCGTCTTCTGGGACGGCTTCGGTCAGTTCGGCAACTGCGCCTGGGACACGCACAACAATCATTATCCCCGGCTCAAGGAGTATCTGCTGCCCGGTTTCGACCTCGCGTTTCCGACGTTGATCGACGACCTGCGCCAGCGCGGCCTATTAGATGAGACCTTGGTGCTTTGCTTGAGCGAACATGGCCGCACGCCGCAGATCGATTCGCGGCCCCGCGGCGCGGGCCGGCACCATTGGTCGCGGGTCTACTCGATGGTAATGGCGGGCGGCGGCGCGGGGCGCGGTCGTGTCGTCGGCAGTTCCGATCGCATCGGCGGCGACGTGCGCGACACGCCCGTCTCGCCCAAGGACATTTTGGCGACGGCGTTTCACTTGCTCGGCATCGATCCGCACACAATGGTTCCGAACGCGCAGGGCCAGCCGCTGCCAATCGCCGGCGACGGGGAAATGCGGCCGGAGTTGCTTGAAGTGTCTTGACGATACCTGATCATCAGGAAGAATAACGCTTGCCTCGGGAGGGCGAGGCTCCTGCCGAGCCGTTTGGGCCCCGTTTTTTCGAGGTTCGCGGCTCGGCGGGAGCCTCGCCCTCCCGGCACGTCTCGTTTTCCTTTCCTGAAGGTCAGTAGCGATTAGTTCAATTTGCCCTTCGAAAAACCGTTCTTGAGCAATTCTTCAAACGCAGGCGCTTCATATTCGCCGCGGTTCTCGTAGCCGGGGCCAGTCTTGTTGTTGAGGATGTGATACTTGCGCGTCACGCCTTTTCCGAAGCCGAGCTTGTCGATTTTCAAATTCTCGGCCTTGTCCTCGATGCGGACGCCGACGGGGGAGTCGTAGACGGCGCAGTTCTTGATCTCGACGTTGGCGCCGCCGCGGGCGCCGGGGCCGCGCACGCGAAAAGCGATTTCGTTGTCGCGCAAGAGACAGTTCTCGACCTTGACCAGCACATTCTCCTTGAGATTCAACGCTGCCATGTTGGAAATCTGGCCCGGCTGGTTCCAGCCGTGAAAGTAGCAGTTGCGCACGATCATGACGCAACGCTCTTGCTTCGCCGGCGTCTTGGTGTCGATGGCGTTTTCGCCGGGGCGTTCGCCTTTTTTGAAGCCGGCGGCGTCGGCGGGCAGCGGGCCGGTCCAGAAGGTGCAGTCTTCGATTTCGACTTTGCCCGTCGATTTGCGATCCGGGTCGAACTGGACCGCGTCGCCGGAGACGTGGTGGATCTCACAGTTGCGAATCGTGAGGTTTTTCCAGTATCCGGTGATGCCGTGCGCGTCTTGCTGCTGGGCGAAGGCGCCTTTCAAGCAGTGATGAATCTTGCAGTTTTCGATGACGACGTTCTTCGCGAAGACGCCGACGCCGTTGCCGCCGCAGTTGAAGATTTCGCAGTTGCGCAGCGTGACGTCATCGGCCGTGATCTTGACGCGATTGCCGGTGCCCCATTGGCCGTCAACGAGGTAGTTCTCGTAAACGCCGGGCTTGGTGATTTCCAGGCGCTCGGTTTTCTTGGGATTCTTGAGAGTGCCGACTTGCCCCTGCACGCCAACGGGTTTGGCTGGTTGAGCGTTGGCCAGGGTCGTTGATGACAAGGCTGCCAGAATGAGAATGCCGATTCGCATGAATGCCCCCAAGTTAGCCACCGATTTAAGGTCGCTGGCCCGGTTTGGTCGTTTCAAAAAAAGGTCCGGTCTTTTCAAAATCGACATGGGTCGTTTCATTTTGAGATGGCGTCATTTCAAAATGGACGCAGGTCGTTTCAAAAAACAACCCGGTCTTTTCATTTTGGCCCCTGGTCGTTTCAAAATGGACCCTGGTCTTTTCATTTTTGGACGCGGTCTTTTCAAAAAAACGGCAGAGATTTCACGCTTTTAGGGGGGTCGTTTCACGCTTTCCGGTGCGACTTTCGGCCGCGCGGCGCGGCGCCGGCCATGGGCAAAGGAACGCAACCTCAATTCCAATCCTAACATCCGTGCATCGGAACGTCCAAGTTGGTTGTCGCCAAATAATGAGAATGGGAGTGGGTGGCGCAAGCCTCGTGAAACGACCGAGCACGTCGGCGTAGCTTCAAGGCAGACCGCACCGTTCGGTTGAGTTCAATGGCGGCTCATTTGGATTCGAGCAAAGTCAAGTTGACGGCGCGCACGTCGATGACATAGTCGCCGGGAATGTCCAAGGCGCGCAAAGACAAGACGCCGCGACCTTTTTGCAGTTCGATCGTCGGCAATTCCAACGTGCGGAACTCCTTCAAGTACGATTCACCCTTGCGCGGAATGCGATCCTGCTTGTTGATGAGCGGCGGGTCCCAGATGGTCGCCACTTTGCCGATGGATTTCGCGTCGTTGAAACGAAGTTCAATGGTTGAGCCGACATCCTTGGCGCGGCAGGTGTACTGGATCTCCGGGCGATACATGCCGGACGTGTTGACTTCGATATTCCACGTGATCGCGTTGTCCTTGGTTTTCCAGTTGGTGAAAAAAGAGCAGTTCGGCGCGCCGGCGCTACGTTGAATTCCACCGACGCCAATACCGTCGCGCGCCGGCAGCGGCGTCATGGGAAATTCCTTGTAGCCAACGGGGTAGGGACGGTCGTCCTTCTTGGCGATCAACGCTTCCTTGCGAAAACCGTCGGCCGCTTTTTGTAGCGAACGCGCCAGTTCGGGATGGTTTTGTGCGACATCCGTCGTCTGCCCGGGATCGCTGGTCAGGTCATAAAGTCTGCCGTCCTGGTCGAGCCGATATTGCTGCGTGCGAACGGAAATCTTACCGCCGATTGTGGAGAAGATCATTCGCTCCGGCCAATCGATCTTCTTGCCGAGCAAGAGCGGCGACAGATCGCGGCCGTCGAGCGACTTGTCTTTAGATAACGGCGCTTTCGTGAGGCCGGCGACCGTCGGCAGCAGATCGATGGCGCCGGCGATCTGCGGAATCACCGTGCCCGGCGCGATCTTGCCCGGCCAGCGGATGAAGCACGGCGAACGGACGCCGCCCTCATCCGTCGAACCCTTGCGGCCACGCATGCCGCCGTTCCAGCGAAAGCTGTTGGGGCCGTTGTCGCAAAAGAAAATGACGATCGTGTCGTCGGCGAGATTCAAGTCCTCCAGCTTTTGCAGGATGCGCCCCACATTGCGATCGAGATTCTCGCACATGGCGAGGACGCAGCGCGTGACGGCGAGATCTTCTTTCTTGCCTTCCGAGCCGCGTTGCTCGACGGGGCGATCCTTGAAGCGATTCCAGTCGTCGTCCGGCACACAAAACGGCGAATGCGGCGTGTTGTACGCGACGTAGCAGAAGAACGGCTCGGCGCGGTTCTTTTCGATGAACGCGATTGCCTTGTCGGTGAAGTCGTCCGCGATGTAGCCCTTGCCGCGCACCGGCTTGCCGTTGTGCTCCAATGGCGGATCGAAGTATTCGCCCCAGTGTCCGGACGTGAAGCCGTAATAATCCTCGAAGCCGCGGGCGTTGGGATGGTACGGCCATTGGCTGCCGTTGTGCCATTTGCCGATCATGCCGGTGCGATAGCCGAAGGCGCGAAGAAGTTGGGCGATGGTGAATTCACTTAGATTCATACGTTCGAGGCCGGTGGAGACGCCGCGAACGCCGGTACGGGGATGATAGCGGCCGGTCATCATCTCGGCGCGAGTCGGCGCGCACAGGGGTTGAACGTAGAAGCGATCGAACATCGCTCCGCGCCGGGCGATGGAATCGAGGTTCGGCGTCTTGAGGTTCTTGTTGCCATTG
>DAIOGM010000010.1:11737-39989 GCA_036745215.1 Gemmataceae bacterium
CCTGGTCGTCGCTCAGGATGATGACGACGTACGGCCGCCGCGGTTTGTCGCCCGCGTGAGCGACGCCGACTGCCAACAGGAGCCAGGCCGCCAACAGCAATGCGATGACTTGGAGAATCTTCGTGTTCATATAATCACCTTTGCGCTCCGTAGCCACAAGCTGCCAGCTTGTCGGCACACAAGCTGGCAGCTTGTGGCTACGGCAACTTTCCAGGTAGTCTAGCCGACGGGAATCGGTGGATCAACTTCCAAACAATCCGAACGCTTCAAGGAGTTCAAGCCATGAGCAAGCGCTTGCATGTCGCAATCGTGCTGTGCGGTCACCTGCTGATCGGTGGTATCGCGAGCGCGCAGCCGACAAACCGCAATACGGCTTCGAGTCCGGCCATCGGCACGAAGGGGATGATCAGCACCGCCCATCCGCTGGCCACGCAAGCCGGGCTGGAGATTCTGGAGGCGGGCGGCAACGCCTTCGATGCGGCCGTCGCCGTCGCGGCGACGCTCAACGTGGTTGAGCCGATGATGTCGGGCATGGGCGGCTTCGGCGTCACGCTCTTGTACGACGCCGACAAGGGCGTGATTCGCTGTCTCGATTCGAGCGGCCGATTCCCTGCGGCGACTGATGCCGACGTCTTCCGGGCGCCGACGCCGAACTATCTCGCGAACCGCAAGGGCGCCAAAGCCGTTTCCACGCCGGGCAACGCCAATCAATGGGAGACGCTGGCGAAAGCTTACGGCAAACTTCCGTGGTCGCGCCTGTTTGCACCGGCGATCAAATTAGCAGACGAGGGTTTCGAAATCAGCGCTCACACGGCCAAACATATCAAGAGCGAATTCGCTGTGTTTCCTGAACACGCGAAGGCGTTCTACGGTAAGGACGGTCAACCGCTGCAAGCCGGCGATCGCTTGGTGCAGAGGGACCTCGCCCGTTCGTTGCGCCTTGTGTCCGTGCAGGGCGCCAAGGCGATTCACGGCGGTGAGCTGGGTGAGGCAATCGACAAGACGATGCGCGACGCCGGCGGATTCTTGCGCATCGACGATCTTAAGAAGAATCAGGCGGAATGGTGGGACGCCGTCAGCATCGATTATCGCGGCTACAAGGTCGCGGCGTCGCCGTTGCCGAACAACGCGTGGAACGGGCTCTATCGTCTCGGCATCATGAGCCGCTTTGATGTCGCGAAAATGGAGCATAGCAGTCCCGCTCACCTGCACACGTTTGCCGAGGCGACGAAGCTGGCGTACGCCGCTCGTTTGCAATTCGCCGGCGATCGCGATCTCAACCCGCCGCCATTGGATCGGCTACTGTCGGAAAAACACCTGGCATTGGAAGCGGCCAAGGTCAAGCCGGACAAGGCAACGCCGCTGAAGGTATCGGCACTCACGCCCACGGGACGAGCCGACGTTGAAGAATTCACGACGCATTTCGTCATCGCCGATTCGCACGGCAATGTCGTCACATCCACGCAGACGCTCGGCATGCTCTTCGGCAGCAAGGTGATGGTGCCGGGCACCGGCATCTGGCTCAACAATTCGATGCAATATTGCACCTTAGAACCCAAGGGCAACCCGCTCGATGCGATTGCGGGACGGCGCAAGCTCGCGGGCTTTTGTCCGATGATCGTGACGCGCGACGGCAAACCGTGGATCGCGGTCGGTTCGCCGGGCGGGCATACCATCGTGCAGACGGTGCCGCAGATCGTCATGAATCTGATCGATTTTCGCATGGATATGCAAAAAGCGATTGCCGCGCCCCGCATGAGCTTCGTCGAGCCGGACATCACTGCGGTCGATGAAGGCGTGTCCGAAAAAGTGCGCACGGCGCTTGCGAAGCTGGGCCACAACGTCGAGGTGCGGCGGCTCGGCAACGCTCACGGACTGACGATCGAGTACGACAAGAAGGGCCGTCCCGAACGCTTCGCCGGCGGCGCGGACCCACGCGGCGAAGGGGCGGCGATGGGACGCTGATTGATAATTGAAATCTTCGCCATTCTCTTGGGGGTTTTTCATGACTTATCGAATCTACATCGCGTTCGCAATTTTCACCGTCGTCGCTGCGCCGGCCGTTGGCCAAACGAAGTTCGCATCGCATCCGCCGATGCGGCCGTTGCCGATCGCGTCGAAACGGCCGCTGGAAAAAGGCCCGACGTTCTTCGTCGATGCCGTCAAGGGCGACGACAAGAACGACGGCTCCGAAATGAAGCCGTGGAAGACGATCCAGCACGGCGTCAATCGCCTCAAAGCTGGCGAGACGCTCTATTTGCGCGGCGGCACGTATTACGAAAAAGTTCGCCTGACGCGTTCCGGCACGGCCGAGGCGCCGATCGTCATTGCGTCGTATCCCGGCGAGCAGGCGATCATCGATGGCGGCCTGCGCGAGTTTTACGAGTCGCCGGAAACGAGCTGGGAGCCGCTCAAGGGCGGCGCGGCGGGGGAGTTCGTTTCAACCAAAGTCTACGCCAACGTGGACGAACGCAAGATTCCGCACCAATTCCTCCCCGCGGCGTGGGAGCCGATGTGGGGCATCGAAGACGAACGGCCTCTTGCCCTGGGGCATTTCGGCGATTCGATGATTCCGCTGCACGGCTATCGCTCGGCGCTCGATCTCCGCTCCGCGAACGAGCTGGCGGTCGATCGAAAGGCAGGCCGCAGGGTCGGCGTCTATTGCGGGCCGGGCATGTGGTACAACCGCGAGACCGGACGTATTCACATCCGTCTCGCGCATCATCAAATGCCGGGACTCGGCGATCGCGCCTATCGCGGCGAGACCGATCCGCGCAAGTTGAAGCTGGTTGTCGCGGTCGGCTTCGGCGAGGCCGTGCTGCGCGTCAACGGCGTGCGCCACGTCAAGATTCAAGGCATCGTCTTCCGCGGCGCGACCGGCAGTCCGATGATCGAAATCTATGGCTCCGACAACGTGCACCTCGATCATCTCACCATCTACGGCGGCTTCCCCGGCCTGCTCGTCAATGCCTCGAAGGACATTCGCGTCACCAACTGTGCCTTTCGCGGCCTGGCGGCGCCGTGGTCGGGACGTTCGCACATGAAATACTTCGGCACGGCGTCCTATCAAATCGTGTTCCAAAATAATCAGCCGGTCAATGAGAACATCGAGTTCGCTTTTTGCGAATTCACCGATGATCACGACTTCGCGTTCTTTCGCTACGTCAAGAACCTTCAATTCCACCACAACTTCGTGGACAACTTCAACGACGATGGGCTGGAGTGCGGGCCCAAGCTGCGCAGTCATACGATGTTCATTTATCAAAACCGCATCGGCGCGTGCCTGGGCGTGTTTCAACAACACGAGATCGACAAGGACGAGGCGCCGACGGGGCACGATCCGAAATCGGGCGTCTACGTTTATCGCAACGTCTTCGATCAACGCGCCGGCGTTTATTATGGGCTGCCCGCACAGGCCGATCCGACGGGCGATTTTCTGCACTCGGAGGGGCACTTCATCAGCGATCACGGCGGGCCGGTGTTCCCGGTGATGCGCGTCTATCACAACACGCTCTTGCGGCGAACGCCGGTGTTTCGTGATTACTTTTTGTTCGGACTCGGCGCGACGGGTTTGAAGAATACCGAGCGCGATGTGTTCAACAATCTGTTTGTCCAGGCCGAGCGCGTGCCCGGCGTCGTGATACTTGGGAAGGAAGCGGGCCAGCTTCGCGAAGGCGGCAACTTGCTTTGGGGCATGAAGGATGGGCCGATGCTCAAGGTTGACGCATTCAAGAAATTTCGCGGCTCGGCGTTGTTCGCGGAGAGCCGCAAGCAGTACGAGCCGGGCTGGACGACGCAAGATCGGATCGCGGACCCGAAGTTCGTCAAGTTAACGGGGGACGACGTCGATTTGCGTTTGCAGGCCGACAGTCCAGCGGCGGATAGCGGTCAGTCGTTGCCGCGCGATTGGCCCGATCCGTTGCGCGACGCCGACAAGGGGGCGCCGGACGTTGGGGCCATGCCGATCGGCAGCGATGTTTGGGGTGTCGGAGTGGACGGACGGATTTCATTATTCGGCAATTTGAAGACACGTTGAAAAGTCAATCTCCGCGAACTCTGCGTCTCTGCGTTTCAATTTTTTTTTGAAACGCAGAGACGCAGAGAACGCGGAGATGGAAGTAATAGTGACGGCAGTCTGCTATTTGACAGGATCCGGCATCTTCGGCACGGTGAGCTTCTCACCTGTCTTCGCGCGGAAATCGACAATGGTCACCTGACCACCGGGCTGCACTTCCACTCGGCGTTCCTGATTGACTGTTTGACCATTGTCCGTCCAACGGGCCTTGACCGTGTAGTTGTATCGCGTGTTGATATCCAGCGGCGGCGATTGGAAGGTTCGCTCCATGCCGCGCTGCGTCGTCGTCGAATCGTCAAACCAAATCTCCGCGTCCGCATTGGGCACGAGCACGCGAATGTTCACGGCGTTCTGGCCCGGAGGGTAGAACGACTGACGATTCGGCGTCGTCGTTTGCGCGACGCCATTCGAGTAGACGCCTGGCGCATTATAAGAGCTGGACCTTCCGCCGCGATAGGAGCTGCAACAGCCACCGGAATAGGAACCGGAGCAGCCATAGGAGGAACTGGAGCAGCCGTAAGAACCGGAGCACCCGCCGCCCCCGCGGCAGCCGCGACGCCCGCCGAACTCGACGGAATCGGCGCCTGCGGTAACCGCGATCATCAATACAGCAGTGTACATGGAATACCTCCTCGAAGTTAGGTTGCAATCGACCCGTTCGCATCTGCGTGACCGCACGCAATGCTTGTTAAAAAAGTCCCGCGCGATCAACTTGGAACGTGGCCGGCGTCATCGAGCCGGCAATGTTCCTAGCGCTGAGCACGGGAACCAGGCCAGATCGTGCATACAGAACTCTGGCCAACCAAGGCTTCTTTCTTAGTGGCCTCTATGGGGCAAATTCCGTGCCTGCGATCCGATTCGGGTCAGCATACTTCGATTTCGTTCGCGAGAATGGGCACGTCCGTTTCCGACATCACCGCATGTTGTGCAAGTTGCTTCGCGTGATAGGTGCGGGCGAAACCGCGCAACACGATACCGCATTCGTGAACGTAGAGCTGAAGCGAGCGGACTCGCCCGCTCAATCGGCCTTGCACGCGAACCTCAAGCTCGGCAAGTCGATCGGTCGCATTTGAAACGGCGGACTTCAATGCGATGCCGTCATTCATGGCTGCTCCTTTTCAAGTCGTCCGATTGGAATCTTCCCGTTCGCATCGGGCGGTTTATCGATTTGTCGAGCAGGCGATGGGTTTGGACATGGCAAAGTCTAAATCGACACCACGGGTGGGAGGCCTTCCTGACTCTCGGACCTGGAATTACCAAGCGGCGTCGCACCGCCGCGCGGTCTCAACAGAGTTCATTGGTTGGATCATTGTAAATGCTGTTTTCGCAAATCCAATCGGGCTTCGGCGACAAATGTCGTCAGGTTTTCTCCGATGCATGTACCATGCCAATGATCTCATGGCGAACGCAGTTGCAATACGGCACGAGGTTTGCCGCCTTATCGTTACCTGACGCAAATCTCATGGTCGCCTACGAGGCGGAAGTGCTATGACCATTCTCGATTTCGTGCTTTTGATCATCATCGCCGCCATCTGCGGCTCGCTCGGCATGGCCATCAGCGGCTACTCGCGCGGCGGATGTCTGATGGCCATCGCGGTCGGCTTCATCGGCGCGCTCCTGGGCACGTGGCTGTCGCGAGCCATGTCGTTGCCGGAGTTATTGACGGTGGAGGGTTTTCCCGTGGTCTGGTCGATCATCGGCGCTGCGTTGTTCGTCGCCGTGATCAGCTTGCTCACGGGCTGGCGCCGCAATGAAGTCAAATGAGCAATCGCTTGCTCGTTTGCAGGAACTCGATTACCCGCAGGCGCCCATTGTAGTCATCACGCTCCGCGTGATGTCGTTGGGCTCAACTTTTGGACAATAATTGTCGTCTGTGAATTTTGCCCAAATCCATCACGCGGAGCGTGATGACTACTTTGCCTCGATGCAATACAGATGCTTCTCGCCGCGCAAGAATAATTGCCTGTCCACCGCGACGGGCGACGCGTCGATGGCGTCGTCGAGATGATTCGTCGCCAGCACCTCGAAGCGATCGCTTTGCCGCAGCACGAGCGCCGTGCCGTCGCGATCCACGAGATACACGCGGCCGGCGGCGATCATCGGTGAACCATAGAAATCTGTCACATCCGGCAATCGCTGGCGGTCGATCAACGTTTTGCCGGTCTTCGTGTCGAGCACGGTGTAGAGATTGACGTTGGCTTGCGTGAAGTAGAGCCGATCGCCCGCGAGCGCCGGCGAAGGCACGTAAGGCGTGCCGGCCTTGACGCGCCAGAGGAGCTTGTCGTCCGTCTTGAGTTCGCCGCGCGAATCGAGCGAAATCGCGACGGCGTTGCCCGCCCCGTAACCGCTCATCACGTAGGCGACGCCATTCGACGCCACGGCCGACGGGATGGCGTTGGTCGTCATGCCGCCGACTTGCCATAGTTCTTTGCCGTCCTTCAGATCATGGCCGCGGATGCGCTTGGTGGCGTTGACGATCACCTGCGTCCGTCCCTTGTGATCGACGATCAATGGCGTGTTCCACGAAGTCACGTCGTCGCGTTCGGCGCGCCATTTCGTCTTGCCGGTTGCGGTGTCGAGACAGATCAACGCCGAGTCTTTCTCCTGATCCCAATTGATCAAGAGCGAATCGCCATGCACCGCTGGCGTCACGGCTTCGCCCCACGCCAGACGCGTGTTCAAGCGGCCCAGGTCGCGTTGCCACTGGGGCTTGCCGTCGAGATCGTAGCAATAGATGCCGAAACTGCCGAAGGACACATAGAGAAACTTGCCGTCCGTCGTCGGCGACCCGGCGGCGTACGAATGCGAGCCGTGCTTGCCCTCGTGCGGCACTTTCTCGGCCGCGGTGTGTTGCCAGCGCAGCTTGCCGGTTTGGCGATCGAACGCCATCACAATGAATTGATGATACGTCTTGGGCGGTTTTGTCTTGATTTGCAAGGTTGGATCGGGTTTCGGAATGTCCTTGGCGTCGGCGACGCGGCCCGTATCGACGGCGGTGACGACGAAAACCTGATCGCCCCAGACGATCGGCGTCGCGCTGCCCTTGCCGACGAGCGGCGCTTTCCACTTGATATTGGTTTTTTCATCCCAGCGAATCGGTGGATCAGCTTTCGGCGCCGTGCCGTTCGCGTTCGGCCCGCGCCAGTGCGGCCAGTTATCGGCTCGAGTTGAGATCACGAAGACTAGTAACGCGCAAACGGACACCGTCAATCGCATTCAAGGCTCCTGTCGAAACAGCGGTATTCCACAAGTATATCGGGGTCGCGAAGACAACGGCAAAAAAATTGGCGGCAAAAAATAAGACAGGAAATGGAGGCACACGCCACCCATTCCTGTCTTATTTTTTTGCCCAAGATTTTTTTGCATTATTGTTTCTTGATCGCGCGCAGCCACGCCGCGGTGTTCACCGGATGATCCTGCCCCGTCAAGCCGCGCAGCACGGCGAGGACCGAGCCGTGATATTCGGAAATGGCGCCGGCCGGCATCTTCCGCGCGATCGCCTCCGACTCCGACATTTCACGGGAGCGAATGAAGAAATCGAAGCGTTGCATCTGGGGCCATTTGCCGCTGTCCTCGACTTCTTGCATCACGGAAAAGTCTTGACGCAGGTACGTCACGTCCGCGCGGACCAAGGTGCTGCCGCTTCGCGGCGCGTAATACACGACGCTCGAACTGGGCGGCAGCGATTCTTGCATGGAGGTGACGGGGCCGACCGGCAGGTTCCGCCCATTCGAATCGCTCGGCGCATGGCACAACAAGCAATTACGATGGTGATTGACGCGCACCAGTTCACGGACCATCGTCTTTGGCTTTTCATTGAGCGGCTTCACGACATACGGCGCCGCCGGATCGGGCTCGTCGAGCATGGCCGCCAGTTCGGGGACCGAATCCTGGAGATTGAGCGACATGATCGCCTCCGCGGCATGGCGGGCAATCGGCGCCCACGGGTAGCGCAGCCCCTTGATGAGGACCGACGAGTACTCTTTTCGATTCCGGTCATATAGCTTGTTGAGCGCCATCGTTCGAACTTGCGAATCGAGATCGAATACCGCGACGTGGGCAAGCGCCGCCGACGTGCGTTCCCCTTTGATACCGCTCAGATACTTGACGAAATGCATGCGATGGTCCCGGCTCTCGGCCAGAATGATTTGCTTCAGCGCCGGGATGTTATCAAGCGTCTTGGACGATCGATTGCTGCGAGCAAGGTATTCGTTCCAGAATAATTCGACGTTCGAATTGTTGCTTGTTGATTGGCTTGACTGCGCCGAACTCGGTGTGCGAGGGCTTTCTCTCATGGCTAACGCCATCGCACTGCGAATTCCAATCGAATGCGCCGCGAGTGCCTGGGCGTCTTCGTTTTTGGTTTGGCAATCCTTGCCCAGCAGAAACGGCATGCCCGCGAGTTCGGGCCGTGTCTTTTTGAGTTGAACAATGAACTTGTCCTGATCGTCCTTGGAATCGGCCCTGATTTGAGCCGCGAATTTGGCGATTTGTTCTTTCGACTTCCTGGCATAATCCGGATCGAGATCGACCTGCGGCACGTCGCGAAGAAGCTGTTCCAGATGTGCCGCCTGCGGATTCAGCAGCGTGAGAGGCACGCCCGGCGGCGGCACGACCTGAGGCGGCTTGACCGTCGGCGGTTCGTAAAACTCCGTTTGCGGCGTCGGTTTGACCGCGGATTTCGCGATTTCCACGGGTTGCAGCGTCTCCGGCGGCGCGGCCGGCTTCACGCGCGGATCCACGTTTATTGCGCCCGGCTTTGCTTGCGCATCCGGCCGTTCTTGCGCCGGCCTCGTCTTTTCAACGACGCGGACAATCGGTGGCGCGTCCATTGGCGTTGTTTCAATGGCCGCGATCGGCGTCGGTGTCGCGGCGTTTCGATTCGCGACACCGACGATGACGCCGATGACGCAGACGCCAATCGCCAGGCCCGCGCCGACGCCGGCGAGCAGGCTGGTTCGACTGCGCGGCGCCACGCTATTGGCGTCGAGTCGATACGTTCCGCCGTTCGGCGCGGTCCAAATCTCCTGTCTGCAGAGCGGACATTTGCTCCGCCTGCATCGGCCGGGATGCGTCAAGGTTGGGAGTTGTTCGCAGAAGGAGCAGTAGAGATTGTCCTGCATTCGAGACCTCCTTGAGAACGGCTTTCGGAAGGGATGGGTTTCGCCGCGCTGCAATATGACGTGTCGATTGTAAAAGGAAGCGAGACGAGAAGTCAAGAAAATTAGAATTGCAGTGGTGGGTCACTTTGGAGTGCGGCGGTTTGACGCCGCTTTCTTTTCTTCCTTCTTTCTTTTGTTTCTTGGAGATTCCAAAGAAAAAAAGAAAGAAAGCGGCGTCAAACCGCCGCACTCCAAAGATTTGTGCAAACGGACCCACTACCAGAATTGCGGTAGGGTCTCCGTTTCGTGGCGGCAAGATTCCGATCTTGCCGGGTACGTTGGCAAGATCGGAATCTTGCCGCCACAATCGAGCAAACGGAGACACTGCCAAAGATGGCAACCGGTCGGGAAAACAAAAGGAATCTCGAGTCTGGCCTGTTATAATATCGCGGTCTTGATCGTGGATTTTCGGGGATGGGCCACACCGTGAAGGAATTTCACCATGTCCATTAAAACCAAATGCCCAGGTTGCAGCGCGCCGTTGAGTTTGCAAGACGAACTGGCCGGCAAGCATGTTCGTTGCCAGTCGTGCTTTTTCATGTTCGTCGTGCCGCAACCGGCCACGCCTGTTGAAGAGCCAGAACTGGCGGAGCCCGTGGCAGCGGCGGAAGAGCCGATCGTGGTGGCGCCAGTTGATGAGCCGATCGAAACGAAAACGGCGCCGGCCGCGGAAGCCGAGGAAGTCGTTGAAGGCCAGGTCGTGGAGCCGGTGTCCAAAGGCAAGGAATCTCCAACGCCGAAGCCGCCACGCAGGAAGCCTGAGCCGCAATCGAGCGGCCTGATCGGGCTGTTGGCATCGATCGCGGCGTTCCTGTTTGCCATCTTCGGCGTCGGCGGATTTGCGTTGGCGTGGGTCGCATGGAACTTGATGCCGCCGACCAGGGCTGACTTCGGGGCCTCGCCGCAGGTCCACCGCATTGACGCAATTGCCAAAGATTTGGCGAAGGGCAAGGATTTCGGGGGCAAGAAGAAAGCCGACAAGGTTGCTCCGCCTGCGCCAATGATGGCGTTGCCGCTTGACCCCGCCGGCCGAGCTTCTTTGCGTAGCGATATCCATGGCGGCCAGCAGTCATACCGTGTTTTCCTGCGCGCTGGCGAAAGCTACAACATTCTCGTTACCAGTGCCGACTTCGCGCCGCGCGTCGAAATCCACGGACCGATGGGGCCAACGGTCAAGGAAGGAGAGAAATCGGTCCTCTTGAACTTCTCGCCGCGGCAACACGGCGAATACACCATTCACGTGTCTTCGAAAGCTCCTCGGTTCGACGGCGCCTTTGGACTGGAATTCGCGGCCGTCAAACATGAAGTCCCGTCGCGGATCGACGTCGTCGCCAAACCGGAATACACGAGCCGCCAGGCGTTGCGAATTTCCGATCCGGCGCAAGGGATGGCCAACGCCGATTTCGGCACCTTTCGCGGCTACGTGCTGCCGGTTGTAGCCGGGCAGGAGTACGACATCAAATTGGAGTCGAATCAATTTCGTCCGGTTCTGCGTTACAGCGACAACCTCGGTCAGGTGCAGTTCGTGGAAAAATTCGCCGAGCCCGATATGCGCCTGCTCGAATTCACGTACAAGGCGCCGTTTTCGCGCGACCTGTTGATGTATGCGACGAGCGAGGCGCACGGGCTGGGCGACTACACGCTCACCGTCACGCGCAAGATGGTTGCGGCGCCTAAAAATGCGCCGCCCGAAAAGGCGATTCTGCCTTTGCTGCCGAAGTTGAACAAGCAGGCATTCCCGCTCAAATTCGAGCCGACGCCGATTCGCGTCGGCGATCTGACGGCACATAAAGTCGTCCCGTTCGCGTACTATCACCAGCCGGCGTGGAGCCTGGACGGCAAGTCGTTCTTCGTCGCGCAATCGCAGAACCGCATCATCGAAGTGGATGGCCAAGATTTCGCGGTTCGACAGTCGCGGACCTATCTTGACAACGACCCAACCTGGTTTCGCGGCGGATTATGCTGGTCATCCGAAGGCCTGCTGGCGCTCGGTTGCGGTGAAAAAAACCGGGGCGAGGATATGGGCTTGATGATCATCGATCCAAAAACGCTCCAGGTGAAAAAGAAAATCCCCTGCCCCAAGGCGACCTTCGTAGCGTCCGCGCCGAATTTGTCCATCGCGCTCGTCGGCGGCAAGAGCCTCTTCGGCGGGCCGGATACGGAGTTCTTGGCCGTTGATTTGAAGTCCGGCGCCGTCACGAAGCCGGAAACAGCGTTTCCGATTTCTCATCTGACGTTTCAGGTCTCGCCGGACGGCAAGCATTTCTTCGGCACCGACGGAAAATCGATAGCTCGTTTTCGCATCGACGGCACGAAGCTGGTTCTCGAGGAAACCAAGGCGATTGTCGATGCCGACCGCCTCACGCCGCGGCTGGAAATGAGCGTGGACGGCAAGCACGTCTGGTTGTTGGGCCAGGATGCCCAGGACAAGCACGTCCCGAATGGCGCGCGAATTCACGCACTGGTCGCGGCCGACTTCAAAGCACCGGGAACGTCGCTCGAATTCCCCGCGTACTCGATGAGCATTGAGCCGACCACGAAGGCGTTCGTGATGACGAGCGCGGACCGCGCGCTGACGTTTCGAGTGCAGTCCGACAAGATCGAGTCGCGCGATTACGAATGGAACTGCGAGACGCCGCGCCGCATATTCATGAATCCGCGCGGCGGCTCGCTCTTGCTGCATTGCGATCATACCGTCTATCATGTGCAATGGCCCACCAAGGCCGCGAAAGGGGCGGAGGGGCGTTAGCAACCAATTGACATCGAGGAAATGAAACCATGCGAGCTCGCATCGTTTGCCTGTTGGCGCTGACTGCGCCTGTCGTCTTCGCCGGCTCGGCTCACGCGCACTTTCTTTTCGTGCGCATCCTGCCGCCCGCGGAGGCGGGGCGATTTGCCGAAGTTTATTTCAGCGACGAGGCCGACGCGGGCGATCCGCGTTTCATCGACAAGATCGCGCACACGAAACTTTGGCAGCAATCCAAGCCCGGCCAGTTCGAGTCGCTCAAAGTTCACCAGACGCCCGATCGGCTACGCGCGGGCATTCCGCCGACCGGCAGCGCCGCGGTCATCGGGGAATGCACCTATGGCGTCCTGGCTCGCCCCAAGGGGGCGTTCTTGTTGCGCCATTACCCGAAGGCCGTCGCCGGCCGCGTGGACGACATTCATGCGCTTCAGTTAAAGAAAGAGATTCCATTCGAAATTCAACTGCGTCAATCCGGCGACGGCGTCGAATTCGTCGCGTATCGTGACGGCAAGCCGGTGCCGAACGCGACGTTCTGGTCGGTCGCATCCGATCTCAAGGGAGGCAAGTTCACCGCGGACGCTCAAGGGAAGGCGACGTGGAAGCCGTCGTCGCCCGGGCATTACGCCGTCTACACCGGCGAGACGCTGAAAAAAGCCGGCGTCCATGAAGGAAGCAAGTACGTCGAGATTCGCGAGTTCACGACCATCGCCTTCACCTGGCCATTCGAATCGAAGGGGGCCGACGCCAAGGCAGTCGCGCTCTTTCAGGAAGCGCTGGATGCCCGCGCCTCGTGGTCCAAGTTTCCCGGCTTTTCCGCCGACATCAAGGCGAACGCTGACGGCCGCTCGTGGAAGGGCAACGTGAAAATCACCGCGAAAGGGAACGTCGAACTGAGCGAGGAAGACGACGTCGTCACGCCGTGGGTGCGCGAACAACTGGAGTCAATGGTGATGCATCGCATTGCCGCGCCGCGCAAGGGCGAACCGGTGCTGCGCTTCGCCGACAACGCGAGCGATCATGCGCTCGGCCGGTTGCTCACGTTCGAAGGCGGGGCCATGGCGTCGAGTTATCGCGTCAAGGATCGGCAGATCATGGTCGTCAATCGCGCCATGGGCAAGTTGAACATGACGATCACGGTGCTCGACAACGACTTGAACGCGGAGAAGAAATTCCTGCCGCGCTCGTATACGGTGCAATACTGGACCGCGCCCGCCGGCGAGTTGCAGCGCACGGAGTCGATTCAGAATCGCTGGACGCGCGTCGGCGAATGGGATTTGCCGACGCTGTTGACGGTGCAAACGTCGTCCGGCGCCGGCTTGGGGGTCAAGACGATGACGTTGTCGGAGCATCTACTGATGAAGTAAGCGAGCCACGGGGTTGATCCCCGTGGATTGGGGCGACATGCCACGGGGATAAACCCCGTGGCTCGCCAGGTCAATTCGTCGTCAGCAAGTAAACCGCGAACGACGCCAGCCAGTGCTCCCCCGCGTAATCACCGCTGGCGACATGCTTGCGCGCCGCGTCCGCATGGCGCTGTGCTGAATCCAGCAAAACTTTTCGCCGCGCATCCTCTTTCGGCAATGCCCTTGCGATGCTGCGCATGCACCACGCGCGGCTCAAATTGAGTCCGTCCAGATGGACGAGTTGCGGATCGCTGCGATCGGTCACCGTCGCGGGAATCAATAACGACTTCGGCTCACCGTTCTCGAGTTCCGGCAGAAATCGGCCGAGCCACGCGGCGAACTCATCCTTCGGCAACACGCGCCGCATCAGGTCCGCTTCCATCAAGCTGGGCGAAAAGAAATCGGCGCCGTCCGGTTCCCACTTCGCGGGGATGCCGGCGTCCTTCGCAAAATAAAAACGGCTGCGCTCCTCGATCAACTCGCGCAGCGCCTTGTGCTTCATCGTTGTTGCGTAGTCATGCGCGAACATCAAGCCGAACGCCGTGTTCGAATGCACGCCGCTGCGGATGGGATACGTCTGCTTGGGGAAATACGACAGGTATCGCGCGACGAGTTCATCGGCGAGCGGCTTCATGTTCTTCGACCACTCTTTTGCATCGGGATCGTCCCACGTGTGAACCTCCTCGGCCAGTTTCAGTAGCCACGACCAACCATAGGGTCGCTCGAACGACGCGCCATAGGGCCGCTTGAAAAAGTCGGCCTCAGTTTTCAAATGTTCAGCCGTCAGATGCGCCTTCAAGACTGTGCGAATTTGCTCCTTCTGGGGCACCTCGGGGAACCGCTTGAGGACGCGCACGAGCATCCAGTGGCCGTGCACGGACGAATGCCAGTCGAAGGAGCCGTAGAACGCGGGATGGAAAGCGCGCGGCGCCTTGACGTCGTCCTTGCCGTTGAGCACGACGCCGGGCTTGTACGGGTACTCCGTCGCGATGCCCTTGAGCGCGAGTTTGGCGAACGCGGAGGCTTGATCTTGGGTGAGCGTCATTCTCTCCTGTGCAAAGGCCGAGGTTGCGAGCGACACGATCGCGAGCAGCGCAATGCAATGTTTCATCGCGGACTCCGTGGCAATTCGATTCGAATCATCGCGTAAACGAGAAACTCCGGCGCCTCGATCACCGGCCCCAGATTTGTGCTCGTGATGCCGAGAAGTAGCGGGCGATCGGATTCCGGCGTCAAGAATTTGATTGAGCCGCCCTTGTTGCCGTACTGCGGCGGGAGACGAATCTCAACGCCTTTGACCACGAGCGGCCGTTCGTCTTCGCCGCCTTTGCCTTTGTTCGGGGCGCCGGGTTCGCGTGCATAATTCACCAGATGAATGATCAGCGCGTCGTTCGTCGCCGTCCGATCGAAGCTGACGCGCACCGTCACGGGCGCCTTGATCGTGGAAAGCCCGTCGGGCAGCTTCAATGGCTCCGTCGCCTTCACGACGGCTCGATAGTTTTCACGAATCTCCTGAGTGAGCATGTCGTCCGGCAACACATCGAAGACAACGTGTTGATCGAGCAACTCCTTGCCTCGCTTGCGAAATGCCTCGACCGCGGCAACGTCGCCTTCATGCACTCGGCTGCGCGGAAACAAGAGCAGCACCTCGCCCGCTGGCCGGCTGCCGCGCAAGAGCTTGTCGTTCTTTTCAAGAAATTGATAGTAGCGCACGATCTCTTTGCGCGCGGCTGCGTTTTTGAAGTTCGTGTAAAAACCCATCGGCGCGCCGCCATTGGCCGCTAATTCGGCGATGGCAACGCGCATGCGCGTGTTCTCGTACTTGCCAAGCGTGAACGGCTTGTTGTCGAAGGCGCCGCGCAGGTATCGCGCTTGCAGCGTGCCTTCGCCGAAATCGCCCTTCTCGAAATCGGTGTACACGGCCGCCGCGCCCGTCGAATACCAGGCGTAGTCCTCGTCCTTGCCCCACAATTCCTTGGGCAACATGCAGCGTTCGTCGCCGTTGATCTGATTGAAGTTGCCGAGGTGGTTCCACTGCGCGAGAATCAGGTCCTTCTTGAGCGATCGGCCATACTTGACGAACACGTCGTCGTACGCTTGTTTGCACGAGATTTGCGAGTAGCGCAACATTTCGCGGCGCAGCGGCGTCGATTCCTTGGGATTGTGCCAGCCGACGATTTCTGTGAACGCGTGCTTGTCGATGTCCTTGATGTCGAATTGCGCCGCAAGTTCTTCGGCCTTGAATCGCGATTTCAGATAATCGCGAAAGCCTGACTGGCAATGCGGGCATAGGCAATTGTGCCTATAAAAATAATTACTTATGTACCCATCGACGCCGCGTTCGATGCCGACCTTGACCCATGCTTTCAGGACTTGTCGCCAGTGCGGATTGTTGAGGCACGCGGAGTATTCTCTCATGCCGCCGATCGAGTAGCTCTTGGCGGAGATTGGCGTCCCGTCGGCGTTCTTTTGCATGAATTCAAGCGGGTCCTTCACGGGTCGCGGGCCCAGTTCCTTTTCGTTCCACAGGTCGCGATAAAACTTGAAGAAGCCGTGCGGGCCGTCCTTCGAGTCGGGATCTCCCACCAAGAATTCGACGTTGAAATGGCCGACGACCTTGACGTTGCGTTTGTGCAGTTTCGCATTGAGATCGACAAACCAGTCGCCGCATTCTTTCAAACCCTGCACCGGGAAATGGGCTGGATAACCCTTGTACTGCGGCGTATGCGCGAGGCTCCAGAAGTGGCCGCCGTAAAAGCCGACCTGCACGACTTCCGGCTTCGCGTCGTCGATGAACGTCAAATATTCCGGATTGCCGTAATCGACCCAGTGGGCGACCATGCGGCGAAATTCGAAGCGCGGCGCCGGCTGCGGGTGCGCCGCGGCGGCGACGACGAGAGTGATCAAGAGCGACCAGGCCAGTACGCGATGAAACATGGAGTTTTCCAGTTACTTTTGACGTTTGAGAACGACGAGAAACGCCCCCTGCCCCGTCGCGAATTCCGTGGGCCGCATCTTGCGACCGACGCACCATTTCAAGGTGTCGCCATCCAACTGGTAAATGCCGACCCAGGTTTCTTTGCGATTGGGATTGTCCAGTTTCTTGGTGGCGTCCAGGATGTTCGGCGACTTGTCCCGTTCGATGACGAACGTCCCTTCGCCGAGATCGACGATTTCCTTGCCCTTGAATTGCTTCGCCTTGATGAGGTTTTTGGTGATGACGAGTTCTAGCTTGACCGGGCCTTGATCGGGTTTTTCGCCTTTGCCATCGACGGCGAAACCCGTCCAGGTGCCGACGAGCTTTTCACGCTCCTTCGGCGCCGACTCCGGTTGAGCGGCCAACGGCAATGGGATGAAACAAATGAGGAGCAGAATGAATCGGCGTCGCATCGGGGTCTCGCAGGAGAATGGATTTGCAAGCGACGCGGCTCGCCTAAAGTTCGCGAATCGCCTCGCCGCGCGGCAGGATGTGGATCGGCCGGCCCGTGACGTCGGGCAGCGTTCCGGATGGATCGATGCCGAAGCGCCGATAGATCGTCGCCAGCAGGCAATTGCTGTCCATGGCACGCTGCACGGGATGCTCGCCGCGCGGATTGGTGGCGCCGATCACCTGGCCCATGCGCAAGCCGCCGCCCGCGAGGAACACGCTCATCGCGCGCGGCCAGTGATCGCGGCCCGGACGGCCCGACACATCCTGATTTCGCACCGTCGGCGTGCGGCCAAACTCGCCCGTGAAGATGAAAAGCACACGGCGATCGAGCCCGCGCGCGTGGAGATCTTCTACCAAGGCGGACATGGCGTGATCGAGCACCGGCAGCTTGATGCGATAGCCGTCGAAGATATGGGCATTGACGGAATGGTCGTCCCAGTTGGACGTGCGGCCGACCGACGCGGGCAAGCGATAAGTCGCCTGGCATTGCACGAAACGCACGCCGGCTTCGACCAGGCGGCGGCACGTCAACAGGCTCTTGCCCCAGTGCGTGTCGCCGTATCGTTGGCGAATCGCTTCGGGTTCTTTGGCAAGGTCAAATGCGTCACGCGTTCGGCTGCTGGAGAGAATCTCGACCGCCTGACGATGATGGCGATCCCACGTATCGAGGGCGCCGCTTCGCTCCGCGTCGCGCCGGAAGCTGTCGATTTGATTCATCAGGTTGGCGCGTTGCTGCATGCGCAACGACGAATCGGCGGTCAGTTGCACGCCGGAGCCATCGGGCCGCGGGTAGATCGGGATTTCATCGTAGACGTTGTTGCCGCTGGCCGAGATCGGGTTGTTCGGCGCGAGCATGAACGGCGCGTACGCTTTGCCGAGATACGCCGGGCCGCCGCCGTAAAACTGCGTGTCGCCGACGAACAGCGGCAAGTCGGCTCGATGACCGCGCTCCAGATGCTTCGCGACAACGGAGCCAAGCTCCGGATATTCGCCGTTCTGCAGATTCGCGGCGACCGACGCGTGTCCGCTCAGGAAGCGACGCGTGCCGCCGGAGTGCTCGCCGCGTTCGTGGTGCAAGCTGCGCAAGATCGTGTACTTGTCGGCCATGCGCGCGAGGCGCGGGAAGTGCTCGCAAATATCGATGCCGGGGACGTTGGTGCGGATCGGCCGAAACTCGCCGCGGATTTCTTCAGGAGCGCCGGGCTTGAGATCGAACGTTTCCAGATGGCTCGGCCCACCGTTGGCCCAGAAGAGAATGACGGAGAAATCGCGATCAATGTTGGCGCGTTCCTGGGCGTGCAACATTTGCGCCAGGTTCGGCGACGCGCCAGCGCAAAGAGCGCCAAGGCTGAGGCCGCCGACTTTGAGCCAGGTGCGGCGATCCAATGGTCCCGAACACGAATTCGGCGCAAGCGCGGATGTCATGAATCAAATGCCTCGAACATGGCATTGGTAGATTATTCAACACTATAAGCATTAACGCAGCCGAATGCAAGAAAATCGCCCGCAATTGCGAGTAAGAAGATATCGGCAAACGCGCTGCATGATGTTAAGATGAGACGCCTTGGCCATGCAACAAGGAGGGTCGAATGAGAATCATTCCCGCGTCATGTGTATTCTTGGTTGTCGGCGTTTGGGTTTCGACGAGCCAAACCATCGAAGCTCAAGAATCCCTCGCCGACGCCTTGCGCGAGTTCGATGCGCGCGTCATCACCGTCGGCAAGCTGCGCGAGAATCCGCTGGCGTCGATGCTGGCGCGCGATGCGAAGGCCGCATTGCGCGAGGCGAACCTGCGCGACGCGAAGGCATGGTCCGCCGTCAAGACGCGCGCCGACTGGGAAACGTTCCGCGATGGCCGCATCGAGGCGCTGCGCAAATCGCTTGGCACCTTTCCGACGCCGCCAAAAGAACTGAATGTGCGCGTCACGCGTTCGCGGACGGGTGAAGGTTTCAAGATCGACAACGTCGTGTTCGAAAGCCGGCCCGGCGTTTTCGTCACCGCCAATCTCTATCGCCCCGCCAAGCTCGCGGACGGGATGCCCGGCATGATTCTCGTCCACAGCCATCATCGGCCCAAACACGTCGGCCAGCGTCAAGACATGGCCATGACGTGGGCGCGTGCCGGCTGCGTCGTTCTCGTGCCGGACCTGTTGGGCCACGGCGAGCGTGCGTTGCATCCCTTCACGAACGCCGACGCATTCGACGGCATGTTCCGCGTCGAGATGCAGGATTACTGGTTTCGCTATGACCTTGGCATGCAGCTTCATCTGATCGGCGACAGCTTGATGGGCTGGATGGCGTACGACCTATCGCGCGGCGTCGATTTGTTGCTCGCTCAGCCTGGCATCGACGCGAAGCGCATCCTCATCGTCAGCGAGCCGGCCGGCGGTGGCGATGTCGCGGCGGTCACGATGGCGCTCGATGCGCGCATCACGGGCGGCGTCATCACCAACTTCGGCGGCCCGCAACCGGAGACGCCGTATCCGCTCTCGAGGGACGCGGAGCAAACGTTTGAATATGCCGGCAGCGGCAGCTTCGAATCGACGCGCAACTTGACGCGCTCGGCGCGCGACGGGTTTTTGCCGTGGACCATCGTGGCGAGCGTCGCGCCGCGCAAGCTGATTTACAATCACGAATTCTATTGGGACCAGGCGAACGATCCCGTTTGGCGTCGCCTGCAAAAGGTTTACGCGTTCTACAAGGCCGATGAATCGCTCGAGGGCGCCGCGGGCCGAGGCTTCGTCGCCGGTTCGGCGCCGGAGAACTGGCACTGGCTGCCGATCAATCGTGAGATTCTCTATCCGACGCTGGAGCGCTGGTTCGATATTCCCAATCCGAAAACGGAGTACAGCAGACGCCGGCCCGAGAACGAATTGCTCTGTATGCCGCCCGAATCGGCCCGCGATGGGCGAAACGTGACGTCAATAATCGAGCAGATCGGCAACGAACGCGTGCAGGCCGCGCGCGCCAGGCTTGCGGCACTCAAGCAGGAGGAACGCCTGACACAACTTCGCAAGGATTGGACGCGACTCCTGGGCAACGTCGAGCCGTCGGCCACCGTACAACGCATCGGACCGGACCTGGCAGATTTGACTTTCGCAAAAATACGCGCGGAACGTCACCACCTGAACGTCGAGCCGGGCATTGTCGTGCCGATTGTGATGTTCATCCCGGCGCAAGCAAAACGCGAGAAAGCGCCGGTCGTCATCGCCGTGTCGCAAGCGGGCAAGCAAGCGTTCGTGAGCGGTCGTGCCGAGACGGTCGCGGCGTTACTGCGTAATGGCATCGCCGTCGCGCTGCCCGATCTGCGCGGCACCGGCGAGACGAGTCCCGGCGAAGCGCGCGATCGCCGCAGTCCGGCCACTTCGATCTCGTCCACCGGTTTGTTGACGGGGCAATCGCTCCTCGGTGCGCGTCTGCGCGACCTACGCACCGTCATGCGTTACGTGAAAAAGCACCCGGAACTGGATGGAAAACGCGTTGCCATCTGGGGCGATTCGTTCACCGATCCGCTCGGGCCGGACGACGCGTGGAAATTGCCGCACGGCGTGGACGACCGCCCTGCCCCGTCGGAGCCGCTCGGCGGATTGCTGGCCCTGTTGGCAGCGTTTTACGAAGACGATGTCCGAGCCGTTTACGCGCACGGCGGCGTGGCCAGTTACACGTCGGCGTTGTCGAGCCCATTCTGTTACTTGCCGCACGACGTGATCGTGCCGGGCGTCGTGAGCGCCGCTGATTTGCCGGACGTCGCCGCGGCGCTCGCGCCGCGTCCGGTTCGGCTCAGCGGCATGGTGGACGGCGTCAATCGAAGAGTCGGCCGGTTGCCGATTGAAAAAATCTACGAACCGGCGCGTGCGTCCTATCGCTCAGCCGAAGCGGAGCAATCGCTCGTTCTGGAACCGAACGCTCCGTCGAGCGGTGACCTGGCTCGCTGGTTTGCAACGCATTTGGCCAAATGAATTTTCACGAAAAAACTGGGTAACCGGGTGACCGAGAACCGAGAACCGAGAATTGCAATTCAAATTCTCGGTTCTCGGTTCTCGGTTCTCCGTTACCCGGTTGGTTTTTTTGGGTAGCAGCATTTCGGTGAACCTCTCGCTCCATTGATGCGTCTTCCATTCCATGACGAAGCCGTCCGGCCGGCGGCGCTCCGAGTCCCGCGATTGCGGTTTTGCTCGGCGCGTTCCGTACACGGATTCTGACCATGGCGGTTTCTGATGTTAGCTCAACGGTAGAGCACCAGATTTACACTCTGGAAGTTACAGGTTCGACTCCTGTGCCTGAACGAGTTGTTAACTCGTGGCATGAACGTCTAAAAAACGTTCCGGTCCAAAGCCCGAGGGAGGCGCGTCGCCGTACGATCCGCCGATTCGCCCAGGCAACACGAGCCGCGGCCCTGCAGTGCGTGGATTCCGCGTGCGTCGCCTCGGCAAGCAAGCAGCCAACGCCCGCTGCCAACGCTTGCCGATGGCCACGCTCGCTCAAACGTCACTCCGCACGCGACCGTGGGATTGTCGATGAAGGGCGCCTCCCGACGGCGTTTTGAAATGGTTTACGTTTAGCGCTCGCCTGGCGCGCCGAGTTACTCGACGCGCCTGGCGAGCGCTAAACGACGAAAGATACAAGGTGCCCCCATGTTCAAGCGCATCAAGATTCCGCACCACAAGATCGGCCTGTACTTCCGCGACGACGAGTTCCGCGGACTGTTGGACGCGGGCCGCCACTGGTTCTTCGATCCGCTCTTCCGCGTCAAGGTCGATGTCGTTTCGCAGCGCACGCCGTGGCTCGTTCACGAAAAGCTCGACGTCATCGTCAAGTCCGGCGCCCTCGAAGGCCGCGCCTTGGTTCTCGATTTGAAGGACTACGAACGCGCGTTGATCTGGATCGACGGCCGCTTCAGCCACGTCTTGGCGCCGGGCTTGCACGTCTATTGGACCGCGGTCCGCGATGTAAAGGCGGAGATTGTGGACGCGCGCAATGTTCGTTTCACGCACGCCGACCTTGCGGTGATCAACAAGTCGCAGTTGGCCGATCGCGTTCTTGAGAATGTCACCGTCGCCGCGAACCACGCCGGCGTCTTCTTCAAGGACGGCAGCTATGTCGAAACGCTGCCGGCGGGCCGTTACGCGTTCTGGAAGAACATCGCCGACGTCAAGGTCGTGCCGGTGGACCTGCGCACGTTGATGATCGACGTGGCCGGCCAGGAGATCATGACGGCCGACAAGGTGACGCTGCGCATGAACGCGCTCGTCAACTACAAGATCGCCGACGCGCGGGCGTCGCTGTCGGTCAGCGACGACGCACGCCAGGCGCTCTATCGCGAGGCGCAGCTCGTGCTGCGCGCTCTCGTCGGCGCTCGCGAACTCGATCAGTTCCTGGCGGACAAGGACGGCTTGATGCAGGAATTCGAAGATTCGCTGCGCCGCCGGGTCACGAACGTCGGCCTCGAGATCGCGTCGGTCGGCATCCGCGACGTCATCTTGCCGGGCGAGATGAAAGAGCTTCTCAACAAGGTGACGGAGGCCAAGAAGGCCGCCGAAGCCAACTTGATCGTTCGCCGTGAGGAAACGGCGGCGATGCGCAGTCAGGCGAACACCGCCAAGCTGCTGCAGGACAATCCGACGCTCATGCGTTTGCGCGAGCTGGAAGTCCTCGAAAAGATCGCGGCGTCGGCCAAGCTCAGCGTCGTTTTGGGTGACAAGGGCTTGACCGAGCGCGTCGTCAACGTGTTGTAATCCTGGCGAGCCGAGCTCCGTAAGGAGCCGGTTGAGGGAATCGACTCAACCGGCCGCTTACGCGGCTCGGCTCGCCAAATACAATGGACGCATGTTTGACAAAAGTCACGCTCTGTTCCCGATCAAAGATCAGTACATCTTCTTGACGCATTGCGGCATCGCCCCGCTTTACTCGGGCGCGCTTCGCGCTGAACGTGACGTCGCGGAAGCGCAATGCAAAACCGGCGCACTCGTCTTCAGCCGTTACGACGAAATCCTTGACGGCCTACGCGCCGCCGCCGCGCAATTGTTGAAAACGTCGGCTGAAAATCTCGCATTCGTCAAGAACACGTCGGAGGGCATCAATCTCATCGCGAACGGTTACCCTTTCCAGGCGGGCGATCAGGTCATCAGCTACGTTCATGAATACCCGGCGAATCATTATCCGTGGAAGTTGCAAGAAAAGCGCGGCGTCGAACTGGTGCTGTTGCCCGATACGTCGTCCGGCGATCGGCCGGTCGCGTGGTCGATGCGCGATCTCGAAAGGCATATCACGCCGAGGACCCGCGTGGTTGCGCTCAGCCATGTGCAATTCGCGAGCGGCTACTGTGCCGATCTCAAACCGGTGGCGGAATTGTGCAAGGCGCGCGACATCGATCTGGTGATCGATGCGGCCCAATCACTCGGAAGCTTGCCGATCTATCCGGAGGATTTGCACGCGGCGGTCGTGTCGTCCGGCTGGAAATGGCTGATGGGCCCGATCGGCAGCGGCCTGCTTCATACGTCGCCGAAGTTTCGCGCCAAACTCGAATTAGCGATGGTCGGCGCCGAGTCGATGCGGCAAGGGACGGACTACCTCGACCACCATTGGAATCCTTTCGCGTCGGCGAAATGCTTCGAATACAGCACGTCGCCGATCGCGCTGGCGGCCGCCCTCGAATGTGCGGTGCGCGAGATCCCATTGCGTTACGGTGTCGAGACTATCGCGAGGGAGATCTTTCGATTGCAGGACGTGTTTTTGGCAGTGCTCGACCGATCGCGTTTCCGGCCCGTTATTGAGCCGAGCGAGCAGCGTACGTCCATCTTGTCGTTGATCGTCCCGGGCGACGCGAACGCCGTGCGCCGATCGCTATTGAAGCAAAATGTCATCACGACCGAACGCGGCGGTTATTTGCGCGTCGCGCCGCATTTTTACAACACCGACGAAGAAATGGAACGGGCGGCATTGTTGATGAATCAATGTTGAGGAATCAACTCACGCTTGCCAGAACGTCGATTGTCGCGGCACCTCGTAGCGAATCGCCAGGTGCGGCGTCTCGAGGCGTTTGCCCGCGGCCAGCGCCTGCACGCCGGCGGCGACGAGGCCGGTCGTTAACAGGGTGCGCTCGATCGGGTACGGCGCCTTGCCCGTCAAAAAAAGCTCCTCGGCTTTCGACATCAGCGCAGCCGAGTAGACGACGTTTGGATTGGGCGGCAGATAAAACAGCGTCGAGAGCGGCTCGGCTTGATTGCGAATCTTCGCCGCGAACGTGAAGTCGCCGACGAGGCCATTCAAAAGGAGCATGGTCGCCTTCAAGCCGTCGGTGTAATCGAAGCGATAGACGACTGGATCCTTCACCCACGCGCGCATTTGCTCCGGCGTCGGATAACGATGACTGAACGTCTCCGGTTGGGCGAGCGTCTGACAGCGGCACAGGCACGCGCGAAACAACTCCGGGTCCCAGCCCCCCTTGGCCCACGAGCCGGCGGCCATCGCTTTCCACACCGCCTCGCCGCGCATCGCTTGCATGCCCGCGACGCCCACCTCGCCGCCGCGCCGCCGCTCCGCCATGCACTGGATGACTTCGAGGGCGTGAAAATCGTAACTATCGACACGGCCCATCGCGACGCACATCATCTCATCGACGTCGGCGCCGTGCGGCAAATCGATCGACGGCATGCGCCAAGTCACCGGCAGCGATGAACCCGCGAGAAAGCCGAAGTTCATCTTCCGCGCCGTGTCCGCCATCTCGCGCGCCCACTCCCAGCGCCACGACAGATGTTTATCGTTGAACACCGGCACGACGCGGCCATCCTTGCGAAATACCTCGACCATTTGTCGAAAGAACTCGTAGCGCGGATATTCCGTCTGGCCGAGCTTGTTGACGGGATAGCGGCCATGCTCGCCGATGATGAGGACGGCGTCCACGTCGAGCCGATCGCCGCCGCAACGCAGCGCCTCGGCGATGGTCTTGTAAATCGTGAAGCCGAATTCCTTGGCGCGACCGCGGCTCAAGTCGTTGCGCGGGAACTGATCGACGTACGCGGAAACGACTTCGAACGGCGGCCGATGCCAGCGGCCGTTGATCGGATAACCGTGCAGGAAGCGTTCGGCCATGTGCCACGCATGCGAACGTTCGCGCCATTCGGTGGTGAGGACGGCGAGACGGCGACGGCGAGCGGGTTGTTGCGCGTTGGCGACAGTCGCGGCGACGGCGGTCGCACCGGCGGCGGCGACGAAGGTGCGGCGGTTGAGCATGATTCCCCCGGCAAACCTCGTTTACGTTTAGCGCTCGCGCGGCGCCGAGCGAGCGCTAAACGAATACGCGTTCGATCACTTCACCGCTCACATCCGTCAACCGCTCGTCGCGCCCATTGTGGCGGTACGTCAACTGCTCATGATCGAGCCCCAAGAGGTGCAGAATGGTTGCATGAATGTCGTGCACATGGGCAATGTCTTCGGCCGCGCGAAGACCGACCGCGTCGGTGTTGCCGATCGTCTGCCCGCCCTTGACGCCGCCGCCGGCGAGCCACATGGTGAAGCCGTGCGGATTGTGATCGCGGCCGGTGGTGCCCTCGGTCATTGGCGTGCGGCCGAACTCGCCGCCCCAGATGACGAGCGTCGAATCGAGCAAGCCGCGCGATTTCAAGTCGCGCAAGAGGCCGGCGATCGGCAAATCACTTTGAGCGCAATAGCGCGAATGGTTGCCTTCGACGTCGGTGTGCGCGTCCCAGCCGTTGGTGTCGCCGCAATAGACTTGCACGAAGCGGACGCCGCGCTCGACCATGCGGCGAGCGAGCAAGCAACGCAAGCCGAACTCGGCGGTTTCGGGGCGGTCCAGGCCATACAGGCGGCGCGTCGCTTGCGATTCGCGCGACGCATCCATCACTTCGGGAGCGTGCGCTTGCATACGAAACGCGAGTTCATATGCGGCGATGCGCGCGGATAGTTCGCTGCCGCCGGGCCGGGTCGTCAAATGTTCTTGATTGAGGCGATTGACGAGGTCGAGCGTTCGGCGTTGCTGCGTGGACGTGATGCCCGCGGGCGGATTGAGATAGCGGATCGGCGCGGCGCCGCCGGAAAAGACCGTGCCTTGATAGGCTGCGGGCAAATAGCCGTTGCCCCACGCGGGCGCGCCGCCTTTGACCCAGCCGGCCGGATCAGGCAGCACGACGAACGCCGGCATGTTCTGACTTTCCGTGCCCAAACCATAGGCGACCCACGCGCCGAGGCTGGCGCGGCCCATCAGGATCGAACCGGTGTTCATGAGGTACACCGATTCCGGATGCGTGACGCTGTCGCCGCGGCAGCCGCGCAGCACGCAGATGTCGTCGGCGCACTGGGCGATGTTGGGCAGCCAATCGGACACCTCGATGCCGGCCTGGCCGTGGCGTCGAAATGTTCGGCGCGTGCCGAGCAGGCGATTGCGTTCGACGTTGCGCCGCGTCGCCACCGGCCCGAACGACGCCGGCAGCGGTTCGCCGTGCAGCCGCTGCAAATCCGGCTTCGGATCGAAAAGCTCCAGATGGCTCGGCCCGCCGGACATGAACAGGAAGATGACGCGCTGCGCCTTCGCATCATGATGCGGCGAACGCGGCGCGAGCGGGTTTTGCAAGCGTGGCGTTTCTTGCGCGAGCAACTTCTGCTCAGCGAGCATCGATGCCAGCGCGATCATGCCAAAGCCGCCGCCGGCGTTGCGGAGGAAATCGCGGCGGGAGTACGGAGGTTGGCGCATCATTGGTCACTTTCCTCGTTTTTTCTTCAATCGTTTGATTTCTTCCGCCGGCAATCCCGTCATTTCCGCGATTTTCTCAATGGAATATTTCTTTGCCAGCATTTTTTGTGCGACATCCAAGGCCGCTTGTTCTCGACCTTCCACGCGCCCTTCTTTGAGCGCATCCTGATACACTCTGGTGTGGCGAAGATCACTTACTTTGAGCACTGCTTCAATCTCCCCGGGCGACATTTTTGGCCAGCGGTAAGCCACGACCGTTTCAATCAATTGTATCACCATTTGCCGCCGTTCCGCGGGCATCGACGACGCGTCAACTTGAGGAATCAATGCCCTGGCATTCGCGATCGTTTCCTTCGGCTTGGACGCGAGCAGACGCAGTACGTTCAAGCCGATATTGTTCGGCGGGGGCAGAGGCAACTCGTCCAGATAAACTCGCGTCATCTGGCCAGATTCAAGCAAGCCGCGATACGGATACAAATTCTCCTGTTCAATCGAGCGATTCGGATAAATAACAACCGCGTGCCAATTCTGATGCGGATTTACCTTCTCCAGGTACAAGGCGATTTTCAACAGGATGTTCGAATAAACCCGCTCCGATTTTTGCGCTTGAAACTCCACAAAGTACGCCGGTTCGCGAGCATCGGGCGGCGACGGGCTATACAAGCCATCGACGCAGACCGCGGTGTCCTTCAATTCAATCACATCAAACCGATAGCGCTCCGCGTCCGTCGCGGGCCGACCGATCAGTTCGAAAAAAGCGCCGGCACATTCCGCGAAGAACCGGTAAAAGAGCGAATCGGTTTTCACGGACTCCCTCAATCGAGATACACGAATTCATTCACATTGAACAGCGCCCGGCAAAACTCACTCATCGGCGAATCCGCCAAGAACTCGCGCGATACGCGCAACTCGACCGCGTTCGGCATTCGGCCGAGGGTCAAACGGTATGCCCGCGCGATTCGCTCGTCGGTCGTCGCCGCCTCCTTCTCCACGCGGGCGGCCAACGCCTTCGCCGCGGCGCTGACGTCGGACGCATTTAATAGCACCAGCGCTTGCGGCGCCGTCGTACTCTGCTCTCGCTTCGGACAGCTTTGATTCGAGTCCGGCACATCAAACGGCTCCAGGAACGGGAAGCGCAGGTTGCGCCGCGCGAAGATGTACACGCTGCGACGCACATGATCGCCGGCGTCGAGGCTCGCTTTCCACTCCTTGCCGCCGGTCGTCGCTTCCTTCGGCAACGGCGGAAACACGCTCGGCCCACCGACTTTCGTGTTCAACCGACCGCTCACCGAAAGCAGGCTATCGCGAATAATCTCGCCTTCCAGGCGCAGCCGATTCATACGGCTAAACAGTCGATTGTCCGGATCGTTCGAATTCGGCGTCGTCGATTGCTGAAACGTCGCGGACAAAAGCATCAAACGATGCATCCGTTTAATGCTCCATGCCCCCATCTCCTTGTCTCTTTGTCTCCTTGTCTCCTTGTCTTCCGAAACAAACTCCGTCGCCAGCCAATCGAGCAACTCCGGATGCGTCGGCCGTTCGCCGCGGATGCCGAAGTCGCTCGGCGTGGCGACGATGCCGCGGCCGAAGTGATGTTGCCAGAGGCGATTCACCATCACGCGCGCCGACAATGGATTGTCGGGACGCGCGACCCAGTTCGCCAGCGCCGTGCGGCGGCCCGTAATGTTCGCCGCCGGCGCCTTGATCGGCGCAGGTTCGGGGCGCTG
>DAIOGM010000011.1:0-39752 GCA_036745215.1 Gemmataceae bacterium
GATGGAGAGTCTACAAAATCCTGGCGATATGAGTCAAGGTGCGCTGTCGAACTAGATAGCCGCGGGTTTACCCGCGGGTGAACCCGCGGCTATATGAGTTTTTCCACTGGAGCATCAACATGCGTTTCCTGCTGACCCTCGCACTTGTCGGCGCCATGCCGATCACGGCGGCCGCTCAGGGCCCGAAAGTTGACGGCCCGCTCAAGATCGTCAAGGTCGAGCTCAAGGAGCCGATCTCCTACGACAAGCACATCGAGCCGCTCTTTTACAAACGCTGCACCGTGTGCCACTCCGGCACGGTGAAGGAAGGCAAGCTCGACATCAGCAGCTATGAATCGCTGATGAAAGGCGGCAAGAGCGGCGAGTTGGTCAAGCCCGGCAAGGCCGACGAGAGCATCATCTACAAGGCGATGCATCGCAGTTCGGTGCCGCCGGCCCGGCCCCGCGCCATGCCCCCCAAGGGCGAGGAGCCGTGCACGCCGGAAGAACTCGCGCTGTTGAAGCTATGGATCGACGGCGGCGCGAAGGCCCCGCTCAATGTGCGACCCATGGAAGTCGCCAAGGTCGGCCCGCCGCCGAAGGGCGTCAATCCCGTTCGCGCCGTCGCCGTCAGCCCCGATAAATCCGCCGTCGCCGCCGGCCGTGGCAATCAGGTGCACATTTACGACGCCGGCTCCGGCAAGCACATTCGCTCGCTCTTCGGCGCCGGCCTGAAATCGTTCGACGGCAAGGACGTCAAGGGCGCTCACGTGTCGCTCGTTGAATCGATGGCCTGGTCGCCCGATGGCAAATACTTGGTTACGGGCAGCTTCCAGGAAGTCCGTATCTGGGACGCCATGACCGGCGAACAGCGCCAAAAAATTGACGGCTTCCAGCACGCCGTCGTCGCCATCGCGTTTTCGCTCGACGGCAAGCTCGTCGGCGTCGCGGGCGGCGCGCCCACCGTGGACGGCGAAGTCAAGGTCTACGAAGTCGGCACCTGGAAGAAGACCTTCGAACTCAAGAACGGCCATTCCGACACCGTCTATGGCCTCGCGTTCAGCCCCGAAGTGCAAATCCCGATTCCGGGCCAGAAGCCGCTCGACCCGAAAGACAAGGACGCCAAGCTCAAGACCGCGCCGATGTTTTGCCTCGCCACCGGCTCGGCCGACAAGTTCATCAAGGTATGGAATCTCGCCGACGCCAAGATGGTGAAGTCGTTCGAAGGCCACACGCACCACGTCCTCGATGTGGGCTGGTCCGCGGACGGCAAGCTCTTGGCGAGCGCCGGCGGCGACAACACCGTCAAGATCTGGGACTTCGACAAGGGCGAACAGGCGCGCACCGTCAACGCCCACGGCAAGCAGGTGACGCGTCTGGTCTTCGTCGGCAAGAAGAGTGAATTCCTCACCTCCGGCGGCGACAACATCGTGAAGCGTTTCAACGCGACCAACGGCGCCAACACCGGTAGCTTCACCGGTGCGACCGACTTCGTGTACGCCGTCGCGTCCAGCGCCGACGGCGCGGTCGTCGCCACGGGCGGCCAGGAAGGAGTCGTCCGCGTCTACAACGGCACGAACGCGTCGTTGCAACGTTCACTCCTGCCGCCTGACGCGCAGCCGCCGATGCCGGAGGAAAAGAAGAAGTAGTCGGCAAGCCCAATGGCGAGGGCAGCGAGCCGTTGGGATCATGAAACTATTCAACGCCTCGGGTACAATGACCCGAGGCGTTTTTGTTTGATGTGACATCGGAGCCGTAACCAATGCCCATTCGTTTTTTGCACGCCGCCGATCTCCACCTCGGCTTGCGCGTCACTCGCTTCGAAGAAAACGCCTGCAAACGAATCGGCGAAGCACGTTTCGAGGCCATTCAAAACCTCCGCGAAATGGCCAACACGCACCGCGTCGATTTCGTCTTGATCGCCGGCGACGTCTTTGACGACCATAGTATTTCCACGACCATTTCCGAACGCGCGTTCACGCTGTTTGAAGGCAAGTCGATGCCGTGCCCGGTATTCATCATTCCCGGCAATCATGACCCCCTCGTGCCCGGCGGCGTCTGGGATCGCGAACCCTGGACGCGCGAGCAGCCGGCCAAAAAGACCGTCGTGCTGCGCGAAGCGAACGTCTATCGCCCGCCGGATTTGCCGATCGCGATTTTTCCGTGTCCTCTGCGCAATCGCAATTCGATTGATGACCCGACCGCCTGGATCGCCAATCATCCACGCGGCGCGGACGACCGCGACTTTCGCATCGGCCTGGCGCACGGCAGCTTGAAAATCATGCCCACGTTGCCCGAAGACGATCATCTGATTCGCATCGACGGGGCAGACCATTATGGCCTGGATTACCTCGCGCTGGGGCACTGGCACAAGCCGTTGCGCTTCCGATCCGCCGACGGCGCGGAACGCACCGCCTACAGCGGCACGCATGAGCCGATGCGTTTTCCCGGCGCCGGATCGGAGTCTTCCGCCGGCTGGACGTCGTTCGCCGCCGACGGCGATGCCGAACGTTTCCGGGACGACGGGCGCGGCACCGCACAACTCGTCCGCATCGACGAACCCGGAGCGCCGCCGCAAATCGAGACGCTGGAAATCGGCCGCCTGCGCTGGGCCGCGGAAAATCGGGACCTGACCGGAAAATCACTGGGTGAGGTCATCTCGGAGTTCGCGGACCGGCCGGATCGTTTGACGACACTCTTGCGTTTGAGCTTGTCCGGCGTCGTGGATCCCGAACAGCATGGGCGCATCGAATCGGTGCTGCGCGACATCGTGTGCAGTCAGTATTGCCCCGGCTCCAGCTTGCACGCCGAGGCCGTGTTGATCGCCCCTGATGGGGAAGATTTGCGCACGACCGTCGGCGATGGCGTATTGTCGCGCGTGCTTGGCCGCCTGCAAGAGAATGCGCAAACGAACGACGCCGCCAGCCGGCACGTCGCGGAGCACGCCTTGAAGCTGCTGTATCGCATCGCGTGGGAGGAGCAGCCCAAATGATTCTCGAGGGCTTCGAGATCGAGAACTGGTCGTGCATCAAACGGCTCAGCGTGACCGATTTGCCGCCGACCGGCATCGTCGTTTTGCACGGACCGAACGGCACGGGAAAGACGAGCGTCCTGGAAGCCCTGCGCGCCTGCTTGATGGACAACAAGTCCACGTCGAAGGCACTCGAGCGAGGCTTTCCAAAAAACTCCAATGACAAGCCGCGCGTTACGGTCCTCTTTCGCGTCGCCGGGACGACGTGGAAAATCATGAAGCAGTTCAACAGCAAGGAAAGCACGCTGCACAGCCGGACGGCAACAGGTTCGTGGAAACTCGAAACGGCGGACGCTTCCGAAGCGCACGAACGGGCACGCCAGTTGGCGGGAGGCAGCGATTCGTCCATGGGCCTTCATCAACTTCTCTGGTTGACGCAAGCGGAATTTCAGTTGCCCGATCCAAAGAAGTTTGACGCGGACGTGCAATCCCGGCTTCGCGCCGTGCTCGGCGTCCTGCAAACGCCGCTCGACGACCGTTTCTATTGCCGCGTCAGGGAGCAATGGTCGCGCTGGTTCAGCGCTCGCAGCAAACCGGGCGAGAAACCCAAATTGAAAAAGGACTGTTCGCTGGACAAGAACCTGGCCGTGCTTGCCAGGTTGAAAAGTGATCTCGCGCTCATCGAAGCGGAATTCGCCGTCGAAGAACGCTTGATCGAACGCTCGAGCGATCTCGAACTCGTCGCACGAGACTTGCGCCGCCAACTCCAAGGCTGCATTCGCTCACGCGATGATCTTCAACAGGAATTCGAACAGAGCCTGAAGCGCATTGAAGCCCATCAACGAACTCAGGAGGGCGCTGCAACCGCGGAGGAAAGACTGAACGAGGCGATTGCCAAACGCGACAAACGCGCGGACGCCGAAGGGCGGCTGCAAAACGAAATTGACGCATTCGACGCGGCGGAACAGGAAGTGGCCGAAGCAAGCGGCAAGTTGCGCGATGCCGAGCACGCACTCCGCGAACGTCGCCGCGAACATCAGAACTTGGTCTACGATGGCCGAGCGCATCAGAATGCCCGTGACGACGTCATGAATGGCCTGGCGCAATTGGAACTTTCGCAAAAATGGCAAGACGCGAAGGATCTCTTGCAAAAAGTCGAGGCCGCCCAGGCCGAACTGGAGCAACTCAAGCAAGAAGCACGCGAACGCGCGGCGCCGGCGCCGGCGCTTTTGAACGAATTGGAAGCGAATCGGCGGCGCGCCGCGCGGTTTCGCGCGGACCTGGAAGCGGCGGTGATCGCCTTGACCCTCCATCCCGACGCAGGCTCGCCGGCGCCGCGCGTGGACATTGACGGCAAGCCCCCAGCGGAGTCGAAAACCGAATTAGGCGGCGTGCCCGTGGAATTCTCGGTTCGCCGCCGCGCCGAAATCTCGATTCCGGGCTGGGGACGCATCGATATCGCTCGCGGCGCCGATGCCCGTGACATGGAACAGGTCGAGGCCGACCTGGACCAGTGCAACCGCGAATTCCGCAATGCCCTTGCCCCATTCGGCTTGGCCGCGGACGACGCTGTTGTCCTCGATCGTCTGCGCGAGCGTGTTGCGGAGAAAAAGGCGCGCGATCCGCAAATCCAACGCAAGCAAGACGACATCGCGAAACTGGCGCCGCATGGGCTCGATTCGCTGCGGCAGGAAATTGTTCGACTCGAACATCTGGCTCACGCGAGCAAGCCGATTGACCAATCGGCCGCGGCGGATGCGGAACTCCCTGCGTCGGCTCAAGATCTGCGGCGGGCTGCGGAATCGCTCAAGGAAAAAATCGCCGATAACCAACAAACGATCACCAACGTCCAGACGCAAATCGACAAGCTCGAATGGTCGATCGAGGGGGGCGCCGGCTCGGTTGAAAAACGGGGCCCATCACCGGCGCCCGGCAGCAAGGGGTTGCGTCACGTCGAGGCGGCCGCGCGGGAACGCCTGATCTCCCTCAAGGCCACCGCCGGCGCCATTCGCAATGAATTGGACCGCATGCTATTGAGCGAACAAATCGAGAACGAGATTTCGCAAGCGGAGGAATTGCTTCAATCCGCCCGCGCCGCGTTTGAAGCCGCCAGATTGAGCGAAAGCGAAACGACCATCCAGATTCGCCTCGAGGCAGCGAAGGAAAGTGCTCGTGCGATTCATACGCAACTGGGAAATGCGGAAAATGAACTGCGCGAGATCAAGGGAGAATTGCGCCACACCGAGGGCCTGCACCAGAAACGCGCCGCCGCCGCGGCGCGGGTGGAAGAGTTGACAGAGCGGACCACGCTCGAATCACTCGAAAGCGAAGCGTACGATCGCCTCTATGCTCTTTTCGAGGAGTGCCGTGAAAAACAGCTCGGCACGGTCATGGGCCCGATTCACGATCGCGTCGTTCGCTGGATGAAATTGCTGCGCATCGCCCAATTTGAAGGGATTCGCTTCAACGATCAATTCTTGCCTGAAAAATTGCTTGGTCGCGACGGATTTGCCGAAATCTCGATGGCGGAGGAATCGACCGGAACGATCGAGCAGCTCGGCCTGATGGTGCGGCTCGCGCTGGGTTCCGTGCTTGCGACGCCCGAGGAACCGCTGGCCGCGATGCTCGACGATCCCTTGACTCACAGCGACATTGTGCGTTTGGATCGAATGCGCGCCGTGCTGCGAAGCGCCGCCGCGGGTGCCGCGCCCTCGGCGGGACCGCTGCAGATCTTTGTCTTTACTTGCCACCCGGAATGGTTCATGATCGACGGCGCCAAGGTCATCGATCTTGGCAAGCCGGAAGTCCTGCTTCGCAATACGCAATGATTCGTCATTCCTCCCATTTCGTGTGGAATGTCCCCTTCTCGTCGATGCGCTCATAAGTATGCGCGCCGAAGAAATCGCGCTGCGCTTGAATGAGATTTGTCGGCAACCGAGCCGTGCGAAACGCGTCAAAGTATGCAAGCGCGTTCATCAGCGCCGCGGCGGGGATGCCGTGTTCGATCGCGGCGACGACTGCGGCGCGCAATCCGCCTTGCCGCGTGCGCATTGTCTCGGCGATCTTGGCGTTCAACAACAGATTCGGCAAATCCGGCTGCGATTCAAACGCGGCGCGAAATGACTCCAGGGCGCTCGCTCGAATGATGCAGCCGCCGCGCCATATTTTTGCAATCGATCCAAGGTCGAGGCCGTAGTTGTACGTCTGCGACGCCTTGCGCAAGAGCGCGAACCCCTGTGCGTAAGTGAGCAAGATCGACGCGAAAGCCGCGTCGCGCATCTTGTCGAGAAACGCCGCCCGATCGCCGGCGAACGGCGCCTGGTTGATGGCGTAGAGTTTACTCGCCTGCGTCCGCTCGGCTTCGTACGCGGAGATGTCGCGCATCGAAACGGCTGCGTCAATCGTCAACAGCGGCGACTGCAAGTCAAACGCTTCTTGCGACGTCCATTTGCCGGTGCCTTTTTGTCGGGCGACATCGAGGATCACGTCCACCAGATGTTTGCCGGTCTTCGAGTCGATCTTGCGCAGGATTTTCGCGGTGATTTCCATCAGGAAGGAATTCAACTCGCCGCGATGCCAGCCGTCGAAAAGAGTAGCGAGGTCGGCATTGGACATTTTCAAGCCGCGATGCAAGAGATCGTAAATCTCCGCGATCAATTGCATGATGCCGTATTCGATGCCATTGTGGACCATCTTGACGTAATGCCCCGCGGAGCCGCTGCCCATGTACGCGACGCACGGCTCGCCGTTGACCTTGGCGGCGATCGCTTCGAGCATGGGTTTGACACGCTCATACGCGGGCTTCGGTCCGCCGGGCATCATACTGGGGCCATATCGGGCACCCGACTCGCCGCCGGAGACGCCCATGCCGAAAAAGTTGAGCTGCTTGGCCGCGAGTTCTTGATGGCGGCGATCGGTGTCCTTGAATTGCGAGTTGCCCGCGTCGATCAACAAATCGCCCGGCGTCAGATTCGGCGTCAGCTCGTTGATGACTGCATCGACGGCCTTGCCCGCTGGCACGAGCAGAATGATCGCGCGCGGCAAACGCTGAGCGGCGAGGAACGCCTTCGCATCCGATGTTGCGTCAACCGAATCGCGGCCGCCCTCTTTCTTCAACGCGGCGGCTTTGCCCGAATCGGTATCCAGACCGATGACGCGATAGCCGTGATCGGCGAGATTCAACAGCAGATTGCGGCCCATGACGCCGAGGCCGACCATGCCGATATCAAATTGCTGGTTCATTAATCACCATGGCAAAAAAATGGATGGCAAAAAGATCAGACGGCGGAGTAGTGAAATCAACCATGCATTCATTTTTTTGCCATCCATTTTTTTGCCAAGTTTACTCGTTCATCCTAGAGATTCGAATTCCGTCAAAAACGATTTCAAGCCGCGCTGGATCGTCCACGTGTCGAGCCCGACCGACAGCATTCGGCAGCCGAGATCGACGCAGCGCTTGGCGTACGGCGCGGTGCGCGGCAAGATCGCCCAGTGGATGCCGTTCGCTTTCGCCGCCTTGGCGACTCGTTCGATGGCGGCCCAGATTTTCGGATTGTCCCAGTCGCCGACGAGGCCCATCGATTGGCCCAGATCGGCGGGGCCGATGAAAAGTACATCCACGTCTTTCAAGGCAGCGATGCGTTCGACTTCTTCAACGGCGGCGAAATGCTCAATCTGAATCGCGACGAACGTTTCTTCGTTGGCGCGTTTCATGTAATCAGGCATCGGCATGGTGGCGTATCGGCCATCGACGCCGGAGCCGTTGACGCCGCGCAGGCCGCGCGGATGAAACTTCGCCCATTGCATGACTTCCTCGGCCTGCTTGGCGCTGCGAACCTGCGCCGCCATGACGCCGCCGGCGCCGGCTTCGAGCGGCCGCATCACGGTTGCGTAATCGGTCGGGGCGAGGCGGACGAACGAATCGAGGCCGACGGCGCGTGCCGCCAGACAGGCGTGCTCGATTTGCGCGATCGACAGGCCGGCGTGTTCCTGATCGAGCCAGACTGCGTCGTAGCCGCCGTGCTGGCCGATGATCTCGACGAACTTCGGATGGCACAGTTGCCCGAGGCCGAAGACGCGCACGAGCTTGTTTTGCGAGAGTGATTCTTTAAGTCGTTTGCCCATGATCAGTCCTTGGCTGCGAATTGAGGAGCACGGTGTGATTATATTTCGCCCGGCGCGGTTTGACACAGCACAAAGCCTGAAGCGACACATTGAAGTTGCGCCTTCGTGCGAGCACCGAAGGTGCGCAATGTCAAAGCCCAGGGCAACGCCCTGGGAAAAGGAATCGTTTCAATCAAAGCCCCGAAGGGGCACGATAATTACCCGAAGGCGATGGCGCCCCTTCGGGGCATTGATCGTGGTTGCGTCGTCTATCCCAGGGCGCTGCCCTGGGCTTTAACATTCTCGCACCTTCGGTGCTTCATAGCAGGAGATCAAAAAAAGAAAGCGAAGGAGTTGTTCGTCCTTCGCTTGCGCTTCAAGTTTGCATGAGTTTGGCGGCTGCATCAAGCAGACGTTCGCTGTTCGGCGCGGAACGCGCGCAGCACATCGTAAAGGTCGGAAGTGACGGTGACTTCGTCGTTGAGAAAATCTTGCAGCCAAAGGTAGTTGTTCTTCTTCGCGAGAGCCAAGAGCGGCAACAGGTCCGAGAGGCGAATGCGGATCGAGGGGTCTTGCGGCTCGTCGCCATCCGATTCCATCGAAGCGGCATACAAACGCAATTGCACCGGCATGCGACGACCTCCCTGTTTCTTCCGCACGATTCTCCGCATTCACATGATCGGCTGTCGGCATGGCGAACTTGGACCTATTTGCATTACCGCACATTTCCCCAATTGGGGTGCGAAGTCGTGCCGAATATAATGTCTGGAGAAAACAGGCAAACGACAACGATCACGGAATCAGAATCATGGCCACGCGAATCGCGGTGCTCGGATCCGGAGCGTGGGGAACCGCGGTCGCGATCGTGCTTGCCCAGAATCCCCAGCATCGCGTGGCCCTGTGGAGCGCTCGCCCCGAGAACGCGGCCTGGCATGCGAACCGCGAAAACGTAAGACTGCTGCCCGGCGTCATGATCCCAACGAGTATCCAGCTCACGACCGACATTCGCCAGGCCGTCGAGGCCGTCGATCTTTTGATCGCGGCGATTCCGACCGTTCACCTTCGCCCGACACTCGAACGCGTCGCGCCGCAGATTCCGATTGATGTGCCGCTCGTGAGTCTTGTCAAGGGATTGGAGATTCACACATTCCACCGGCCGACGGAGATCGCGCTCGACGTTTTGGGTGAACGTTCCGTCGCCGCGTTGAGCGGGCCGAGCCATGCCGAAGAGGTCGCGCGCGGCTTGCCGACGACGCTCGTCTGTGCGAGCGATGATTTGGAGCTCGCGAGCAGCGTGCAACAATGCTGCTCGACGGGCCGCGTGCGCGTTTACACCAATGCCGATATCGTCGGCGTCGAGCTGGCCGGCGCGCTCAAGAACGTCATCGGCATTGCCGCGGGGATCAGCGATGGCCTTGGATTAGGGGACAATTCGAAATCGGCACTCTTGACACGCGGTCTCGCCGAGATGGCGCGCTTCGGCATCGCGCTTGGCGCAACCGCACAGACGTTCTGGGGCCTCGCGGGCATGGGCGACCTTGTCACAACTTGCATTAGCCGGCATGGCCGCAATCGCGCCGTCGGCGAACGCCTTGGCAAGGGCGAAAAACCCGCGGACATTCAAGCGAGCACGTCGATGATCGCGGAAGGCGTTTTCACGGCCAAGAGCGTCCACGAAAAGTCGATGCAAATGGGCATCCCGATGCCGATCTGCACCGAGGTGTATCGCGTAATCTACGAGCAAAAGGACCCGCTCCAGGCGGTGCAAGCGTTGATGCAGCGCGAGTTACGAAGTGAGCATTGGTAACATTCTTCCCTCTCCTCCTGGGAGAGGGGTTGGGGGTGAGGGTTGTCATGTTATTGCAACACGCATTCAAGGAATGGGCCGTCATCTGCGAAGCCCTCGCGCAGGGCAAGCAGTCGATCATCCTGCGCAAGGGCGGCATCGCGGAGCCGGAGGGCGAGTTCGGCGTTGCCGAGACGCGCTTTTGGCTCTATCCAACGTATGTCCATCAACAGGAAACCGGCATCCAGGAAGACCTGCGGCCATTGCTCGAAGAGACGAACGCGAATCGTCCGCCCGCGGGCAAGCTGCGATTGCAATACTGGGCCGAAGTCGCCGGCGGCTATCGAATTCGCGACGAGGTGCCGGCGCTTTTGTTGTCGCACTTGCACTACTGGTCGGAGGAGACGGTGCGGCAGCGATTTCACTATCGCATGCCGGAGTTGTACGTGCTGGTGGTGCGCGTGCATCGTACGCCGGCGCCGATCGAGATCGATGAGTTGAATGCGTATGAAGGCTGTCGAAGTTGGGTGACGCTCGAAAATGCGCTGCCGACGGAGGGTTCAACGCCAGCGCTCGACGACGAGAGTTTTCGCATCGTGCAGAAACAACTGGATCTGCTTTTGTCGCCGACAGCGTTTGCGTAATGTAGTCATCACGCTCCGCGTGATGGAGAGCGACTCATTCGCAAAAGGAATAATCAGGATTGCAGGACGCTACCAAACTCCATCACGCGGAGCGTGATGACTACATTGGGATTCATTGATGCAACCAATTCGTTTTGTCACGTTGAACCCGGGGCACTTTCACGCGGCGCTCGTGCAGAAGGAAATGTACGAGCAAGTCGATCGCAAGGTGCACGTTTACGCTCCGCTCGGGCCGGACTTGATCGCGCACCTGGGCCGCATCGCCGGCTTCAACACGCGCAGCCAGCAACCGACGGCTTGGGACCTCGAAGTTCACGCCAGTTCAGAATATCTGCAACGGCTCGCCCAAGAAAAAGCCGGCAACGTCGTCGTCCTCGCCGGGCGCAACGCCCAGAAGATCGACGCCATCCTCGCCGCGCTCGAGGCGGGCTTCAACGTACTCGCCGACAAGCCGTGGATTCTCGTCCCCGAAGATTTACCGAAACTGAACCGAGCGCTCGACGCCGCCGACGAACGCCGGTTGATCGCCTACGACGTCATGACCGAACGATTCGAGATCACGTCGATCTTGCAGCGCGCGTTCGTGCAAGACGAAGCGACCCTCGGCACGATCCTCGCCGGCTCGCCCGATGAGCCGGGCGTTTTCATGGAGAGCGTGCATTATCTGAAAAAGCTCGTCGCGGGCGTCCCATTACGCCGGCCGCCCTGGTTTTTCGACGTACGCGAACAGGGCGAAGCGCTTTCCGACGTCGGCACGCACCTGGTCGATCTCGCGCAATGGATACTATTTCCGGAGCAACCGCTCGACGCCGATCGCGATGCGTCGATCTTCGCTGCCAAGCATTGGCCGACGGTCGTGTCGAAGAGTGACTTTCAACAAATCACCGGCGACCGCGATTTTCCACCGGGCCTGCAAGCGACGGGCGACGAATTGCCATATTATTGCAACACCCTTGTGCAATACGCGCTGCGCGGCGTCCACGTCAAACTGAATGTCATCTGGGACATCGAGGCGGCCGGTGGCGGCGGCGATACGCACCTCGCCGTCTTCCGCGGTTCGCGCTCGCGCGTCGAGGTCCGTCAGGGGCGCGAAGAAAAGTTCGTCCCGGAACTTTACGTTATTCCCAACAAGACAATGGAGTATCCGCTCGTCGGCCGCGCCCTCGAGCGAAAGATGCAAGAATTGAACATCGCGTTCCCCGGCATCGGCGTCATCGATCTCGGCACGCACTTTCGCATCGCGATCCCGAACGCCTATCGCGTCGGTCATGAGGCCCATTTCGCGCAAGTGACGAAGCAGTTCCTGCGCTACGTGCGAAATCAGGACGTGCTGCCCGCGTGGGAGAAACCGAATATGATGGCCAAGTATTCTGTCACGACGCGCGGCGTCGCACTGAGCCGAAAAACGGGGTGATCGGTTGATCGAGCTCCTTCGCAGAGCGCTTTCCGGCTGCTTGATCGCCGCCATTTGCTTGATGCTTGCCGGCGGGTGCGGCGTGTCCGATTATCAAAATCGGCTCGACGAACAGCGAAAACGCATTCAGGGAATTGACGAGTTCAACAACCTCCTGGACGATCCTATCGACATTCCAACCATGCAAATCGGCGTCTCCAGGGAAGAACAGCCTGCATGGCCGTTTGAAGTTTTCCTGCGCCTGCCCAAGGGATACTCCGCGACCCCGAAGGACAAGACGCCCTACTACATCGCGTTGTTCCGCTACGCCGGCGACGATCCGAATTTCAATATCTTCATTGTGGCTGCTCATATTGCCGAGCCAGATGAGAAGCAAGTTTTCGGCAAGTATCATCCCAAGACGTTCAAGCTCTACGTGAAGACGGCTCTTGAGGAATACCTATTCAAAACCACGAAAGCAAAGGTGTCGCTCGTGGAGCCGAAGGAGGAGAGTTCCGACGTCGTGAAATCGTTTGCCATTTATCCGGAAGATGCGAAGCGCATTCTCTATCGGCAGTTTGAATATCGCGAGCCCGGCGGGACGCGGACCAAAGACGTGTCGGTCTTCCGCGTTCATTTACACGAGGACGCCGGCAAGCAAATATGCGTGATCGAACATCGCCTGACGCGCACGGCCAACGAGGCGCACGACAACGCCTTCAAGGCAAGCCTGCGCACGCTCGACATCAGCGCCGACGCGATCGGAAAACGCGCTCAGTTCAAGAAAACGCGCGGGTAGTATGGAATCTTGCCCTCACCCCTGCCCCTCTCCCAGAGGGAGAGGGGAGAATGAAACATGAAGCGCAACATCGAGGCGCTCACGGAGGAAACCTTCGATCTGTGCGTCCTCGGCGGCGGCATCACCGGGGCAGGGGTGGCGCTCGACGCGGCGACGCGCGGCTGGCGCGTTGCTCTCATTGACAAGGGCGACTTCGCGTCCGGCACCAGTGCCGCGTCCTCCAAGTTGGTGCACGGCGGCTTGCGCTATCTCGAATACGGTCATTTCTCGCTCGTATACGAAGCCCTCATCGAACGCGGCCGACTTTTGCGCAACGCGCCGCATCTGGTTCGGCCGCTGCCATTCGTGTTGCCGTTCTATCGCGGACAGCGTTTGCGACCGTGGCAGTGGCGGTTCGGTTTAACACTCTACGATCTGCTTGCCGGCAGCGAGAACATCGCGCGGAGCCGTGGACTGACGATTGGCCGGCTGCGTTCCTCGCATCCGAGTTTGCGGTCCGACGGCCTTGTCGGCGGAGCGATTTATCAGGATGCGCTGATGGATGACGCGCGCGTGTGCATCGCCGTCCTGCAAACCGCGGCGCGGCACGGCGCTGTCCTCGCCAACTACGTCGAGGCCGTCGATTTCGAAAAACACGGCGGCGCGATCACGGGCGTTTTTGCAAAGGATTGTTTGACGGGGCATTCGCTGACGATTCGCAGCCGTGCCGTGCTCAACGCCGCCGGGCCGTGGGCGGACGCGCTGTGCCGATTGGCGGGCGATGACGACGGACCGCATCTCCAGCCGACGAAAGGCGTGCATCTGATCGCACCGGCGCTCGGCCATCGCGAGGCGTTCTTGCTCCTGCATCCGCGCGACGGGCGCGTCTTCTTCGTCATCCCCTGGCTTGGCAAGACGCTGATCGGCACCACCGACACCGCGTTCGATGCGCAGCCCGATTCAATGCGCGTCGAATCGGCCGAGATCGATTATCTTCTGGAAGGCTACAATCATCACTTCGATCCGAATCTTCAAGGCGAGCGCCTGATGGGCGCGTTCGCGGGCTTGCGTCCGCTGCTTCGTTCGCGGCCCAATGAGCCGTCGGCACGTTCGCGCGAGTTTCGCTTGCATGCGTCGCCATCGGGTCTGGTGACGGCACTGGGCGGAAAATTCACGACCTTTCGTGCGATGGCGGAGACGATCGTCGATTTTCTCGGCACACGGCTCGGCAAGAAAGGCCGCTGCCGAACGCAATCGTTGCCCCTGGATGGTTCGCCGAGGGAGCCGTGGTCCGATTTCTATTCGCATCAATTGACGTCGTTGCAACAACAGTATCCAATCGCCGCCGATTCCGCGGCGCATCTGTTGCACCGGTATGGCGCCGGTGTTGACGTTGTGTTAGCGATGATTCGTCAAACGCCGCGCGGTTTCGAACGCGTTCATCCCGATGAACCCGATCTCGTCGGCGAAGCGGCGTTCGCGATTGCGGAGGAAATGGCCGTCTCGTCGGACGACGTTTATCTCCGCCGCCGCCGCATCGGCATGTGGCGCCCGGATGTATTTCGTCGTGCCGACGTCTCGCGAGCACATTATTGATCTGTGCAAGCGAGACGCTTGCACAACGAGGTTGGCGGAAGAAAATGTTCGCAATCGTTGCGCACGTCGATTACATTGATCGCGAATTCCCTTTCGCCATTGGAGAATGCCATCATGCGCAAGCTCGTGTTGTTGGTCGTCGCCGTCGCGCTTTGCTGCGGGCCGTTGACGTCGAAAACTTTTGCTCAAGGCAAACAGAAGAAACCCAACATCGTCGTCATCCTCGGCGATGACATGGGCTACGCCGACGTCGGCTTCCACGGCTGCAAGGACATCCCGACGCCGAATATCGACTCGATCGCCAAGAACGGCGTTCGCTTCACCAGCGGCTACGTCTCCGGGCCATATTGCAGCCCGACGCGCGCCGGCCTCTTGACCGGCCGATATCAAACGAAGTTCGGCCACGAGTTCAACCCCGCCGGCGGCAAACAGGGCTTGCCGATCGATCAAGTCACCATGGCCCAGCGTCTCCGGGCCCTCGGCTACGCCACCGCCCTGATCGGCAAATGGCACCTCGGCGGTGAGCCGAAGATGGTGCCGAACGAGCGAGGCTTCCAAAATTTCTTCGGCTTCCACGGCGGTGCGCACACGTATTTCCCAGGCAAGGGCAAAGGCGGCGGCATCTATCGCGACAAGAATGAAGTCGATGAAAAAGGTTACCTGACCGACTCCCTCGGAAAGGAAGCCTGTTCGTTCATCGACAAACACGCCGCCGATCCGTTCTTCCTCTATCTGGCGTTCAATGCCGTGCACACGCCGATGGAGGCGTCCGACAAGTACTTGGATCGTTTCCCGAACATTAAGGACAAGCAGCGAAAAACGTACGCGGCGATGATGTCCGCAATGGACGACGCCATCGGCCAGGTGCTCGCGAAGCTGCGCGAGAAGGGTCTCGAAGAAGACACGCTCATCTTCTTCTTCAGCGACAATGGCGGGCCGACCATGATCGGCACGACCATCAATGGCTCCATCAACTTTCCGTTGCGAGGCTCCAAGCGCCAGTTGCTCGAAGGCGGCGTCCGCGTGCCGTTTGTGCTGCAATGGAAAGCGAAACTGCCCGGCGGCAAGACGTTCGAGCAGCCGATCATCCAGCTCGACATATTGCCGACGTCCATCGGTGCGGCCGGCGGCGAAGTCAAAGGCGATTGGAAACTCGACGGCGTCGATTTGATGCCGTACCTGGAGGGCAAGAAAAAGGAGGCGCCGCACGAGATGCTCTTCTGGCGGTTTGGCGACATGATGGCCGCCCGCAAAGGCGACTGGAAAATGGTCCGCTACGACAACACCGGCATCCACCTCTACAACCTGAAAGACGACATCGGTGAAAGCAAGAATCTCGCCGCGAAGGAGCCGCAGGTCCTGCGCGAAATGCAAGACGCATGGGACACCTGGAATCGCGGCAACGTCGCGCCGCTATGGGGTGGCGGGAAGAAGGTGAAGTTGAAATGACCCCTTCTGCCAATTAACAATATGGCCGAAGTGTGCGTAGCCTAACTCATTTAAATAAAAGTACTTATGAATTCTTTACGCACCCTTCGGTCAGTCTCCGTCACACGAAGCGGCATGGCTCGGTTGACTTATAGCCTATTATGTTGATAATATTAATAGGTTATAGTTCAAATGAGGCGAACCAATGTCGCTGCCGCATTTTTCTGACCAGCAAATCGCCGACGCGTGCGAGCTCCTAAACGGTCAATCGCCGGAAGCAATTTTGCGCTGGGCCGTCGAACAATTTCATCCGCGCTTGACCATGGCGACCGCGTTCGGTCCCGAAGGCAATTGCATCATTCACATGCTCGCTAACATTGAGCGCGGCGTGCGAATCTTCAATCTCGAAACCGGCTATCAGTTCCAGGAAACACTCGATTTGCGCGAACGCATCAAGCAAAAGTACGGCATCGAAGTCGAGTACATTCGGCCAGAGATGACGGTCCCTGAATATGAAGCGGAATATGGCGGCCCGCTCTACGTCATTCGGCCGGACCAATGTTGCCTCGATCGCAAGATCTTGCCGCTGCGTCAGGCGGTCGTCGGCTACGACGCGTGGATCAGCGCCATCCGCAAAGATCAGACGGGCGATCGCGGCAAGGCGTCGGTTGTGCAATGGGACGCCAAGTTCAATCTCGTCAAAGTCAATCCGCTCCTCAACTGGACCAAAAAGGACGTGTGGTCGTTCATCATGAAGAACGACGTGCCGTACAATCCGCTGCACGACAAGGGTTACCCGAGCATCGGCTGCTGGCCGTGCACTGCTCCTGTCGGCGACGGTGAGGACGAACGCGCCGGCCGATGGCGCGGCACCGGCAAGAAGGAATGCGGATTGCATGTCGTCGAACACGACGGCGGGAGTGGAATTTAACCACAGATGCACACAGATGAGCACAGATGGGAAAAGTGAATATGCCGGCATTACTCGCATTTCATCTGTGTTGATCCGTGTTCATCTGTGGTTTTCGATTGAATTTTCCGTTATGATGCCCTCAGAACTCTGAGGACCGCGAAATGCGATTGTCGGCCAAAGCCCAATATGCCTGCGTGGCGATGCTGGATCTGGCGTGCAGCCACGGCGATCCGAATCCGGTGCATTTGAAGCACATCGCCGACAAGCACGGCATCTCGCAGCGATTCCTTGTGCAAATCCTCATGCAGCTCAAGGCCGCCGGATTGGTGGACAGCACACGCGGCGCGACGGGCGGCTATTCCTTGGCCAGGCCGCCTGAACAAATCAACATGGCGGAAATCGTGCACGCCATCGACCAGTCGCCGCCGCCGGCGCCGTCCGCGCTCAGCGGCCTGTATTCGACCAGCGCCGTCCAGGCCATCAGCGGCGCGCTTCAAGAAGCGCAAGACCGCGAACAGCGCGCTCTCGCGGAAGTCACTCTCGACAACCTCGTCAAGCAAGTGCATCAGCGCAGCGAGATTTCCTATCAGATCTAAGACTCCGTAGCGACAAGCTGCTAGCTTGTCTGCTTTCCCATCGGCACACCAGCTGGCAACTTGTGGTCACGAGGTTAATGCCGGACGACGTTCCATGAAAAAAGCCTTCGATCACATCGGCCTCATCACCACCGAACCGCAACCAGGCGAATCGTGGGTCCCGGACAGCGAAGTCTGGGTCACCAATCCGCGCACGCATCCGAAGCGCATTGAATACGTTCGGCCCAAGCAGTTTCCCAGTATTCCTGTCGAACAAGTCGCCCTGTGGAAGTTATGGAATTGGCCGCACGTGGCGTTTCGCGTCGAGGATTTGCGGGCCGCGATCGCGGGCGAGGAGGTCGTGCTCGGTCCGTTTCATCCGGGGCCGTTCGTCGAGGTCGCGTTCATTCACAAGAACGGCGTCATTCTCGAATACATGCAGTATCGCGATCTCGATCACTGGTTTGGTCAGCCGAACCCGCCGGGGTTTCGGCACGAGGAGATGACGGAGTGAAAATGGATTTGGTAAGATGACTGAAACCGCTGCTCGATTCTGGGGAATCGTCATGACGTCAAAACGGCAACCACGCTACGACAAAAAAGAATTCGCCCGTCGTGGCGAAGCACTTTTCGAAAGCGAAATTCGTCCGAAAGTGGCCAAACGCAACCCCCGGCATTTTCTTGCCATCGACATCGAGTCGGGTGCCTACGAAGTTGATAAAGACGAGATCGCGGCATGCGATCGGTTGCTCGTTCGAATTCCGGACGCGCAAATCTGGCTGCGAAAAGTCGGCTCACGATTCGCTCGGCGGTTTGGCGGCCGAGGGAATGTGGGCTTGGTGGACTGGCTGTTGGCTTGTCCCGAAAAAGGGTTCTTTACGCCAATCGATTCGGAAACCACGGACACCTTGTGATCTACGTCGTTGACGACAATGCCGACGCGTCGATCATTTCATGGCAGACGGTTCCATTGGATCGCAATAAGGCGAGACGCATGAGACCATGGCTGGCGTTGCTGCTGATCGGGACATTCGCACCAGGCGCGGCGGCCCAGGACCCGCCGTTCGCCGGCGTCGATGAAGCGGTCAAGGCGCTCGGTTCGGAGATCTTCGCAAGACGCGAAAAAGCATCGTCCTATCTCTTTGCCGCCGGGCGCGCCGCGGAGGCGGCGCTTGAGATTGCCGCTGAAAGCAAGGACCGTGAAGTTGCCAATCGCGCCGGCGAAATCCTGGCCAAGTTTCAGTGGGGCATCTTTGCCGACACGCCAAAGGACATCGTCGAGCAGATCGAAAAATTCAAGTCGGCCGCCAACGACGAAGAGAAGTTGGCGGTCTTCAAGCAAATCGTCGGCCAACGAGCCCATGGCATCCAGACGGCTGCCCGCCTGATCACGCGTCAGCAAAAACGGGAGAATCCGAAGCTGAGAGATGTGCCGAGGCAAAGCACGATCTTGGCGAGTTGGTTGCGAAGGGCGGTCCTTGCGGAGGCGCCGGATCGGCTGTGGAAAAAGGAACTGGATGCGTTCGAAGAGATGCTCGAGTTGTGTCTGGCGACGAGGACCGACGACGCGCGGCGCGACTATGCTGCCTTCCTGCATCTGCGCGGCCGGGTCGCGTCGCAAATCCCACGTTGGCGAGCGCGGGCCGAGCTTCCCGACGGCACGGAGGCGGCGGCATTGCTGACCTACCTCTATCGACTCGCCGGCGACGCCAAAAACTTGCGCTGGGCGGCACAGAAAACGGACGACCCCGCCGTGTTCGAAGCGGTTCTGCATGAGCAAAGCGCGTGGGGCGAACTCGCGGCGCTGCATCCAAAGATGACCAGCGTCCGCAAGACGTTGGCGCTCAAATCCGCTTATCATCGACTGGCTGGACAGACGCGCGAATTCGAGGACGCCGTCGCCGCGATTGTCAAGGACGCGCAAGTGCTGCCGGAAGGCAAAGAAGACAGCCACTGGAAGGCCACGCCGCTCTTTTTCAATGCGCGATTTCCTGAGGCGATGCAAGTGGTGATGCACGGCCAGCAGTACGCGTTCGCTTACGAAATGTTGTGCCATCAAACGCGATACGCGGAAGCGTTTCAACTTGGTGACAAGCTGCGCGACCGTCCCAAGTTCCGTTTGCACATCGAGCACGCCAGGACACTGCATGAACTCGGCGAGGACGAACTAGCCCGAAAGATTCTGAGCGATTTCGCCCGTTCCTGGAAGCCTCGGGCCAAGAATGACAAAGTGAAATCGGACCGCGCGGCTTACTCCGAATTCATTGGTTTGCCGGCCGCGGAGTACAAGCTAGGAATGCACGCCGAGGCACTCGCTCACGCTTCTCAGCTCATCGCGCTGTTTCCCGCCGACGCCCCGTCCATTGCGCAGGGCGTCTTCCGTACCGAAGATAGCGATCCAATGCCATGGTGGACGTTGTCGCATTGGTGGACATGGCTGCGCGAACAAAGACCCAAGGATTCCGTGGCCGCGTCGCTGAATCGCATGCACGAGCTTCGGCAAAAACGAATGCCGGCCGACGAATTGGAAGCATTGATTCGAACCGGCATTGAATGGTGCAAGACGAACAAGCGGTTCGAAGCACTGGCGACCTTGGCCGGGACTTGCGAAAAAATGCAACTCGATGACCTGGCCCGATCGTGTTTGGTGAAGCTTGGCGAGGAAAATGGCGAGTGGCTGACGCTGGGCCAATTCCTGCTCAGGAAAAAACAGTGGAACGAAGCCGCCGCCGTCTTCGCCAAGGCCTGTGCTGAAAAAAAAGACGCCGCCGACGCGTATTACTTGCGCGGCTTTGCCCTGGTGAAGGCAGGCAAGGAAAAGGAAGGCAAGCGATGGATGGAACTCGCCGATTGGCTGCCGCTGGGCCGGGAGGATGCGCGTTACATGCTGGCCAAGGCACAAGCCGAATGGAGCGACGACGACGCGGCGCGGCAATGGGAATTCACCTGCAAGCTTGGAAATGACGACGAGTTTTACGTGTGCATTGCCTTGCGGCGGATGGCTTTTCATGTCGCGCGCGAACAAAAATTCGAGCAGGCCGCGGCATTTTGCAGCCGCGCCAGCATTCATTTGTTATGGAGCGGAACCTACCTTGAGAACATCAGCTGGATTTCTCAGCCGCACTGGATATTGACCTGGAATGCTCAGAGCCAAATTCGATCGGGCGATTTTGTCGCGGCCAAACGATCGATTCAGAACGCCATGGACCTGATGCCCGGCAACATCGATTTGCCGGTGGTGTGCGTGCCCGCACTGGAACGCAAAGGCCGAAAGGCGGACGCGGACGAGCTCTTCGATCGCTTTTATGATCATTATCGCAAGTTGTGCAAGGACTTTCCGCGTTCCGGCTCATCTCACAACAGGCTTGCCTGGCTTGCAGCGCGGTGCCAGCGCCGGCTCAATGATGGACTTCACCACGCCAGGGAGGCGGTCAAGCTCGGACCGAAAAGCACGACTTTTCTCGACACGTTGGCCGAGGTTCATTTCCAGCGCGGCGAGCAAAAACTCGCGCTGGATGCCATCCATCGAGCAGCAAAGTTGGACGCGGATTCCGAGTATTTAAGAAAGCAACGAGAGCGCATCATGGCCGGCGACCGGGATGCTTCGATTCCTGAGAATTGACAATTCCAATCACACCGCTCCTACTGGCGGCGCCGCCGACGCCCCCGCTTCTGGCGGAAACTCCACACTGCGATAAATCTCCGCGAGCGCGATCTTTACCGGCACTGCTGCCCAAGCAAACGTCTGCGAAAGTCCGCGAAACTCCGTCAACAGCCAATCCCCATTCGGCTGCCGCACATAGCGTTCGACGAGCGGTTCGATTTGCGCGATGAGCACATATTCTTGCAAGGAAGGGATGCGGCGATAATGTCCGGATTTGGTGCCACGGTCGTACTTCTCGGTGGACTCCGACAACACTTCCATGAGCACGCGTGGATTCAAAAGCGTGTCGAACATCTTGTCTTCAAACTGCGGTTCATCGCAAACGATGATGATGTCGGGATAAGTGTACAGCCCGGTCGCGTGTACTTTGACGCGCAAATCGCTTGTCACGACTCGGCATGGTCCGCTTTTGAGTTGTACACGAGCCTCTCCAGCGGTGTTGTCTTTGATTAGCGTGTGTTCCCAGCTCGCGCCGGACATCACGAACATTTCGCCGCGATAAAATTCGCTTTTGAATTCGGCTTTGCGTTCGCGTTCCAGGTATTCCTGAGGGGTCAACAGTATCGTTGAACCGCTCGACATGCACATTTCTCCATCGATCAAGCGGACCATTTGCCAGCCGCGCTCACGATATGGTGGATTTTTCGCGAAATTCCACGCCGCGATAGATGTCTGCTAACGCGATCTGCACGGGTATGCTCATGAACGCGAGCGTTTTGTCCAGACCGCGAAACTCAGTCATCAGCCAGTCGCCATTCGGTTGGCGCACATGCCGTTCGACCAGCGGCTGATCCTGGGCGATCAAGATGTATTCCTGGAGGAAGGGAATCTGGCGGTAATGGCCGAATTTCGCGCCGCGGTCATACTTCTCGGTCGAATCGGATAAAACTTCCATGAGTACACGCGGATTCAGCAACGTATCGAGCACGCCATCCTCAAATTTGGGGTCATCACAAACGACGATGATATCCGGATAGGTATACAATCCGGTGGCATCCACCTTGACGCGCATGTCGCTTGTCCAAACGCGACACGGCCCCTTGTCCAGTTGATTGCCGGTGTGCCGTGCGACATCATCCTTGATCGACGTGTGCTGCCGGCTTGCACCGGCCATGGCAAACGTTTCGCCGCGATAATACTCGCTCCGGAAATCGGCTTTACGTTCTCGCGCCAGATACTCTTGCGGCGTCAACAACGACCTTGGGACTGAAGACATGATTACCTCCAGCCCTGTATCATACGGTTACCAATGTGCCATCGAAAGCCCTAAACCGCCACCACCGGCAACGCCAGCGACTGCCCCGTCTCCCAGCCGCGCTCGCTACGAATCACCTCGTGGTACAACGTATCGCGCTCCACCGGCGTCCGGCCCGCTTCCTCGATCAGGCGGCGCAACTGCGCCACCGTCAACTCCTGCGGCGTATCGCTGCCGGCGTCGTGATAAATCTTCTCGTGAACGACGGTGCCGTCGATGTCGTCGGCGCCGTAACTCAAGGCGAGCTGCGCGGTCGGGATGCCGAGCATGATCCAGTACGCCTTGATGTGCTGGAAATTGTCGAGCATGAGCCGGCTGATGGCGATCATGCGCAGGTCCATGATGGCGCTGGCCTTTTGAATCTTGCGTTCCGTGCCGAGCTTGGTGTTGTCCGGATGAAACGCGAGCGGGATCAGCGTTTGAAAACCGCCGGTCGCGTCTTGCAGTTCGCGCAGCTTGCACAGATGATCGATGCGGTGCAGCGGCTTTTCGATGTGGCCATAGAGCATGGTCGCGTTGGAGCGCAGGCCGAGTTCGTGGGCTTCGCGATGGATGCGCAGCCAGGAGTCGGTGTCCGCCTTGTGCTCGCAGATGATGTCGCGCACCTCGGGATGAAAGATCTCCGCTCCGCCGCCAGGCAAGCTGCCGAGTCCCGCGTCCTTGAACTCCGCCAAAATGTCCCGCGTCGGCCTGCCGGTCAGTCGCGCGAACCAGTCCCATTCGACGGCGGTGTAAGCTTTCAAATGCAGCCGCGGATAATGTTGATGAATGATGCGGACAACGTTCAAGTACCATTCATAAGGCAACTGATGGTGCAAGCCGCCGACGATGTGCAGCTCCGTCGCGCCGCGATCCTGGGCTTCCTTGGCGCGGTGCAAGATCTGCTCGTCGGGCATAACGTAGCCCTTCTCGCTCTTCAAGTCCGCACGGAAAGCACAGAAGACGCAGCGATAGACGCAGACGTTGGTCGCGTTGAGATGCGTGTTGACGTTGTAGTACGCGACGTTGCCGTTCTTGCGTTCGCGAACGCGGTTCGCGAGTTCGCCGAGCGTGAAGAGATCGACCTCGTCTTCGAGGAACAGGCCGTCCTCGAAGGAAAGCCGTTGGCCGGTTTCGACTTTGGCGCGGATTTGCTGCAAACGCATGGGAAGCCTCGGATCGCGTGACGTTGTGATCTATTGTACGAACCGGCCGAAAAGTCAGGAGATAACTGATTTGCCGGCCGTTGAGGTGTCTCGCCATGTCCAAACATGCAGAATAACGTTGATTTTCCATCTTGCCCAGTTTAATGTACCAAATTCGGATTTCTTACTTTTCCATGCAGCGTCAAGAACATGCAATTCGCCGACCGGGTATTCTGGACCACGACTTTCGTAATCGGCGCGTTTGCGCTGGGCGCATTCGGCATGCATTGGCTGGATTGGCGTCAGGGCCTGCACGAAGCGGCGATTGCCGACTGGGCATGGATCCTGGTCCAGTACGCGGTTTCCGGAGCGTTCGGCGGATTCCTGTTGTTTCTGAGTTACGCCGACGGCAAGGAAGTGCTGCAAGGCGGCGACGACTTTTGCAAGGACATCCGCTGGTGCAACGTAACTTTCGCCGCCGTTCATGGCTGCCTCGGCGGGGTCGGCGGCGCCTACGCGTGGGTATTCTTCCTGATCCTCAATGACAAACTGACCAGCGCCAACCTGGACGGCTTCGTCAGCCTCAAAAACTGCGTCAGCGGCGTCGTCGCCGGATTCCTCGGCTTTGCGCTCTTGCGCACGGTCGCGAAAACCATCGAGAACCTCACGAATGCCAAGGAGGCCGGCGCACGTGCCGGTTCGGAAGCGGCGCGGCAAACCGTCGCTCCGCTGGAAGACAAAATCCAGGAATCCAAGCAGGAAACCACGGCGCAAGTCTCCTAGCTCAAACGCGATCTGGCCACGCTCGACTCGGCCGTCCGGCGGGCGCTCGACGCGCGCGAGCAAGTCCGCGCGAAAAAACTTCGCCCCGATTCCGAGGCATTCAAGAACGCCTTCGACAATCTGAACCTGATCCGCAAAAAATTCCCCGAACACCGCACGGCAGCGATGGTCATGGCCAACATGAACTACGAAAGGAAGGACTTCCAGGAGGCGATCAACATCGTCACGGTCTGCATCGCTGAAATCAAGAACCGGATGGAACCGGAAACCGAGGCGATCAGCAAGAAGGACATCGCGGACTTGCTGTTCAACCGCGCCCATTACAGCGCGCGCATTTACCACGAAGGAGCGGCGGAATTGAAAGCCAAGGCCAGGGCAGATATGTTGCGAGATTTGCGCGAATCGCTGGAGTTGTCCCCGGAGAACATCGCGGATATTGACTATCCAAGCGACGAAGATCTCGGAGACCTGACGAAGGACCGTGAGCTTGCCGAGCTTTACAAGCAATTCAAGAAGTGACGGCGGCCCGACTTACGTTTCTTTCTTTTTGCTGGCAACCATGGCAACACCTCGTAAGTGAATGTTGGATTTCCATTCGTATTATACCATATCGGCGGGTTTCCAGGCAAGAGTCGGCCTTTTCGAGGCAATTCCGCAGTATTGAACGGATTCCCTGATAATATCTTACGCGTTCTGGCCACGGCGATGAGGATCACCCGGATGGGTTCACCCTTTTTATTGTAGGTGGTGACGAGGTCGCCCATGCCTCGCTTGGCAATGATTGCCTCTGTGTGACGTCAACCCGGATGGGCGAGTTTGTTCAAGCGACAGGATTGCCATACGATTCCATACGATAGCTGCAAAAAACTGGTAGTGGGTCAATTTAGTAGACGGCACACTCCGTGTGCCGAATTCCGCACACGGAGTGTGCGGTCTACTTTGAAACTGACCCACTGCCAAAAAACCACGTGAGTCAAGCACGATGGAAAAAATGTTGTTGGCCGTGTTGCTCGGACTTTCCGTGCCGCCGACGGCAATCGCTCAAGACCGGAAGATCCCGGCTACCGGCCGCGCCGAAGCCGATCTCGCACCCTTCGACGAGATGATGCTCAAGTTCATGATGGACCACCAGGTCCCCGGCGCCTCGCTCGCCGTCGCCAAGGACGGACGCCTCGTCTACGCCCGCGGCTTCGGGCACGCCGACGAAAACATGACGCTCGGCGTCCAACCGGAGACGCGCTTTCGCATCGCCAGCATCTCCAAGCCGATCACCGCGGCGCTTGTCTTGCGGCTCATCGAATTGGGCCTCTTGAAGATGAGCGACAATCCGTTTGATGTCCTGAAAATCCCGCTGCCCGCCGATGGCGATCCGCGGCTCAAGAACGTCACCATCAAGCAGCTATTGCACCACACCGCGGGCTGGGACCGCGCGGTTTCGTTCGATCCCATGTTTCGCTCCGTGGCCATCGCCAAGGAACAGAGCGTCGAGCCGCCCGCCAAACCGATCGACATCATCCACTACATGATGAAACGAAAGCTCGATTTCGATCCGGGCGAACGTTACGCGTACTCGAATTTCGGCTATTGCATCCTCGGCCGCGTGATTGAGAAGGCGACCGGGCAGTCGTACGAAGCGGCGATGCAGAAACTTATCTTCGAACCAATCGGCATCAAAAACACGAAGCTCGGTGAAACGCTGAAAATCGCGAATAACGAGACGCACTATTTCGACGAAAAAAAGGGAAACGCCGTCCTCGGCCCAGACATCGGCAAACGCGTGCCGCGGCCTTACGGCGCATGGTATCTTGAGGCGATGGACGCGCACGGCGGCTGGATCAGCACGGCGACCGACCTCGTTCGCTTCGGTTCGGCGTTCGATGTGCCGGAAAAATGCAAGATTCTGAAGGCGGCCAGCATCAGGACGATGTTCGAGCGTCCCGATAGACCGGCTGGGCAAAACAAGGAAATTGAAGGACGCGACGTCTTCTACGGCTGCGGCTGGAATGTGCACGCGATCAAGGACGGCTCGATGAATACGTGGCACAATGGCGCGCTCGACGGCACGGCGACGATCCTCGTTCGCCGGCACGATGGCTTGTGCTGGGCCGTCTTGTTCAACGCGCGGACGAACGAGAAGGGGACGTATCTGGGTGGGTTGATCGATCCGCTGGTGCACGAGGCCGCCAACAAAGTGAAGCGTTGGCCCCAATGACCAACGTCGCTACTTCGCTTCCAGCGTGATCGCCACGCAGAACGGCGCTGCCACGCCGTCGCCGATCTTGATGTAGTCGATGCTGGCGATTTTTTTATCGGGATGCGGATTTTCCCACGTGGTCAAGTAGAGGCGAATGCGCTGCTCGAATCCCTTGGCCAGTTCGTTATCGCCCTGCCAGGCGACCTTGCCGCGCTTCACATCTTTGGCGCCTTCGCCGAACCACCAGTCGCGAACATCTTGGCCGTAGACGACCGGGATCGTCGCAGTTTTGCCGTCGTCATAGCGAATCTTGTATTCCGCGATCAAAGTGTCATCGGCAATGTAGAGCGGATCGCCTTCTTTGCCTTGCTGGCCGAGTACGGAGCCGTTGCCGTAGCCGGTTGCGTGAATGATGTGTACTTTGGCGGCAAGTTTTCCGACCTTGATGCCTTCGATTTTCTTCGGTTTCTTCGCCTCGAGCCGATCGCTGCCGAGCTGGATGACGCCGGCGCCGAGTTTGAAGTTGACGCCGACGAACGTGCGGCTGTCCTTGCCGAGCGATTTCAGGTCGTTGCCATCGCGGCCGCTGCCGAAATTGTCGGTGAGTTTTTGATTGGTATAGGATGCGAGATCGACGTAGCTGAACTTGCCGTCGGGAGCGGCAAAGACAAACGCCGTCAGGGCCCAAAGAGCCACGATCAGGGGAAGCGACCTCGCCATAGTAGACCTCCCGTTTCAACCAAGGAAGGACAAATCGGGCGAAGTTCCTTTCATGACCTGGTTCGCGTGTAGGGTGGGCCGAGTCTTCGAGGCCCACCGAGTTGTACATGGCGCCGAACGGTGGGCCTCGAAGACTCGGCCCACCCTACAAAACCGACGGAACTACGAACCCATTAAACCGCGGCCCCCTGCGGCGCCGGCAGCTTGGCGCCTTGCGGCGCGGCGTCCTCGTGCTTGCCTTCGCCGAAGAACAAAAGCAGCGGAGCGGCGATGTAAATCGAACTGTACGTGCCGACGATCACGCCGATCACCATCACGAATGCAAACAGATGCACGCCCGGGCCGCCGAAAACGTACAGCACGAATACGACGAGCCAGACCGTCAACGAGGCCAGAATGGTGCGACTCAACGTTTGATTGATGCTGTCGTTGAGCATCTTCGGCGTCAGGTCGGGGTTTTTGCCGCGCACTTCGCGAATGCGGTCAAAAACGACGATCGTGTCGTTGCAGGAATAGCCGACCAAGGTTAACAATGCCGCTACCGATGGTAAGTCGAGCTTGAAATCGTCGATGAGCATCCAATCGCCGAGGAAGGTGCCGTGGATGAAGTAGCAGGCGGCGATGGCGCCGAGCGTGAAGAACAGATCGTGCACGAGGCACAGCACCGCGGCGAGGCCGAACGTCCAGTTGCCGAAGCGGAACCAGAGGTAGATCAGGATCGCGGTCCAGCTCGCGAGGACGGCCCACATGGCGCGAAGCCGCGTTTCGTTGGCGAGAGCGCTGTCGAAATTCTCCAGGCGATCCGGCTGCGGCCGGGCGGCGAAGGCGTTGACGGTTTCCGCGAGGGCGGCGTTGATCTTGGCGGCGTCCCTGACTTCCGTGAACGACACCTTGACGACGGAATACTTGCCGTCCGAATCGCTGCTGCCTTCGCCGACCACTTCAAAGAGGAACGGCAACGGCGTCTTGTCGTCCGGCATCGCGAACGCGCGGCGCAGCTCGCGATTCAACAGCGACTTGACGAAGCTCGGCGACGCCGTCGCGTTCGCCTTCATGTCCGGAGTCGCGGCGTCTTTTTCGGTTTTGAAGAAACTGATCCGCGTATCGTTGCCTTCGATCGATTCGCGATCGCGCTTGGCGTAAACCTTCTCGAGCAACTGCTTCGTGTTGCCGTCCTTGTCCGTCTTGCGCAATAGCTGATCGAGGACGGTCTGCACGAGTTCGGCTTCCTTCTCGGTCGTGCGGATGACAAAGTTGCGGCTCAACCCTTTGTCCAGTTCTTTCTGGACTTCCGCGTCGTTCGACGCATTGTAGAGCATCTCGACCGACGGCTCCGGCAGCAAGGTCGCCCGTTTCGTGACGTTGGCTTCCCGTTCCGCGGCCGTCGCTCCTTCGGGAATGTTGCTGAACGAAACGGTGCGCGCGTCCCCCTTGGGATACTTGATTTCGAAGCGGCGTCCTTCGCTGTTGGCTTCCTCTTTGACGGTTACGCCCTTGAGGGCTTCCTTTTGCATCTTTTCTTCCACCATCTTGCGGAGGGCCCGGATCTCGGTGCCTTCGGTCAGCTTGCCGCCGTACGCGGTGCCGCCGACGAAATCGATGTTGAGATCGTTCGGCAACCGGCCGATGAACAACGCCAGGCCCGCGATGGACAGGAAAAGCGTGACGCCGAACATGATGTAGCGCAGGCTCATGAAGTCAATGTCCGGTTTCGCGAACAACCGCATCATGCTCAGCTTGGTCAGCCAACCTTTGAATTGCCAGAAATCGAACATGACGCGGGTCATGTAGAGCGAGGTGAAGAGGCTGATGATCAGGCCGACGGTCAAGCTGATGGCGAAACCTTTGAGGTTGTCGTTGCCCACAACATAAAGGACGATGGCGGTGTAGATGCTGGAAAGGTGCGTGTCGATGATGGTGGGCAAGGCGCGATCGTAGCCGTTGCGAATGGCTTGCAACAAGCTTGCCCCGCGTTCGCGTTCCTCGCGCAGACGTTCGTAGATGAGGACGTTGGCGTCCACCGCCATGCCGAGCGTGAGCACGATGCCCGCGAGGCCCGACAACGTAAAGGTCGCCTGCACCGCGACCATGAAGCCGACGGTCAACAGCAGGTTGGCCGTCAAGGCGATGCTCGCAACCAGCCCGGCGAAGCGATAATAGACGACCATGAACGCGAGCACGGCCGCGAACGACAGGAGAATCGCCTTCACGCCGGACGCGATCGTGTCCTCGCCGAGCGTGGCGGCGATGGTGCTTTCACTTACCGGTTGCGGCTTGAGCGTCGCCGGCAGCCGGCCGGCGCGGAGGATGTTGACGAGCTGATCGACTTCCTTCTGCGTGAAGTTGCCGCTGATGACGCCCTGCTGGCCGATTTCCGAGTTGATCGTCGGCGCGGACATGACCATGCCGTCGAGGATAATCGCGAGATGCCGGCGAAGCTTGGTGTTCTCCGGCCCTGAGTCTTCGGAGACGTTCTTGCGCGTGATGTTGCGGAACAGGTTGCCGCCCGTCACATTAAACGAGAACGCCACCGTCGGGCGAAGATCGTCGCCTTGCCGGCTCTGAGCGTTGGTCAAGTAGCTGCCGTCGATCTTCGGCGTACGGACTTCGGTGGTTTCTGCGTTGTAGGTCGGGTCAAACTCCGGATCGCGCGTCAGGACAAAGTACTCGATTTCCTTCTTGCGGCGTTCGTCTTCGGGGAGATTGCGGTCCGTGCATTCACGGCTGTAAAAGAGCGATCCCTGCAGCATCTGTTCGGTGCTGCCGAAGGAGTAATTGAACTGGGCCGCCTTTTTGCGATACTGCTTGGCTTGCTGCCAGGTGAAGTTGCGCTGCGGATCGGTGCGGGCGGCGTTGTCGAGGTTGAGGGCCCGGCGTTCCTGAGGGCCGAGTTCGACCCAGCTATACGTCACCCAGCTCGGGCCGCCGCGCGTCGGAATCTTGTAACGCTTCTGTTTGCCGTCGGCGTCCTTGGGGCCGGGCGGCGGCAGACCGCGCTGGGCCGCGTTGTCCAGCTCCTGGGCAAACTTCGGGTTGCGGCCGACTTCGTCGAACACCTTGGCGGCGTCCTTCTGGCCTTCCGCGTCATCGTTCTTGTTGGCAAGGATGCGAAACTCGAGGCTGCCGACCTTCGATACGAGGTCCTTGATGCGCTGCACTTCTTCGACGCTCAGGTCCTTGCCGAGGCCGGATTTCTGCATCTCCTTGTTGATCTCTTCAGTGATCGTCTGGACGGGCTGACCGTAGTATTCGTAGATGAACTCGCGCACTTCGTCGGCGGTTGGGGCGTCCGGATACACGCGTTGCACGTTGTTGCCGACGAGTGGCTGCAATAGCGCGAGCGTCGATTGGCCGATGACGTTGCCCTTGGCCATGATGAAGGTCGTGAGCTGATCGACGCTGTCGGGCGTGATGCGTTCCATGTCCTTGGCGCCCGGCTCGAGGAAGGCCCATTTTTCGCGAGCCAGTTGCATGGTCTCGTTCCATGCCTGGATCTTGATCCAGCCCTGGATGGTCTTCGGCGTCGTCGCGTAGTCCGGATAGGGCGCCAAACTTTCGAGGACGAATTTGCTGAATTCATCGACGTTGCCCTTGGGCAGCAAGTCGAGTTCTTCCTTGAGGCGCTCATCGTTGTCGATCTTCGCCCAGAATTTCTTGGCGGCCTCGGTCAGACGTTTCCAGCCGTCCTCCGTTTTGAACAGCTTCTTTTCCCATGTCGATTCCGACATGATCGTCTGAATGCGATCCGCGAGTTCGAGCACCTTGCCGCGGCCGACCTGAAGCTTGGCCTGCTCCTCTTCGGCTATCGCGCTGAGAAACTTCTTTTTCATGACTTCGAGCATGTCGTTCCAGACTTGCTCCGCCTTTTTGGCGCGGTGCGTGCCGCCGGTGGGCAGGATGATCTCGATGCGGCCTTCGCCGCCGGCCGGGCGAATGGTGATGTTGTAAAGATCGTTGGGATCGATGCGGCGTTTGAGCGATTCCGCGAGGACGTTGATGTCCTTGACGGGATCGAACTTGTTTTCGGTGTCGATGTTCTTGCGCAAATCGATCTCATACACGAGAATCGTGCCGCCAACGAGATCGACGCCCAGCTTGAAGCCGCCGGAGTCGCCGCGCTGATACTTGACGGTCGCGGCGGTCGTCGCCCAGCCCGCCAAAAGGCAAGGCACGATGCAGATGACAAACTTCCAGAAGAACTGTTTCATGGCGCTGCGTCACTCCGTTAAATATCGTCTTCCGCTGCGGCCAAACACTTCACGCGTTTGGCGTGGCCGCGTCCTTGGGGGCGTCTTTGCTGACGATGCGAACGATGCTGCTTTTGAGCACGCGGATCTTGGCGTTATCGTCGATCTTGAGCGTCACTTCGTCGCCGGTCAGGCTGATCGTGGACACGACGCCGATGATGCCGCCGGCGGTGACGACTTCGTCATTCTTCTTCAAGCCGCCCATTAGAGCTTCTTGTTCTCTCTGTCGCTTGCGTTGCCCGGGAAGCACGACGACGAAAAAGAACAAGACGATCAGGCCGAGCATGAGCATGGGCAACGTCGAGCCGCCGAGGAGGCCCTCGGCGCCTTTTTCCGCGCCTTTTTCGGCGGCCTTTTCCGCGACTTTGGCGGCGTCTTGCGCAAACAGGATCAGTGCATTTAACATGACAGGACGCCTTATTCGTTGTGTCTTCTCCCCTCTCCCCCGGTACTCCGGGGGAGAGGGGCCGGGGGTGAGGGGGAGAGTATCGCTTGCAAAGGGATTAACCATTTGCAAAGGACGCCGAACCCCTCACCCCCAACCCCTCTCCCCCGGAGTACCGGGGGAGAGGGGGGGAAACCCGCGCGAAACCGCAAGCGATCGTGCGAAGTCAAAGAGACTATCTTAGATTTTCTCATTCCAGCGGGCAAGCCGATCCTGGCAATACGATGCGAAGCGCCGCTCCTTGATCGCTTGCCGCATTTCGGCCGTAAGTCGGTTGTAGAACGCGAGGTTATGCAGCGACAATAGCGTCGGTCCGAGCATCTCGTCCGCGAGAAACAAATGATGCAAATACGCCCGGCTAAACTGCCGGCACGTCGAACACGGGCAATCGGACTCCAAGGGCGTCGAATCTCGCTTGTGACAGGAATTGCGCACCTTGATCTGGCCGTCCATGGTGAACGCCGTCGCATTGCGGCCATTGCGCGTCGGCATGACGCAATCGAACAGGTCGATGCCGCGCGCCACGGCCAACAGCAAATCGCGCGGCGTGCCGACGCCCATCAAATAGCGCGGCTTGTTCGTCGGCAGCGCGTCAGCGGACGGTTCGAGCGCCGCCGTCATCTGCTCCATCGTCTCGCCGACGCTGAAGCCGCCGAGCGCGTAGCCGGGGAAATCAAGCTTCGTCAACGCCTCCGCACAGCGAACCCGCAATGCGACATCGGTGCCGCCTTGCACGATCGCGAACAACGCTTGATTGCCGCGCCGATGCGCCGCCCGACAACGCTCCGCCCAGTGCAGCGTGCGAGCGACGGCGATTTCGCGATAGTCGGCAGGCGTGTTGAATGGCGGGCACTCATCCAGGCACATCGCGATGTCGGAGCCGAGGTTCTCCTGGATTTGCACCGCTTTTTCCGGCGTCAACTCCAATAGGTCGCCGTCGATATGCGAGCGAAAAACCGCAGCGTGATCGTCGATTTTGAGGTTCGCCGCCAGGCTGTAGACTTGATACCCGCCGCTGTCGGTGAGGATCGGCTTAGGCCAGCCCATGAACTTGTGCAGGCCGCCTTGTTCCGCGATCAACTCGTCGCCGGGCCGCAGCGTGAGATGGTACGTGTTGCCGAGGAGAATTTGCACGCCGGCGTCGTCGAGCTGTTGCGGCGTCAGCCCCTTGACGGTCGCTTGCGTGCCGACCGCCATGAACACCGGCGTCTCGACGACGCCGTGCGCGGTGTGCATGCGGCCGAGGCGGGCTTTGCCGTCGGTTGCCAGGAGGTCGAAGCGGAAAGTCATGCGGCAATTGTAGCAGTCGAGCCGCATACGGCTTAGCGAGCCACGGGGTTGATCCGGTTTATCCCCGTGGGATGGACGCCCAAACCACGGGGATTAACCCCGTGGCTCGCACCGTCGTTTCCCTATATTGATCCCCATGAAAGATTGGCAACTCCCCGACGGCTATCGATTTTCCGGCATCCACTCCGGCCTGCGAGCATCGGAACCGGGCCGGCTCGACCTCGCGCTCGTCGTCAGCGATCGCCCCGCCGCCGCCGCCGGCGTGTTCACGCAGAATCGCGTGTGCGCGGCGCCGGTCCGCGTATGCCGCGAACGATTGCCGTCCGACCAGATGCGCGGCATCGTCATTTGCTCCGGCAACGCCAACGCCTGCACCGGCCAGCAAGGCCTCGACGACGCCCGCCGCATGGCTGCTCTCGCCGCCCAATCGCTCGGCTGCGACGCCAAGCAAATGCTCGTCGCCTCGACCGGCGTGATCGGACGACAACTGCCGATGGCGGCGATGGAATCCGGCATTCAGAAAGCGGCGCTTGAATTGGCCCAAGGACCCGAGGCGCTCGAACGCGCCGCCCGCGCAATTCTGACGACCGATACGCGCATCAAGGTGGCGACGCGCACGCTGAGCGACGGCGTCCGCATCTGCGGCTTCGCGAAAGGCGCCGCGATGATCGGCCCGAACATGGCAACGCTGCTCGCGTTCGTCTTGACCGACGCCGCCATCGACGCCGCCGATCTCGCCATGCTGGCCCCGATTGCCGCGAATCGCTCGTTCAACTGCATCAGCGTGGAAGGCCACACGAGCACGAACGACACGCTCCTCTTCATGGCGAACGGCTCGGGACCCAAGCTCAAAGGCTCGGCGCTCGAACCATTCCGTTCTGCGGCCATCAACGTGTGCGCCGAATTGGCCCGCGAAATGGCGAGCGACGCGGAAGGCGCGAGCCATCTCGTTACCATATTTGTTGAAGGCACACGCTCCGACGCCGAGGCACGCACGATTGCCAAGACGATCGCCGAAAGCGCGTTGGTGAAAACGGCATTGTTCGGCGCCGACCCCAACTGGGGCCGCTTCGTCTCCGCCGCGGGATATTCGGGCGTCCCCTTCGGCGAGCAGCAACTCTCACTCTGGCTCGGCGATTTCCTGCTCTACGACAAAGGCACGCCCCTGCCCTTCGACGCCGCCGCCGTGTCCGGCTACATGAAGGCGAATCGCGATTTGACGATGCGCTTGAAGTTCACGCTTGGCCCAGGACGGTGCACGTTCTACACGTGCGATCTGACCTACGATTATGTTCGCCTGAACGCGGATTACACGACGTAATTGGTAGTGGAGAGTGGTGAGTGGTGAGTGGTGAGCCACCACCACTCTCCACTATCCACTCACCACTCTCCACTACCAAAAAATGTTCATTGAACTGACCAACATCTCCCGCTCGTTCGGCAACAATCACGCCCTCATCGACGTGTCGCTTTCTTTGGAATCCGGCCGCATCGGTTTGCTCGGTCCCAACGGCGCCGGTAAATCGACGCTCATGAAAATCCTGCTCGGCATCCTGGCGCCGACATCGGGGACCGGCCGCGTGCTCGATCACGATTTGCGCTCTGCCGGCCTGGCATTACGCCGCGCCATCGGCTACATGCCGGAAGCTGATGCGCTCGTGCCGGGGATGCAGGGCGCCGCTTACGTCGCGCTCGCCGGCGAACTGTACGGCATGGCACGCAAACAGGCGTTGCGCCGTGCTCATGAAGTGCTGACTTACCTCGATCTCGGCGACGCGCGCTATCGCAAGCTCGAAGAATACTCCACCGGCATGAAGCAACGACTCAAGCTCGCCCAGGCCCTCGTTCATGATCCGCCGGTCTTGTTGCTCGACGAACCCACCAGCGGCATGGACCCCGCCGGCCGCGAGGGCATGCTTGAACTTCTCGTGACGCTGGGCAAGGAGCACAAGAAGGCGATTCTCTTGTCCACGCATCTGCTGGGCGACATCGACAAGGTTTGCGACGCCGTCGTCATATTGCATCAAGGGCGCATCCTGTGCCAAGGACCTGTTCAACAGCTCTGTCGCAGGCGTCAGGATCGTTACCGCTTGCAAATCCAGGGCGAACCGAACGCGTTTCTGGAGGAATTGCGCCTTGAAGGTGTACAAATTCTCCACGACAATGGCCGTGGCGACTTTCGCGTGCAAGTTCCGCCAGGCTGGACGACGCAAGCGTTCTTCAAATTGGCACAATTGCACCAGGTCGTCGTTCGAGGGTTACTGGCAGATGATGAGGACCTGGAAGAACTGTTTCATCGCGTAATCGCGGAAAATCTCGCCGGCGCCCCATCGCCGGCGCGATCCGCCCCACCGGGAGGTTCGCAGCCATGAGTTTTGGCGCCCCGTACGGCCCTCGCTTTCCCGACATGAAGCCGGTCAAGTCGCCGCCGATTTTGTACACGATAAACGGCGTCGGCTTCACGGTGTATGGCAATCGCGATCACGATCCGATGACGAACACGTACGTCATCACGCACTTCTTCACGATCTTTTTCGTACCGATCTTCGCCATCGGCGCTTATCGCGTCATCAGCGCACTGGAAGGCGGCTGGTATTTTCATGGCAAAGTGCCGCTGTCGTGGTTGACGCGCTCCTGGAACATCCTCATGTTGCTCGCGATCGTGAGCGGCGCCGGCGCGATCTGGTACAGCAACCACACCAGCAGCCCCGACACGATCGCCGCCAATCGCATCGCCGACGGCGATCGCCTCGCGGCCGAAGGCAAGGTCGGCGAGGCGGCGCAAAAGTACAACGAGGTCGCCAACAATCCCGCCTTCGCCAAACGGTCGCCGGAAGCGGTGACGAAGTTGTGCAGTTTGTTTGACGGCCCAATCGACCAGGCCGACAAGGAGCAGATGCTCGCCGCCATGACCATCGGCGTCGATTCCTGCCGGCTGCGCAATCAACCTGAAAACGTATTCGAAGTCGGCCTCGCTCAAGCGAAGAAACACGCGGACGCCGATCCGAAGACGACGTTAAAGGTACTCGAACTCGTGACGCCAATCGCGCCGAAGGGAGACCAACGAGTCAACACGATCAAGAAACCACTCCTTGAGAAGTTGGTCGCCCAGGAGCCGGACAACATCGACCTGCTCTCGGACCTCGCGGTCGTTTACGAGAGCGAAAAACGTTTTGACGAGTGCGAAAAACTGCTGACGCCGAAGCAAGATCAACTCGGCACGCGCGAGGGGGCGCGCATCCTGGGGCAGTTCCTTGCCAGCAAAGGGCAATTCGACAAAGCGTTGCCGTTCTTGCAAGGCTACGCGGAGGAGCGGCTCGATCGCTTGAAGGCGGCGGAAGAGAATCAGAGAAACATGGTCACTCAGGTAGACAATCTGGTGATCGACGAGATTCGCAAGGGCAAGGCGCCGGGCTTCGATTTCGCCCGCTTTGAAGCGATGAAGAATGACCAAGATCAGCGAAACACGTTGGTACGCGCCTATCTGGACGAGCGTCTGAGAAATGACGCCAATTTCAAACGTGCCCTCGATGCGCTAAGGCAGGAGGCGCGCGTCGTGCCCGTGGCGTTCGACCTGGGCATCGCACAATTGCAGCGTGGTCAAACCCTGGCCGACCCGGAAGCGCGCAAACTGGAATTGGAAAAAGCCGAGAAGACCTTCCTGCGCATCCGCGGCGTTGCCGGCCAGACCGATGAGTTTCGCCTCACGCTCGGTCAAGTTTACTATTGGCTGGGCAAGCAAGACGAAGCCAAGAAACTCTTCGATGAATTGCTGCAGGGACCCAACCACGAGAGCAAGATGACACTGGCGGTGGCCAAGGTCCTGCGCGAAGTCGGCGCCGTTTCCGAGGCACGCAAGATGTTGGAGGAGGCATTTGAAAAAGAGGGCTTTCCCGGCGCCCGTAACGAAATCGCTCGCATCCGCGGCCTGATGTTTCTCGATCTGGACGATCGCATTGCCTGGCTTGAGAAAGTCCAATCGCAGGATCGCGCTCACAAGGCCGAGCTTTGCTGCGCCCGCGGCGACAAGGCCATTGCCGAGAATCGCCCCGCCGACGCCGATCGCGAGCTGCGCGAGGCCCTCGAGCATTATGCCGCCCTTGCCGAGACCGCGGTCACGCTCAACAACAGCGCCCTCGTCAGCCTGTCGCTGTTTCGCCTCAACGGCGACGTCAAGGACATGAACCTCGGCATCGCCAAAATTGAGAAAGCCCTGGAGATGAGGCCGCAAGACAGCATCCTCCTGCACAACGCCGCCGACTCCGTGCTCGGCAGTTCGCTGCGCGCCATCATCGGCGACGCCATCGACTGGAAGGTTTTGAAGACGGACGGCTCGCTGGAGCTGCTCGGCTATCTGTATGCCAACAAGGCGCAAAAAGACGCCTATCGCGAAAAGGTGCGCAAGCATGAAGGCGTCATCAAGGCGCGCGTTTATTACGACCGCCTGACGATCCTGTCGCCGCGCAATCCGCAGAGCTTCGCCACGTTGACTTCGCTGACGGGCTTTCTGCATGAACGTGACGCGCTCGCCAAGTTTCATGAACGCCTGGACAAGACCGGGCTCGATAACGCCGACACCGTCAAGCGCACGCTCGAAGCGTACCAGGGCAAGAACATCGATCAACATCTCAAGGATTTGCAAAACAGCATGGACACGCACGCCAAGCACGTCGTCGAAGCTCGCAAAATCGGCGGCGTGACCCTGGCGGTGGCGCTCGGCCGGCTGCATCGCGACAAGGCCGGCCTGTTCGCGTACGGCAAACACGACGCGGCCGATCTGGTCGAGCATGCGGAGGAAGCGATCAAGGCGGCGCCGTCGCGGGCCACGCAGGGTTTGCTGATCGAGGCGTTGTTGATTCGCGCGCATCATGATCTATTGAAGAAAGATGCCGCGTATGCCGCCATGTCGAAGGATGCGCTGCGAACGCTTGGCGCGTCGTACCTGATCGCGGCGGCGTTGACCAGGGACGGCACCGCCCAAAAGGCATGTCTGGCGAATCAAGACGTGCAAAGCGCCGCCTTGGTGATCAAGGCCCAGTGCGAGGCCTTTGACGACGAATTCAACGAGTGGACCTGGGCGATGCTGCATCGGACGGAATCGCAGTGGACGAACGCCCAGGCTGCAAAACATCTGAAAAACGACGCGGTGCGGGCGAGCCGCGGCATCGCGAAACACTTGACACCGCTCAACGCGGGGGACGCGTATCGTCAGCACTGGGGGCATCTGATGCGCGGCCAGCAAGCCGAGGCCGACGCGGTTTTGCGTGAAGCCGCCGCGAAGGGCGTTCCGCTGCCGAAATAGGTGACGATTGAATTCACTCTTGCATTACCGAGCCTGGCAAGGCACGTTCCACTCCTCCTGGTGGACGATCTGGCCCATCGCGCGCGTCTCGCTCGGCGTCGTCCTGCGCCGCTGGATGTTCTGGATTCTCTATGCGTTTAGCTTGCTCCTTTTCCTGATGTTCTTCTTCGGCACCTTTCTTTTGGCGTGGGCGCAGTCGGCGGTCGTCGTCACCACACAGCAATTCGGCCGCATGGGCAATCCCGAGCAGCTCCTCGCGGGCATGCGTCGGGCGCTCAATATCCTCAACGGCAGTCAGGATACATTCCAATACTTCTTCGCGTATCAGGGCGGCATCGTCGTCGTCACCCTGTCGCTCGTCGGCGCCGTGATGGTGGGCAACGACTTCACGTACAAGAGTCTCATCTTTTACCTCGCCAAGCCGATCGGCCGCTGGCACTACATTCTCGGCAAGTTTCTGGCAGTTTTCGTCGTCGTGCAAATGATGACGACGCTGCCCGCGCTCGGGCTGTACGCGCAGAAGGCGTTTGACGACTGGAATTACGTCATCGACATCGATTACTTCCAGGGCAAAGGCCCAGCAGGCGTGCTCTTGTTGTTCGGCGTCATCGGCTTCGGCACGCTACTGTCTGCGGTGCTCAGCATTTTGCTGGTCGCCACCGCGAGCTGGATGCGGCGCACCATGCCGCTGATTCTCGTTTGGATGTCGTTGTTCTTCTTCATGCGTTTCCTGGCCAACCTTCTCGTGGACGGCCTACAATTAAGTGTTCGCTTTCGACTGATCGATTTATGGAACAACATGATGGTGCTGGGCAACGGCCTACTGGGTTTCGGCCCGGACACGGTCAACCCGCCGCGGCATCCGGAATGGTGGGAAGCCGGCCTGGTTCTGATTGGAGTTTGCACCCTATGCCTGATCTACTTGAATCACCGGACGCGGGGCGTCGAGATCGTCAGCTAGCGATTGCGCCGATTGAATCGCTTGCCCCCCCTTCTCCAACTCCACGACCTCAAGCGGAGCTGGCAGCAGCCCCGGTTCTTTTGTTCCACCACGTCTCCAAGTGGTACGGCCCCGTCATCGGCATCAATCAAGTGACGCTCGAATTGCGGCCCGGCATCACCGGCCTGGTCGGCCACAACGGCTCCGGCAAAACCACGCTGCTGCGCCTCGCGGCCGGGCAACTGCGTCCCGATCTCGGCAACGTCCAAATCACGGGCTGCGACGCCTGGACCGCCGACGCGAAACGCCACGTCGGCTACTGTCCGGAAATCGACACCTTTTATGAAGAAATGTCCGGCCGGCGCTTCGTGCAATCGATGGCTCGCCTCGTCGGCTACCCCCGTGCCGAGGCGCTGCGCCGCACCGAGGAGACGCTCGAACTCGTCGGCATGAAGGACCGCGCCGACCGCCGACTCGCCGGCTACTCCAAGGGCATGCGCCAGCGCATCAAGCTCGCGCAAGCGTTATTGCACGATCCCGAATTGCTCCTGCTCGACGAGCCGTTCAGCGGCATCGACCCGATCGGCCGCCGCGAGTCCGTCGAACTCTTCAAGGAACTGGC
>DAIOGM010000012.1:0-21115 GCA_036745215.1 Gemmataceae bacterium
CGTTGTTAATCCGGTTCTCCGTATGCACCCTTGTGTGTTTTCCGGAGGCCAATCATGCGAATCCCCGTCATGCGCGGCGTCATCGATCGACGCATCCTGGTCAATTATCGCGTCGATCCCGCTGTTCTCGCGCCGCTTTTGCCCGCGCCGTTTCGGCCAAAGATCGTCAATGGCCACGGCATGGTCGGCATCTGTTTGATTCGGCTCAAAGCGGTGCGGCCTCGCTATTTCCCTGCGTTCCTGGGTATCACCTCGGAGAACGCCGCCCATCGCACCGCCGTCGAATGGGACGACCCCGGCGAGCCGAGCTGCGTAAGCAGCCGGTTGCGGGAAGGCGTGTACGTCCGCCGGCGCGACACCAATTCGCGGCTCAACGCATTTGGCGGCGGTTGGCTTTTCCCTGGCATCCATTATCACGCCGACTTCAGCGTGCGCGAAACCGCGGATGAATTCGACGTCGCCCTTCAAAGCGACGACGGCGCAACCCACATGGCAGTGCGAACGCGCCTCGCACCAGCGCTTCCCGATGCATCGATCTTCCCATCGCTTGACGAAGCATCCGCGTTTTTCCAGGCCGGCTCGCTCGGCTACTCCGCGACGCCCGACCCGGCGCGTTTCCAGGGCCTGGAGCTGCGCTGCGACGCATGGAAGGTCGAACCGCTGGACGTCCTCGAAGTCCGCTCGAGCTTCTTCGACGATCCCGCCCTCTTCCCGCCCGGCTCGATCGCCTTCGATTGCGCCCTGCTCATGCGCGGCATCGAGCACGAATGGCACGGCAAATCGGATTTATGCTGCACGGCGCCGGCGACGCAGCAAAAATCGCGGGCCATGGCAAACGCGGGCGCGGCCGACTCGCTATAATCCAAGCATGGCCAACAGCGAACTCGAACCGGTGGCCGACGCCGTTCTGCGCCTGGCGAAACGTCAGGGCTTCGTGACCGCACGCGACGTGCGCTCGGAGCTGCGCATCGCCGGGCTGCCGGAGGCGTCGTGGAAAGATGTGATCGCGCAATCGCGCGCCGCTCTGGTGCGCCGCCAGGATCGCTACTACTACAAAGATTCGCTCAGCCCGCGCGTGCAAAAAGAGCACGCACAGCAGCAGCAAATCGTCAAAGTGATCAAGAAGCTCATCAAGGACCACAAGAGCCGAAGCAAAACCGACGAGCGCCGCGGCCAGACGCGCATCGACTTTGTTCAGCCCGTCAAGATCCGCACCGAGGACGGCAAGGAATTCGCCCTCATGAGCCGCGACCTGTCCGCGACGGGCGTTCGGCTTCTTGGGACGAAGCGTCTCCTGGGCCAAAAAGTGCAACTGGAATTGCCGAACGCCGACGCTCCGTGCAAGCTGCTCGTGCGCATCTTGTGGACGTGCGCCGTCGGCGACGACCTGTTCGAGAACGGCGGCACGTTTGTCGAATTGTTGACTTGAGCCATTCGTGGAATACGATTCCGATCGTGTTGTTAACGCGAACGTCACACCATCGGAATGGTATGCCACGGGATTCGCGTCAATCAAATCGATCCGCGGTTCCCCATAAACCCAGAGCCGGGTTGGAAATGTAATACACTTCTTCGCCGTCCGCGAGCCGATTCCAGCCGTCCTGAAGGCGTTGAGGATCGTATCGGGACATCATCGACGCCAACTCACCATACTGAAAGCCGACGCCCTCAATCTCCTCGCGCGTGAGATGTCCGGGGCAGTACATTATCGTGAATCGGCCTTCCGAGGAGCCATGAATCAGATGCGCCGACGCGGACAGATTCGACGCAAGTTCGGGGTGCTTGCGCACCTGTTCGAGCGTGTGAGGCGTGCCGCGATAACCGAAGCGGCGAATCAAGCGGTCGATCGTCGCATCCTCGCCGAACGTGCGCACGCCGGGGGCGAGCACGATCAGCTCACCTCGATCGGCGATGGCCATGCGCGTACGGTAGACGGCCTTGTTGCCGAGCCAGGTTGATTTGAATTCCAGCGGATCGAGATAGACGACGACTTTCTTGGGCGCGCGCTGGAGCCGATCGAGATTCACCTGTCGGCACAGCTCGGCGCCGCGTTCGAAGCAGGCGCGATCGTCGCCGGCGTAAAGGCCGCGCGTCACCAGGCGGCCGCTCGGCAAATCACGTGCACGTACCGTCAACAAATAAACAATCGGCAGATGTTTGGCGAGATGCTCGCTCGCATAATCGAGCACGGCCCGCACCGGCGTGTTCGCGCGGCCCATGATGCGCTCGATGCCGTAGACTGCGCCGAGCCAGTGCGACTTGTTGATCAGATCGCTGCCGCCGGCGCCGATGAACACGTTCTTCGAATGATTGGCGATGCCGATGACCTCATGCGGCACCAGTTGCCCGACGGAGATGATCGCGTCCCATTGCTTTTCGACGATCAGGCGGTCGAGTTCGACTTTGATCGAGAAATCGAGCTTGCCTTCCGACAATTGATGCACGAGCGGCGCCGGCACTTCGCCGAGCGACACGACGCCGTTGCGCCAGTCGTGCACATGAAAGACCGAATGCGGCACGCCGGGGAACATGTGCGTGAGTTCATCCGCGGTCATCGGCAAATGCGTGCCGACCGCGGGAAGAATCGCGATCTCGGCGTTCTGATGCAGTTGTTCGTAAAGTTCGCCCGTCAAAAAGCCGGCCCAGGAATGCAGCCGCGTCATGTCGGGCGGCAGGATGAGCACGCGCGACAGCGGTCGCCTCTCGCGAAGTTGCGCGAGGAGCGATTTCACGAGCGTTCGGGCGCGTGCTTCGTCAATGATGGATTGCGGGGAGCCTTCGTGGAAGTATTCCATTTGAGGGCGGCCTCATGATTCCTTGCCATTGGGACATAACGCGGTGCGAAGGGCAATCTCGGGGAGCTCAAAGTAATCGGCCTCGCCATTTTCCGGTGGGCGACGGAGACCGTATAGCCGCCTGCCCCGATAGCCAATCGGGCCGCGATCCTCAACTACCTGAGCGATTGCCTCTCCAAATGGGAGCTGGAACGCAACCCAGTCGCCAACCTTGAAGAGTGCTTTCGAGTTCTTCTTTCCGTTCACAGCGAATTCTCCTTCACCACGGCGCCGTTCCTGTCAAGTGTTGCAAATGAATACGAATCACAGCATCCATAGACTTCGCAAGCCGAGCACATGATCGGCGCCAACTTCGCACTTGCCTTATGCGCAGCTTCATTATTCCACCGAGTTTCGGCGAAGTAAAGTCCTGATGGACAATTGCATTGCGCCAGTCATTGAGCGCGTCGAGGTCCTTTTTCCACGTGAGCGAACCGGCGTCGTAGGTTTGCAGGTCTTTCCAAAAACTCGGCATGAATCGACCAAAATCAGCGCCGAGGCTCGCGGATTGCGCGTTGCCGCGATCGATCTGGCGGCCGCGCGTCAGCTCCAATTGCAAAAACGATGAAAGCGAAGGTGGTGCGCTGATCACCAATAGAAAGTGATCCACGCACTCCGAATGCAAGTCGCGACAAAAACCGGTAGTGGGTCAGTTTGCTCGAAACTTTTGGAGTGCGGCGATTTGACGCCGCTTTCTTTCCTTTTTTCTTTGGTAATTCGATGTGCAAAAGAAAAAAGAAGGAAAGAAAGAAAGCGGCGTCAAACCGCCGCACTCCAAAATGACCCATTACCCAAAAACCCTGAAAATGCGCGGCCAACAAGACCGCATAGGCTTGGTTTAGTTGTTGCGTCGTGTATCGTCGGCCGCGCGCGGTTCCTCCAACTGCGGCGTGCGCCTCGGCCATCTCATCCAGCGCGCGGGCACGCATCGTTCTCCAACGGCGATAGGATATCGACGACACGCAACCGCCTCGGAATGATCACGGTATCCCCAGCTTCATCGCCAACTTCGCGTCGATCTTCTTGATCGCTTCGCCAAGGGCCTTGCGGTCGGCGGGGACGTCTTCCTCTCGATAAAGCGCAATCAGCGTCGGCAACATCGGCATCGCGGCCGTGCGCATCTCGCCGAGGAGATGGATCGAGTTTGAGTACTGGGCCTCGGTCGCCAGCGTTTTTTCTATTACCGCGAGCGTTTCCTTGGCGTCGCCAGAGATTTGCCAAACGGCATAAGCGGCGTGGAGTTGGGTTTCGCCGTCCTTGTCTTGCATGAGCTTTTTCAAATCGGGCAGCGTCTTGGTCGATGCGGGGCCGATTTCGCCGAGCGTCATGATCGCGCGGACGCGCAGGTCCTTGTCGCCGAGCAGCTTCGCGACCGGATCGACGGCAGCGTTGGCGTCGGCTTTCATCACGGCGAGCGCTTGACAGGCATGGTCGCGCACACGGGGCGAATCGTCCGCCAACGCGGCGACGAGGACGCGGACGTTCGTCGCGTCCTTGGTGATGAACCACATTGCCAGCGCGGCCTCGATGCGAACCGACGCGATCTTGTCGGCGAGCACCGCGTCCAGTTTCGAAACCGACGACTTCGCGGCCGGGCCGATCTTGCCGAGCGCCCGCGCGGCGAGCCGGCGCGTCTCGGCGTCTTCGTGCGCAAGCGCATTGGTGAGCGGCTCGGCGGCGCTCGCGGCGCCGGGGCCCATTGCGCCCAACGCATACGCGGCGACGCGGCGGCGTTCCGGCATCTTGTCGGTTAACTCTTTCGTCAACACCGGCAACACGCCGTTGCCGAAATTGGCCAGCGATGCGCCGACGAACGGTTCCAATAGGAAGAAATCCTTATCCGATGTCAAGGCGAGCAATTCGCCCGCGGAGTCCTTGGCCGTCGTGCCGAGTTCGCCCAGTGCGGTGACGGCGGCGAGCTTGACGTCGAGTTCCTTGTCCTTGAGCGCTTGCGTTAAAGCAGGCAGCGCCGACTTCGCCTTCGAGCCGAGCATCGCGATCACGGGCGGCGCGGCGGCGCGGACGCCGGGATCGTCGTGCTTGATCGCTTGCAAGAGGAACGGCAACAGCACCGTGCTCGGCGTCTTGTCGATTTTCCACAATGCTTCGGCGACCTTCACGCGCACGGCGGCGTTTTTGTCCTTGAGCGCCTCGCGCAGGTCCGGCACTGCGAACTTCGCGACGGGGCCGAGATCGGCCAACGTTTGCGCGGCGCGGTAACGCACCTTGGCGTCGGGATGTTGCAATGCCTTCAGGCCTTCGGGGATTGAATCGGGTTTCTTCTTTTTTGAGTCGTCGTCTTTTTGGGCGTGCAGAGCAGGGGCGAGGACGGCGACGAAAAAGAACGGGAGGCAAAGCGTGCGGAACATGGTGGTGGTCCGGGGTGCTACCCCCGCGAATCGCTGCGCTCATCGCGGGGCTTGGGTCAATTGATGATTACGGATTACAATATGACGAACGGTCCTGACGAGCACAACATGGATCAAACGCCGCTGGAAATCCTGTACGAGGACAACCATTGCCTGGCGATCGCCAAGCCCGCCGGAGTGCCGTGCGCACACTATCAAGGCAAGGAGCAAACGCTCGATCGCGAGGTCAAGCAGTATCTCAAGGACAAGCATCAAAAGCCGGGCAACGTTTTCCTCGGCATCGTGCATCGGCTCGACAAGCCGGTGTCGGGCGTGATGTTGTTCGCGCGTACGAGCAAGGCGGCGGCGCGGCTGTCGGAGCAGTTTCGCGAAGGCACCATCGAAAAAGTCTACTGGGCCATCGTCGAGGGACAGGTGCAGCGCGAGGCCGGCACGCTCGAGGATTGGCTAAGGAAAAACACCGAGACCCGGCGCGTCGATGTCCTGGAGCCGCGCACGAAGGGCGCTCGCCAATCGCTGTTGCACTATCAGCGCCGCGGCGGACAGGGCGATCTCACCTGGCTGGAAGTTCGGCCACAGACCGGGCGCACGCATCAACTGCGCGTGCAGCTCGCGCATCATGGCCATCCGATCTATGGCGACGCCCGCTACGGCAGCGTGCGCACCTTCGGCAACGCGATCGCGCTGCACGCGCGGGCGTTGACGTTCTTGCATCCGGTGCGTTACGATCCGGTCACGTTGACCGCGCCATTGGCGGGCGAATGGCTGTCCCGATTCAAGAACGTCTTGCAGGAGCCGAAACGATGAGCGACGCGATCTTGACGCGGCTGCGCGACATCATTCAAGACGACATCGGCAAACGCGGCCTGCGCACGGACCCCGTCCATAATCTCGTCAACGCGTGCCCCGACGATTTCGCGAGCGCGTGCAAGAGCTTGGCGGAGCATCCGAAGCCTCGCCTCGCCGTCGTCACCGGCTTCTTCATTCCGACGGCGACGCCTCCCGCCGGCGAAACGGACGGCCCGCTCGGCGCGTTGTTCCTGGCGCGGGCGCTCGTGCCGCTTGGCATCGACGTCGTTTTGTTGACGGATGATTTCTGCATGCGTGCGCTCGAAGCCGGCCTCGCAGAATGCGGCTTGCGAAAGGACGTGCCGCTCATCGCGCTGCCGATAGAAGCCATGAGCGATGCCGACTACGTGCGCCATGTTGGCGAGCGAACCGGCCCGGTGACGCACTGGCTGGCGATCGAACGCGTCGGCCCGAGCCATGCGGACGATCGTTGCCACACGATGCGCGGCCTCGATATCACGGACCGGATGAGCGCGGCCCATCGACTCTTCCCCTCTCCCTCTGGCCAAGTCACCATCGGCATCGGCGACGGCGGCAACGAGATCGGCATGGGCAAAATCCCGTGGCACGTCATCGAACGCAACATCACGGGCGGCCGACTCGTCGCGTGCCGCATTCCGACCGATCACCTCATCGTCTGCGGCGTCAGCAACTGGGGCGCGTACGCCCTGGCCGCCGGCGTTGCTCATTTGCAGGGCCAGCCGCTCGACGCCGAGCTGTTCGATCCGGCCCGCGAGTTGACGATTCTCGAAGCGATGGTCGCCGCCGGCCCGCTCGTGGACGGCGTCACCGGCAAACCGAGCGCGACCGTGGATGGCTTGACGTGGGAGCAATATGCGAGCGTGCTGACAAAGGTCGGCATGGTTCTGCGAATCAAGTGAAATTCACGAGGACGCCGTGAATCCGCCACAACGCTCTCACGTCGTGATCGCCATGGTGCTGCTTGCGGCAGCGCTCACTTCAAGCGGCGTACTGGCCTTTGCTTTTTGGCCAATCTGCGTGGAGCTAATCCCGCCGCGGCCCGGGTGGTTTGGGAATTTCCCAGAAGCGTTCACCATCGTCTGCATCTTTTTTTTTGCTCCCCTTTTGGGATTCCTCCTGGCATGGCTTGCAACGCTCGTGCGATCGAATCGGTGGATTGGATCATTATTGTTCATGGCCTGGATCGGCGCTACCGTTGCCGTATTCGTGGTTCAACCGGATTTCGAACGGCCGACCGATTTGCAGCTTTGGCTGAATGTAAGCGTTTACGCCTTGGTAATCGTGCTCCTATTCATCAGTATGGTTCTCGCCCTGAGGTTGCTCGGCTCCTTGAGTTGGACGCACGACTTCAACCCCTTGTTCATGTTCAGTTTCGTTGTCCTCGGCTGTGCAATCGGCTTGTGCCACATCTATTACTACTGGGAAAACGTAGGTACGCGTCCGTGGTATGTGGCGAATATCGACCTTGGCGCAAGGATTGGCGTCGTTGTCACGTTGGCGTTCTATCTCATCGCCAATCGATTGTTTGGCGCTTGGAATCTGGCGAACCTGCCAACGGACACGAGAGCTCAATCGCCGCCTCCCGGCTGGTTGCGGCGAATGCGCTGGATGCTTCTGAGTGCAACGCCGGCAATTGTCGTGATCGGCATGATCGGATTTGTGTCCGCTGAAATTCAACACTTCACGATTTTTTGGTCTTTGCCATGGACTTTTTATTTTCTCTCCTGGCTTGTGGCGTTGACTCGCATGACCCATGCCAGAAATTCCGCGCGCGTTTTGGTGCAGGCGCTGGCCGTGGTTCTTCTTTTGCCCTTGCTTTGGTGGATCACAGAGTTCGATCGGTTCGAGCGGCCCTGGACCGATTTCTCAATGTTCATGATGGCGCTGTTGGTGGCGGTATTCGCGTTGCACCGCATGACGTTGCCGTTGCAGGGCTCTCTATTGGCGCTCGTCTTGTTGCTGATGCATTTGCAAATGCCGCTCGAGGACTTCTGGGCGATTCTTGTACATGTGAGCTACAGTGTGGCGACCTGCTGGGGATGCCATGGCGATGTCGTGAAAGACGCACCCGAGCGGGACCGTTTGCCGGAGTTTTTGCTGTGCGTGCTTGCTGGATTTGTTGTCGGCGTGGCGTTGTACCTGGTCGTTTTGGAATTCATTCTCAAATCGATGGAACGCCAACCCATTGTCGATTACACCATTGTGTTGGTGGCCGGCGTTGTGGTGCGAATAATGCCGTGGCCCAAAAGTGCGGGCGAGCGCGACCGTGGCTGGTTTGACATGGGAGCAACATGCGAGCGTGCTGACGAAGGTCGGCATGGTGATGCGAAATGAGTAACTTGCCCGAGGATGCCGTGGATTCGTCGCGCCCGTTTCCATCGATGTTGCTCATCGCGCTGCTTGCCGTGGGCCTCGCCATCAGTGGCGCGGCTCCGTTCTTGGTAGTGCCGATTTGCCTCGAACACATCCCTCGGCCAGGATTATTCGGGCCGCTTGTGGACGTCATCGTTGGCTGCATGTTGTTTTCGTCACCGCTATTGGGGCTGCTTTTGGCATGGCTCTCGTCGTTCGGCCAATTTCGGAGTTGGAATTTCATTTGGCTACTTGGGGCCTGGTCCACTGTTCCCGTCGCATTAATTTCGGGCAGATTGGAAAGACGCGCCGACGTCGATATGTGGATGTTCACGAGCGCCTACGCTTGGACAATCGCGGTTTTGTTCATGACTTTGGTTTTAACATTGACGAGACTTAGTCGAACGACGACATCGCGCCCTTTCAACCCCTTGTTTCTGTTTGTTTTCGTCGTTTATGGATGCGCAGTCGGATTGGGCGTCACGATTTGGTGGCTCGAATCCCAGCCCGAATTGCCGTGGACGATGCCGGAAATCGACACAGTCGTCATTTGTTGCTTGGTCGCGACGGGAGTACTTTTCCTAACCGTTTATGGTTATGTTGGACGCTGGTCGTCGCGCTTCTTGATAGAGGAATCTTCGACATGGACGCCTTCACCCGGCTGGTTACGCCGTTTGCGCTGGTTGCTGCTAGGCGGAATGCCAGCATGCGTCATTATCGGAGCGACTAGTTACGTGAATACGGATTTGGCGCCAATTCCGTTTTGGTGGCTGCTCCCATGGACCTTTTATTTCGTTACGTGGATGGTGGCGTTATCCCGGATGACCCACGACCGAGCTTTCTTGAGCGTGTGGTTGGCACAAATCCTTGCATTGCCTCTACTAATACCCGCGCTTCTGTTGGCTCGTGCGTTGGATCCGCATGGGACACTGCAGTGGGGAATGGCAATATCCTTGGCGGCCTTTTTGATTGCTGCATTCATGCCACATTTCATGACACTGGCAATTCAAGGTGCGCTGTTGGCGGTCGTGTTGCTGCAGTTGTATTCGCAGTTGCCGTTTGGCTTGGATTGGGCGATTCTTGTTCACGTCAGTTTCAGTGTAGTTACTTGTTGGGGATGTCACGGCGATGCGGTCAAACACGCCGCCGCGCCGGATCGCTTGCCGGATTTCTTGTTCTTTGTCATCGCGGGCATTTTTGCGGGCATCATCGTTTACGCTTTCGTTGTACCGCGCATCTTTGCCATGGGTCCGGGGCCAATCCTTGAATACACCATCGCGGTCGTGGCCAGCGTCGTCATTCGCGTCATTCCCTGGCCCAAAAGCGCCAGCGCATGAAAAAGCCCGACGATCGCCATATCGTCGGGCCTTTTGTTCAAACACGATACCTGACTATCGATTCTCAATATCTCGCTTCGAATCCTTGCGCGACGCCGTCTGAATCTGGCCGCGCAAATAATCCACCGCCATGTCGAGCTGGCGATCGCGGAACTCGGTCTTCGATTCTTGCGGTCCGGCTCGGATCAATTCCGCTTCGCGCAGATGATCGTAAAGATCATCGTCCTCCTTCCGCGATAGCTTGATCTCGAAACCCTTGTCCGGCGACACGCCCCATTCGTCTTTCTCGCCCCCCTTGGTGCTCGACTTGTTGAGGTTGCGATTGCTCGGCCGCCAGAAGGTCGAGCTGGTCAGCTTGATGATGCTCTTGTTGTCGAAGCCGTGAATGTGCTGCACGCTGCCCTTGCCGAAGCTGCGCGAGCCCATGATGATCGCCCGGCCATGATCTTGCAGAGCCGCGGAGACGATTTCACTGGCCGACGCGCTGCCGCTGTTGATGAGGCAGACCATCGGGAACGTCGTGAAGCTGCCGTCCGATCGGCCGACGTACGAGGTCTCCGAGCCGTCGCGGTGGCGCACGGTGACGATCAGGCCGTCGTCGATGAACAGGTCCGCCATCTTGATCGAGCTTTCCAGCAGGCCGCCCGGGTTGAAGCGCAGATCGAGGATGAAGCCCTTGATGCCTTCCTTGGAGAGCTTGCGCATGACCTTTTCGAGTTCGGCGTAGCTGTTTTCGGAGAACTGCGTCAGGCGCACGTAGCAGATCTTGTTGGCGGGATCGATGACGTAGTTCCACGCGTCCTTCTTGTCGCGCTTGTGGCCCATGACGCTTTCGACTTCGATGGTGGCGCGGATGAGCGTGAACTCGATCGGCTTTTCGGCGCCGTCGCGTTCGACGATGATCTTGATCTTGGTGCCGGCCTTGCCCTGAATCTTCTTGACGGCGTCTTCGGTGCTCAGGCCCTTGGTCGGCGTGATTTGCGGCGTGTCATAGGGCGTGCCGGTTTGCGGATCGACTTCGGAGACGATCGTCGTGATGATGTCGTTCGCCTTGAGGCCCGCCTTGTGCGCGGGGCTGCCGTAGATCGGCGTGATGACTTGCAGCTCGTCGCGCACGTCATTCTTGCGAATCTGCACGCCGATGCCGCGGAACGAGCCGGCGGTGTCGTCGCGGAAACGGCGCACGATTTCCGGCGGGATGTAGCCGGTGTGCGGGTCGAGCTTGACGAACATGCCGCGCAGGGCGTAGGTGATGTCCTGCCCCTTGGCGAGATCCTCGCGCACGCCGAGGTGCTGGCGAGCGTCGGTGACGAGCCGGAGCAGCTCGGCGTCCGACAATTGCTTGACGCGATCGAGCCGTTCCTTGAGGTGCGACGGCACTTTTTCTTCGATGCCCTTGAACATGCCCGTGATGGCGTGCTCGATGAGCGGCTCCTTGGCGACTTTCTTGTAGTAGTTGTCATTCACGAGGTCGGCGGCACGAAGCATCGTGATCGCAAACTTGCCGGCGTCCTGTTCGGTCATCCGCGTGGATTCGAGCACGCCGTCGCGTTCGGTGTTGAAGGCGGCGACGTCGATCTTGCCGTCCACGAGTTGTTGATACGCTTTGCGAAGCTTTTGCTGCGCTTCAAGCTTCGGCATCTTGACGAGAAGGTTGTGCCCCTCCTCGGCGATTTTCTTGTCGAGGTTCTTGTCCTTGACGAGCGCGTCGAATTTCTTGACGCGATCGAGCGATTGCGGCCGAGCCTCGGAGTTGTAGCCGACGACGAATTCGGTCGCTTGCGCTTCGAAGACGCCGGACTTTTGATCCTTTTGTTCCTTGGTCGTGCCGTGCGTCTTGGCGAGTTCGGGCAACGCCTTGCGAACGTAACGAGCCAGTTCGGTGACGGTGATGTTGCCGTCCGCTTCGTAGCCTTCCGAGTCGGCCTTGCCGTTCAAGGCGTTGAGCAGCGTCTGGGCGAAAATGCCGTGCTTTTCCAGATCGAGCGATGGCTTGCTGGCGGCGCCGGCCATGAAGATGACCCGGCTCGGCGATTCCTCTTTGCTCTCGTCGCCGAGGCCGAGGAACTCGCGATAATATTTGGCCGTGGTCGCATCGGGCATTTTTTCCGTGCCCGGATCGAAGCCGAGGAAGTGCACATCGACGAGGGCGACGACGCGCTGGCTGGGCAGCTTCTCCATGACGTGTTCGATCTCGCTCGACGACAGGGCGTCCTTGGTGCGGTTCTTGAAGGTCGAATCGACGCCGAAATAGCAGGAGCGTTCGCCGACGGGCGCCCCCTGGCCGAAGATCGCGAAGATGACGAGGTCGTCCTTCTTCGCGGACTTTTCGAGCCATTGCAACGCCTTGGCGATGTTCTCCTTCGTCGCTTTCTCGGTCGGATAGGGAGCATTCGCGACCGGGCCGGAGCCGAGCAGCAGCTTGACGTTTTCCTTGGCGACGCCCAGGTTTTCCTTGGCAAAGTACCAATCGACGATGGCCTTGGCGTCGGCCTCGGCGTGCTTGCGCGGTTTGATCTGCGGATCCTGGAATTTATCGATGCCTATGGCGACGACGAACGGCGTGCCGGTGTTTTCATCCGCGCGGACCATCGGAGCAGCAAAGCTGCCCAGAAAGAGAAGCGCCACAAAGCTGATGCGCTGGAGCATACAGGTTCCTTTCGACAGGTGTTCCTCGGACGTAACGTCGCGAACCAACGTGAAAGACGAATGACCGCCCCGGTTTTTCACCGGGTGTTTTTTATGGTAACCGAAGCGTGAAGAATTGACAAAGGCAGTTTTTGGAAAGGGGGGAGGATGGGGGATATGTAATGACGGCGAACGAAAACTCAGTCCCTCTCCCCCGGCTTTGCACAAAAACGAAGAAGGTGAACCACGGGGAACACGGGGGTCACGGGGAAAAGCCAAGCAATATTCTGAACATGCACTGTGCGTTCGGTTTCTGTCATTGCCTGTTTGGAATTCCCCCCGTGTTCCACGTGCCCCCCGTGGTTCAAATTTGAGTTTTTGTGCAAAACTCCTCTCCCCCGGCTACGGCGGAGAGGGGAGTTTTGATTACCACGCGAACTTCTTCTTGTGGCCGCCGACCTTGACCCAAAGGCTCGTGTTGTCAACGCCCGCCGACAGGCTGCCGCCGACCCAACCGTACACCGGGACTTTCACTTCGCCCTCGGCCTCCGCGGAGCCGGCGTAGGTGACGCGGCCGCCTGAGATGCCGAACTTGAGCGTCGTGTCGATGTGGCCGCGGATGTAAGTCGATCGGAAGCTGTCGCTCGTCGTGCCCGTGAACTGAAAGCCTTGAGCTTGCGTCTTGCTCATGGTGACGGTCGCCGAGCGTTCGAGTGAGCCGAGGTCCGCTTCGGCGCTGCCCTTGATGATGAAGTCGCCGTTGGCGAACATCTGGCCGGTCAGGCCGATGTTGAGGGAGAGCATTCTCACGTTGGCGGCGATGTAGACGCCGGAGTAGAGCACCGGGGACGTGGACCGAGAAAGCGTTGCGACGTTGAGTGCCGAGGCGCTCGAGGAACCCAGAATCTGTGCGGCCGGGCCGACGACCGGATAGTTGTGAGCGATCAGGATCTCGCCCGTCACGGCGAGGCCCATGTACTTGTACGAGCCTTTCATATCCATGAAGAACTTGCCGCCGCTCTGGACGGCCACGTCCAGGTCCACCGCGTAGGGGGAGGCGAACGAGGCCAGAGGCGTACCCTTGAACGGGTTGACCGTGCTGCCGCGGAAGTAGAAGCTCGCGGTCGGGCCGTCGTAGATCAGCGACGCCTTGCCGACGGAAAGCATCAGCAGGTTGGTGTTGCCGATGGTGTTCTCGTTGGCGTAATTGAGCACACCGTCGATGAAGCCGTCGGGCTTGGTGGGCATCATGAGGATCTGGTTGCCGACTTCCCAGCTCAGGTCCTTCTGGAGTTCGCCGAGGAGGTTGATCTTGAGGGTGCCGTTGATGCCGACGCTAAAGTTGCGGAAGAGCTGGCCGATGCCGTTGCCGAGCGTCGAAGCGCCGGCGTTGAGGGTGTCGAGGAAGGCCGCCCCGCCGCCCGTGCCCACCTGGGCGAAGATTCCCGCGAGGCCGGCCGCGGTGGCGCCCTGGCCGCCGAAGAGCTGGCCGGTGCGGTTCGGATCGAGATTGAAGGTCACGTCGCCGACGACCTTCGACGGCACCAGGGTGATCGACGTGGTGTCGAACGAGCCTTGCAGCGTCAGGTTGCCGCCGATGTTGCCGGAGTATTGCGTCGGCGTGTTGATCGGCGTGAACGGGATCAGGCCGTGCCGCGACATGCCGATGCCGTTGACTTCGACCGGCCCGAGCTTGAGACCTTTCACACCGGATTCGATGAAGAGAGCCGGGTCGGCCGGATCGCACACGACGCTGACGACGTTCGTCATGCCCGTGCCGAGCGGCTTGAGCGTGAAGTACATGTAAGGAATCGCGTTGTTGACCGGAGCGCCGGTCCCCTTCACCTTGGTGCTCGAACCCAGGCCGATGCCGGCGATGCCGCCGAGATTGCCGGTGATCGTCACGCTCATGTCGAGCTTGCTCAGATCGAATCCGAAGGCCGAGCCGGCCATGAAGGGCGAAAGCAACGCCCCGGTGGAGACGCTCGTCTTGAAGGCCATGCCGGAGATTTCGCCGACGTTGGCGCCGAAGGTGTTCGCCCTGGTCGTCACGATGAAGGAGTTGCCGGCGGCGACGTTGAGCGTGACCGGACCGGCGGCGGTCTCCAGCGTCACGCCGCTCGTGGCGGTGTAGGTCGAGGCGAAGCGGCCGTTGGTCGCCTGGGTGACGGTCTGCGTCCAGTTGCCCTTGAGGCCGAAGCCGTAGCCGGTGGGTCCGACGATGTCGAGCTGGCCGTTCTTGAGGAAGGCGTACATGGAACCCTTCTGGGCCAACGTTTCGAAGCTCTGGATGCCCTGAGCCAGCGCCAGGCGATGCAGTTCCAGCGAGTATGCGCCGGACGTGGCAAGCGTCGGCGCGGCGGACCTTGTCGTGCCCAGTTGAGGAGTGGCGCCGGCGATCTTGATCTGATAGGTCCCGGTTTCCGGAGCGACGAACCCGTACGCCGGATTGGTGCTCATGATGCCGGTGGTCGGATTGGCCGACGCGCCAATCGTCGCCAGCACCATGCCGCTCGCGTTCATGATGGTCATCAACGACGACAGCTTCAGCGTCGAAGCGGTCTGGACCTCGGCTTCCAGGAAGTCGCCTTGCTGAAGCTGAACCGAGAACAGGTCCGAATCGCTCGCCCCGGTCAGCAAATCGGCCAGCACTTGCCGCGGAATCGTCGTCAGGTCCACCGGCTTCGCGGCGGGCTGCATGGCATCGATCTTTTCAGTCGGCATAGTGAGAATGACCTTGCTCAATATCGGCGGCCCATCGAGCACAATACACCCGCCAATCCCGATTCCCGCGTGCGTGGTCATGACGAGGCGATCTTCGAGGGTTTCAAGTTGCGGACGATAGCCGCGCTTGTTGGAGATTGGGGAGGACTTGCGAATGGTTTTCTTGGAGAAGAGGAAGCTGAACATGGCTCGTTCCTTTCATTTTGGGTTGTTTGTTCTCACCTCGCATTCTTGTACGGGGGGTGTGACATTCACTTTTGGAAATGGGGCGGTATTCGTCGTAACATGTTGATACTACAACGCTTAACCCGTAGGTCAGGCTTTCCAGCCTGACCCGAACCACCCAGAATCTCTGGATCTCAGCTTTGCACAAAAACTCAAATTTGAACCACGGGGGGCACGGGGAACACGGGGGGAATTCCAAACAGGCAATGACAGAAACCGAACGCACAGTGCATGTTCAGAATATTGCTTGGCTTTTCCCCGTGACCCCCGTGTTCCACGTGGTTCACCTTCTTCGTTTTTGTGCAAAGCCCTGGATCTCGGCAAAATGCGTCAGGCTGGAAAGCCTGACCTACCAAAATAGCGTTGTAGATCCTCACCGCCACTTCTCCAGTCCAATCTCCACCAGCAGCACAACCAACAACCCCATGCTGATGATGACGTTGACCTGAAAAAACGCCTGGTTGACGCGCGTCAAATCGTCGGCGCGCACCAGAGAATGCTCGTAAACCAGAAGCGCTGTCACGCTGCCCAGGCTGATCAGAAAAATCAACCCGAGCGGCGGCGACGCGAGCATGTAGAGCGTGACCAACAGCGCGATCATCACGGCGTGGCAATACTCCGCCAGCTTGAGCGCCCGCGGCACGCCGAGCGCGGCGGGGATGCTGTGCAGCTTGGCCTGGCGATCGAAGTCGGCGTCCTGGCACGCGTAAATGATGTCGAAGCCCGCGACCCAGAACAATACCGCCAGCCCGAGGACGAGCGGGATCGGCCATTCGTCAAAGCCGCGAATCGCGATCCACGCGGCAACCGGCGCAAGCAAAAGCGACGCGCCGAGCCAGAAATGCGCGAGCGCGGTGAATCGTTTCGTCCACGAATACGCCATGACGAAAAGGAGCACGGGGCCGGAAAGGTAGAGGGGCCAGGAGTTGCCTTCAAGAAGAAAGATTGATGTGCAAGCGACGAAGCCGGTGCAGCAAACGAGCGTGAACAGCCAAACGCTGACGACGCTCAGCTGGCCGCTCGGCAGATGGCGCACCGCGGTGCGCGGGTTTTGCGCGTCGATATCGCGGTCCGCCAAACGGTTGAACGCCATCGCAGCGCTGCGGGCGAACACCATGCACAAGAGAATGCCGGCCAACTCGATCCACGAGAACGCGTTTTTGTTGTACCACGCGAGAATGGCGCTAAAGAGAGCGAAGGGAAGCGCGAAGAGCGTGTGACTGAAACGGATCATCTCCAGGAATCGTCGCACCGTTTGCATTCGCGCGGAGAACTCCGGGTTCGACCCCCGGGAATCGCTGCGCTCATCCCGGAGCTTGCACCATTTGACTGTGATCTTCAGTCAGCGTAGCGATATCCGGGGTGCGGACCAGCTTTTCGATCTTCTCGGAAAGCCGGCCGCCGATGCCGGGCAGCTGCTTGAGACCCTTACGCCCCTCGCCGGCTACGAGGTCCTCGACAGGCCGATCGAGACCCATGATGGTCTCCGCCGCCCGCCGATAGGCTTTGACGCGATAAAGGTTGGCACGATCCGCTTCGAGCGAATGAGCCCAGGCCAGCAAATGGCGTGCGACCGATCGATTATCCATAGATGATTCTCCTCAATGGACTGGTGTATATATTGTACCATCGGCAAAAACGAAAAGCAAGACATTAATGGAAAAATGTACACTATATATAATCGATACGCACCCCGCTGGGCGGGCACGGACCGGATGCAATGAATGCACGTTTTTGTTGTCGTAAGTCCTTATTCCTTGGCAAAATTCGTTGCAAATAGCACGTCCCATCGCCAAATTCATTGCAAAGTGTGGGTGTTCCATCGCTTTGTGCAACGAATCCGCGAGAACCTGAGGCGCCAACGATGCAAATCGTGACCTAAACTTCAAGGAGGCTTTTTTCGACCCCGACACCCCGTAGATCTCCCCATGCGACGCAAACTCAACGTTCGGCTCCTCGCCATCGTCTTCGGCACGCTCTTGATCGTCGGCGTCGGCGTGCATTTTTTGCACGCCTTCCAGCTAAGACAAAACGCCTATCGGCTCCTCGAACGCGGCGACCGCGCCCTTGCCGCCAAGGAGTACGACAAGGCCCTCGATCAATTTGGCCAATATCTCTCCTTCGTTCCCGATGATCCCGACGCCGTGCAAAAGTACGCCCAGGCGCTCGACGCGCGGGCCAGCACGGACGCCGAGCGCGAACGGCTCACGTTGCTCATGGAGAAGGTGCTGCGCGTCAAGCCGAACGAGCACGCGTTTCGCATGCGGCTCGTGCACAACCTCATCGACCTCGAACGCATTCCGGAGGCGATCGACAATCTTCGCAAGCTGCAAGCCAACTGGGCCGACAAGGCCGAGCTCTTGCACATGCTCGGCTGGTGCTACGAGGCGAAGAAGGATTACGCGGAAGCCGTGCTCGCGTTTGAGGAAGCCATCAAGCTCAATCCCAAGCGGATCGAGACCTATTCGCTGCTCGCGGAAGTGTTGCACGATCGCCGCGGACTGCCCGATGACGCGACCGTGGTGCTCGACGCCATGCTTGCGGCCAACACGAATTCACATCAAGCACATCTGGTGCGAGCCTATTTTTTGCGCAAGCGCGGCGACGACAAGGCGGCGGATCGCGATCTGTCGGCCGCGTTCAAGCTGGCGCCGGATCGGCCGGAGGTATTCCTCGCGGTCGCCGATGCCGAGCGTGCTCGCGGCAACTGGGACGAAGCGAGCCGGCTGTTGCAGGAAGGCCTCAAGAAGCATCCGGATCGCGTGGATATTTACAAGCTGCTCGTCGATGTCAAGCTCAACGCCGACCGCCGCGGCGAAGCCATCGATGTCGCACGCGCCGGCCTGGATCGCGTGCCCAAGTCCAATGAACTCGCGGTGCTGTTGATCGACTTGATGATCGACGAAAAGCACTATGGCGAAGCCCGCCAGCGCATCGATCAGCTCATGAAGGCCGGCATGAAGGCGACGTTGCCGAACTATCTGCGTGCGCGTCTGCACATGATCGACGACGAATGGAGCGACGCGATTCAGCTTCTGGAGCAAGCGCGGCGCGATTTAGGCGCGCGTTCGGAATGGAACGGCCGCGTGAACGTGCTGTTAGGCATTTGCTTCCGCAACATCGGCGATCCGGATCTGGAGCTGGAAGCGTTTCAACGCGCCGTCGAGGAGGAGCCGACCTGGCCTCCCGCCAGCATTGGCCTGGCGTCGGCGTTGTTGAGCCGCGGTCGCGCCGATGAAGCGTGCCGAACGCTCGAACTGGTGCGCTCAGCCAAGAATCTGCCAGCGTCCTACTGGACGTTGCTGGCGCGCGGCCAGATCGCCAGGCAAATGCGGCTGCCGGAAGGGGAGCGCAACTTTGACGCCGTCGAGGAAGGCCTCGAGAACGCCGAAAAAAGCGGTCCGCCGACCGTCGATTTGACCTTGGCGCACGCCGAACTTTTGGCGGCACGCGGCGACGTTGCCGGCGCTCAGGCATTGCTCGAGAAAGCTCGCAGCGAACACTCAAATGAAATCGCGATCCGCATCGCCCTCGCCGAATTGGCGGGCCGGCAGCAGCGGTTCGACGACGCCGACAAGATCCTCGCCGCCGCGACCGACATCGGCGATCGACTTGAGTTGCGTCTCGCCAAGTGCCGCCTCTTCAGCATACGCGGCAACGCCGCCGATCGCGACAAGCTGGCGCGCATTGGCGATTATTTGCCAAGTACTTTCACCGCCGACCAACGCGTTCGCTTGAATCGCACCCTCGCTGACGCCTGGCAACGCCTGGGCGCCGCCGACCGTGCCGAGAAGGTGCTGCGCGAAGTCGCCCGTGCCTTGCCCAAGGACCTTCGCAGCCGATCGTTGCTCCTGGAGCTGGCTCTTGAGAAGCAACAGCCCGCCGCCGCCCGCGTTTGGCTCGAACAATTGCGTTCGATCGAAGGCGAAGCCGGCTGGCGCTGGCGGGTCGGCGCAATTGAAATCCAGATTCTCGAAGCACGCGGCCAGCGCGCCGGCCTTGCCGAAGCGCGTTCGCAATTGCTGGAATTCGCAGCGCTTAACAAGAATTCGCCGCGCGTGCCGCTGTTGGCCGCAACCATCGCGGATCAGGAAGGCCATTATCCGCAGGCCATCCTCGACTATTCCCACGCCCTCGACATGGGCGAGATGCAGCCGCGCATGATGAAACGTTTGTTGCAGCTCTTGATGGAGCGTCGCGAGTTTGCCAAGGCGGAAGCGGAACTCGGCAAGTACGAGCAGCGACTGCCGTTGACGTCGGATCTGGCTCGCCTGGGCGCGGAGATCGCCGTCGGCATGCGCGATCGGCGTTATCACAAGCTGGCGATCGCGCGGGCCGAGCAAGCCGTGTCGCTGCCGGCGCGCGATTATCGCGATCTCCTCTGGCTCGCCCGCATCTACCACGCGGCTGGCAACAACGCGAAAGCGGAGCCATTGCTGCGCGAAGGCATGGCGACGGCCGGCCATGCGCCGGATGTCTGGATCGCGTGGATGAATCACTTGGCCATCACGAATCAACGCGACCAGGCGGCGCCGGCGCTTGAGAAAATGAAGAAGGAAGTCAACGAACGCCACGTCAGTCTCACGCTGGCGCGATGTTACGACGCGCTGCGTCAACCGGTCGAAGCGGCGGACGCGTTCAAGGAAGCCGTGAGCGATCGCACGGGCGACTTTGCCGCGCTGGCGTTCGCCGCCGATTTTCATCGCCGCGCCGAACACGCGGACGAAGCGTTCGATCTCTATGTTCGCCTGCTCGATCCGGCGCGCGCCGCGCCGGCGGAATTCAGCGTGCCGGCGCGACGGCACCTGGCCGTCCTGTTATCGGACAAGGGTACGGCCGAAGCGCGTGCTGGCGCGCTCGAGTTGCTCGACGAGAATCAAAAGCTCCGTGGCCCAAACAGCGCCGACGCACGGATCCGCCTTTTCGTGCAGAGCCGAGTGTCCAAGGCGGCGCGCGAGACCGCGCTCGCCAAGTTCCAGGATTCCTTGCGCGAGTTGCCGCCGACGCCCGACGAACGCGTCCTTTTGGCACGCATGTTCGAAGCCGCCAACCAGTTCAATCAAGCGCGGACGCAACTGGCCGAGGCGGCGGATGAGAATCCAACGTCGCCGCAGTATCTCGCGTTTTATGCGAACATCCTGATTCGCTGCGAAGACCTCGACGAAGCCGCTCGCCAGCTCACGCGCCTGGAGGCTTTGGAGCCCGCGAGCGAACGCACGAATGCGGTTCGCCAGGCGTTGAAACGCGCCCCGTAGCGCCGGCGTCCCGCCGGCACTAGAATCCTTTAGCCGCAAAACTCATAGCGCTTGAGTCAAGTTCCGGCGAGCCGAGCGGCGTAAGCCGCCGGTTGAGTTTGCGAATCCTCAACCGGCTCCTTACGGAGCTCGGCTCGCCGGGGCTGAAGTGTCAACCTCGCTAGTTATTCCTTGCCGATCTTCTTCGTCGCCGCCTTGAGGGCGGAAGTGAGCAGATGCTTGCGATAGCCCTCCTGCAACTTTGAGAATTCGCTCTCCTGAGCCGCGATCACTTGCAGGGTAACGCTGCCCATCTCGTCGGTCGATTCCTTGCCCCAGCGGACGCGGCGCGGCGGGCTCGTCGGATTGCGCGGGTTTTCCGCCGAGTTGTCGTACGTGATCTTCACGCTGAGCTTGGTCCCCTTCGGCAAGTCAACGAAATCCTGGAATTGATATTGCTCCTGCCACGCGAAATCCCAATCGGGAACGTGCAACAGCGTCTTCGCCTTGCCCTCGGGCGGCGTCGCCGTCATCGTGAATTCCTTCGCGAGATAATGGGCATGGGCACTGATGCCGAAGCC
>DAIOGM010000012.1:21125-27896 GCA_036745215.1 Gemmataceae bacterium
ACGGGGACGACGAATGAGTCCTCGATGGCGTAATCCTTTTTGCCCGCGGGGATGTCGATGCCGGCGGCGATGCCGAACGCGATCGGGAGCTGGATGCCGGTGAAGCGCTTCGTCGGCGCGGTGTCGGTGAAATAAAGGGCGATGGTGGACGCTTCCTCCTCGGCCTTGCCGGAGGGATGGAAGTGCGTCGAGAGAAGGAGATCGGCCCCCTTGGGAATCTTGAACGCGAGGCCGTCGGGCAGCGAACGCGCTTGCGTGCCGAGGGCCCAGCCGCCGATGCCGACGTTGGTGGTTTGCGGTCCGCCCTCGCCGCCGAGCCCGCCGAGTCCGCCCAATGCGCCGAGGCCTTTCTTTTCCTTGCCGCCGAGTCCGGCGAGTCCGCCCATGCTGCCGCTGGTGCCGACCACGCCGCTGGCCGCTTCCTTCTTGGCCGCGGTTCCGGTGACGTCAAGGAAGAACAACGTGTGATGCACGACGGACGGAGCGCTCGGGCGGAAGTCGATGGCCTTGACCCATTTGTCCTCGGCGAGATTGAGCGCGACGGCGAAGTTGCGATAAATGTCGCGCCCCTCGGCCGGCACGCGATACGACTTCGGCATCTTGACCACCAGGTCCGGCTTGCCGAGCGACCATTCGCTGGCGAACGTCGGCGCCGGCGGCAAATCCTTCGCGTCCCCCTCCGGCATCCCCGCGGCAAACCATTGCTGCACCACGGCGATCTGCGCGTCCGTCAATCGACGTTCGTTGCGAAACGCGACGTCTCCCTTGTCTGCTTTCCACGGCGGCATCTGCTTCGACTGCGTCACCTGAGCGATGAGCTTGCCGCGTTTCTTGGCGTCCTGATACGAGAGCAGCGGAAACGGCGCCGCTTCGCCGGGGCGATGGCATGTCGTGCATTGTCCAAAGACGATTGGCGCGACGTCCTTGTTGAACGTCGGCGAGTTTTTTTCCTGAGCGAACGCAGGCGACGCGCCGGCGAGCAACAGGAGAGCGAGAAGGATTGTGGAAGTTTTCATATTGGTCCTTTCGATGATATTCCTTTTTTCGTGACCACATAATCGGCGCGACTGATCGGAATTTACCCCGAAGGGGTTGCATCTCGAAGCCCAGGGTCGCGCAGCGCACCCTGGGAATGCACGTCAAATGACCAAAATACCCCAAAGGGGTTGAATCAAGACCGCATTAGGGGCGGATGCAACCTCTTCGGGGTAGAGATTTCGTTTCAACCACCCAGGGTGCGCTGCGCGACCCTGGGCTTTGAGATGCAACCCCTTCGGGGTAATCCCCGGGCTACCACTTTCGCGGCAATTGTTTTTCTCATCCACATGCGGAGCGGGCAAATGCATCACTTTGGCTCCGGCAAATAACAACCAATCACTTTCGTCGTCGCCGTCGCCACGTTGTCGCCGCGAATGACGGCGTCGAGTGCATTGCGCAAATCGCGTTGCGTCGGTTCGCCCCGGCGTTTGCCGTAGCCGGCGTACCAGTCGTCGATGCGGCCGCGGTAGGCGACCTTACCGTCCGGCGTCAGCACGGCGGCTTCCGGCGCCATCGTTGCGCCGGCCTTCTTGACAAGCAAGTGCGACGGATCGCGCAGCACCGGGCACGGGTAGCCATAATCCTTCGCATGCTTCCTCGCCTGTTCAACGGTCACATCGGGGTCCGCGTGAACGATGAACAACGCGATTTTCTTCGGCTCATAATCCGCGACGATGCGCTTGATCTCCGGCGCATACGAATTCGAAATCGGGCAATCCGGCAGCAAAAACAACAGCACCGTCGCCTTCTTGTCCGGCTGCGACAGCGGCGTATGCGTTCGGCCCTCGATGTCCTTGAATGAAATCGCGCCGCCGTTCGCGTCTTTCTTCTCGCGCCCCTCCTTGCGAACGCCGAACCAGCGGGCGACGAGTTCGAGCTTCACGCGCGGCTCGATGTTGCCCTCGTGGATGCGCTTCGGCTCCATGAGATGCCCTTCGAGATGATACTTGGCGTCGTCATCGGGTTGCGTGTCGATGAGCGTGAAGGTGACCTTGTGCGGATTGCCGAACAGGCTGCGCGTGATCGTCAAGCGGCGCACCACCTTCGCTTCGCGGTCGATCTCCAGCGTCGCCTGGCGGAGCAAGGGACGCGGATGTTCGGGCGACGGCTCGGCCACGATGACGCGCGTCAGCTTCGACGCCGACGCCGGCTCTTCGGTCAAGGCGCAATCGTGGAGGACATCGTTCAAGAGCGTGTCCACGTTCAATGTGTAAAGATCGGCGACACGCTGCAGCGGCCGAGGCGTTTGCTCGAGCGGGGCCCGCACGCCGCGGTGTGAATCGAGGACGGCCCAGAGCGAGCCGTTTTCGCCGCGGCCCCAGATGAACGGCGGCGCGAGTTCGCCGTGCCGCATCTCGACCCAGAAGCGATCGCCGCGCGTCCAGACGCGAGCTTGACGTGCGGCCACGCCGGCGGGTGGGCGGTCTTCGTCGTCGAGAGCGGTGCGCGGGACTTCAACCAGATAGCATCGCGCGAGCGGTTGATTATGCACGCGCCGGACTTCTTCCACCAGTTCACGCGGCCCCGCTTGCACGGGATTGAAATACCAGCCGCTGAAAAACGCCAGCACGACTGCCGCCGCGACCGCCGCAGCCAGCGCAAATCGAAAAACGGGGCGTCGCCGCGTGGGCGTACGTCCCATCGCCTTTTGCACGCGCGCCAACCCGGCCGCGCCGTCCACGTCCTCCGCTTGTTTGGCGAGATACGCCTGCACGAGCGAATCAACTTCGGTCAATGGATCAGGTTCCCGTTCGTTCATCCGCATCCTTTTCCAGAAACGGCGCCAGTTCTTGAGCGAGCGCCCGCCGACCGCGGTGCACCAATACACCTGCGTTGGTCGAGGTGATTTCGAGGATCTCGGCAATCTCCGCGAGCGTGTGCCCCATGCTTTTCAATTGCACCGCCGCCCGTTGCTCCTCGGGCAAATGCGCGAGCGCTTTCGCAATGGCCGACTCCAGTTCCGCATGCAATACACGGCGCGGCGGTTCCGGCGTGGCACGGTCGGCGGGATCGATCGCGTCGCCCTCATCCGGCCCGGCGCTCAGGCTCAGCATCGGGCGATCGCGCGTGTTCTTTTTGATGCATGCATGGCTGATCGACGTCATCAACAACCGAACACCGTCGCGCGGCAGATCGTACACATCCGCCTTGCGAAGCAAACTGCAAAAGCAATCCTGCACGACATCCTCGGCGAGCGACCGCTCTCGCAACAGCGACCGGGCATACACGACCGCCCGCGGCCAGGCCGATTTGACCCACGCATCGAGGTCGTCCCGCAAATGAGGCGGCTCCTTCATGTCCTGCAATGTATCGCACCGCCGTCGTTCTCGCCATGCCGTCCACACGTACCTAAAGCCGAATCGAGGCGGTTTATTACACAAAAATCGGATAATCTCGCGACGGCTTTTCTCGAGTGGAAGTGCGTTCCGTTCATCGCGATATCTATGATGATCATTTGCGACTTTGGCCCGACGCCAAAATCTTACTTCAAAGCGTTGCATCCCAATGCTCGGTGTCGCGCAGGGCACCCTGGGAGCTAGGTCCATCATGCTATGCCTGCACCGAAGGTGCTAAATCTCAAAGCCCAGGGTCGCGCAGCGCACCCTGGGGATTGAAATCGCAGACGTTTGCTACGCCAACGGCGTTGCATCAGCCTAATCCCACACGTAACGCTCGTCCCATTCGAGGCCGTATTTAGTCAGCAAATGGCGGAGTTCATCTTGAAATGTTATTTTTCGATGATGCTCTTCTTGCGTCGCAATGTAAGAGCGCACCGGTTCGACATGACCAGGGCTGATCGAAAATGTTCCGTAGCCGTTTTGCCAGTGGAAATCGTTCAATGAAGTGAATTTCGTTTTGATCCATTTGGACGACTCGCGTTTCAGTTCTTGAAGCGAATCGGCGACCGTGATGGTGCGTCCGAACCGGCACAACAAATGGACATGGTCGGCGACACCGCCGACGCGCAGTACAGGACAATGGACGTTGTTGCAAATCCCGCCGAGGTAATTGTGCATTTCGTCACGGATGGCGGGGTCTTGCAGAAAGGGGCGACGATCCTTCGTTGAGAAGACGATGTGCAAGTAGATTTGCGCGAGAGATTGTGGCATGACGTAGCCCGCGGAATTTTGGTGATGCAGCCCCGTTCGGGGCAGATTCACGGAGACAGCATGGCCCAGGGTGGTGCGTGACCCTGGGCTTTGAGATTTTGCACCTTTGGTGCATAGTACGGATTTCTCACGTCGCGACATGGCAAGGCCGGTTTGCGATTCATTTGGCAGCGATATCAATGACGATCTCTCGCGAACTCGGCACGATGACCGCCAAACTCGACGTCCTGAAATCCAAATATCGCCGAGCAATGTTCGCGTGCTTGACCGCCGGCGTCTCATCGGACAATACGAGGCGAGCGCGATAGTTCCCTGCCGGCAGCCCTTGTAACACCGTGCCCTTGTGCAGCATTTCGACGCGAAATCGGCCGTCGGCGGCGATGAGGCCGCTGCCGCGAACGTTGGAATCGGTTTCGGATTCGAACTCAACGTGCGACTCGCGCAGAAGTTCGATGTTGCCGTTCTTTAGCACCACCTGTCCCTTGACGGAGTGCGTCTTCAAACTCGGACCACATCCGACCAAAAAGACCGGCAAAACCACCGCCAAATATGCAAACTTCATATTAGCTCCGTTCGTATGCGAGACCGAGAAGGCAAAGCCGTGAAAGGTTTTGTCGCGAGAATTCCATGGGTTGGCGGCGTATTTGAACCTGAATCAACGCCAACGGCGTTGCATCCCAAAACCCAGCGTCGCGAGCGCAGCGAGCGCACGCTGGGCAATGCGTCGCACTTCAATCGACCCTGAATGGGTCGTATCAACTGGTACCAATCGGTTGATGTAACGCCTTCGGCGTATCCGTTACGGGCGTCGGTTACCCAGGGTGCGCTCGCTGCGCTCGCGACCCTGGGCTTTGAGATTCAACGCCGTTGGCGTAATCGACGACCTTAGTTCCATTCATGGATCGAGCGTCACCGTCAGCCCGTCGGCGCGTCCGGCGATCGCGGTGAGCACGTCAAGATGGGTCGTGATGGCAAGCGGTCGAACCGTGCCGTCGGCGAACACGAACTGGCAGATGCCCGCATGAGGACCGCCGAAGCTCGTGTTGGCGAGGGCGCCGTTCTGATCGTTCGCGGGCCGCAGCGGTCGCTGATCGCCGTTGGTGGCGATGCCCATCATGCGGCGGCTGGAGTTGGTTTGGCCGCCGAAGATGCTGCGATCTTCGTTCTTGCCGCGCAGCGAGTTGGGCCGGATGTGCTTTTCGCCGAACATCGCCGTGTTCGACGTTCCGTCGATGATGCCGACCAGCGTCACCTGGCCGCGCCACCCGGATTTGATGATCGGGTTGCCGCTGGCGTCGGTAGTGAGACTGTTGCCCATATTGGCGACCGGGATAATGACGCCGTCCGAGTTGGAGCCGTTGGCAGCCGTGCCGAAGCTGGCGACATAATCGCTCAGAGTGCCGCCGGCGGGGACAAAATCGTCCTTGCTCAAGACAAACGTCGGGCGAGCAGGGCAATAGAGCACCGGTAGATGTGTCTGATACGCGACCGCGGGTTGCCTGGACGCGGGGTAGATCAGGTTCCACTGACTGTACAGCGGGCCTTGATCGAGGTAGGGCAGCACGAGCACGCCCCAGGATGCCCAGCCGTCGGGATCGAGCTGGTTGTTGCCCAGCCAGCTTGGCACGAGGAACTTCTGTTGATCGTGATACGCGTGGGCGGCTAGGCCGAGCTGCTTGAGATTGTTGGCGCACTGAATTCGCGCCGCCGCATCGCGCACTTTTTGCACGGCCGGCACCAGGAGCGCAATCAAGACGGCGATGATCGCAATCACCACCAACAATTCGATGAGCGTGAAGCCGGAACGCGGTCGACGTGGGAAGCGGGGCATCGTTCTCTCCTTATCCATGGGATGGTGTTGAAGTACCAAAGAGGTCCCCAGCGCCTTCGTTGCGATGAAAGAAAGCCGGAGTCGGTTTCCCGTCTCTCCCAGGGGAAAACGCTCCCTGGGGACCTCGCGGGTCGCATTAGGTATTTTGTCGTATCAGTGTGCGGGCGAACGATACGTAGAACTTTCGTCCTTGCGATCGCCGGAAGCGACACAAGCGAATGTCTCGGCTCAGCTCGGCCCCGCAGCACAGGCTAAACCCGAACCTCTACGTCAACAAAGGTGGGAGAGACTGGTTCGATCGGATCAAGGCAAGGTTGGCGTACAACAGCATCGGCGTGTCGTCATGGCGTTCATGGGAGCCCATCCGCCGCATTTAATGTTTACTAAGTTGATCATATTACTAATTATCGTCGGCGACGCGGTGAAAGTCAACGGCAATTCCCGTTATTCTCAGGAAATGTGCGGCAAGAAACTGCATGCATCTCATTTGGCTGCATGCATATGATGGATCTTAAAACGGGGGGCCAGGTCCAATTCGGCTCCCTCTATGTGTGGTTTGGTGAGTAAAATGGGGGGGCGTGCTTGCAAAACGTTCGCATCAAACAAGTTACGGCAACGACTTGTTACCCAAGTCTTGTTGGGTAAAAGGGGTAGGGGTGTCGTGGAACGAATGAGACGAATCAATCCGCCAGCGTCGCCGCCAGCAATTCCAGCGGATGATATGCTCGCCGCTGGGCGAGGTCGCGGATCTGGTGGCGGCACGACGTGCCCGGCGCGACCACGATCGCGTCC
>DAIOGM010000012.1:27906-38955 GCA_036745215.1 Gemmataceae bacterium
GGGGGCACGGTCAACGTCAACGCGGGCGTCCTCGTGCGTGCGGTTAAAGTACAGCGCCAGCGTATCGAAGAATTGCAGCTGTTTATAATTTTGGAACAAATGCTTATCGTCGATCCAGGCCGCGGTAGCCGGGTCCTTCGCGAGTTCCGGCAGCAAGTCAAGCTGCGCGATCTGCACGCTCAAATCGTAATGTTCCGCCTCGTAGCCGAACGAGCCGGCCATGCCGCAACAGCCGGTGTCGAGGACGCTGACGTCCAGTCCGGGGATCAGGCGCAACAGCGACGCGGTGCCCTTCAGGCCGACGAGCGCTTTTTGATGGCAATGGCCATGCAAGAGCGCGGTGTGCTGCGTGCTGACGGCGGCGTTCTGCGAGCTGAGCTTGAGGGCGCATTCGCCGCTGCGGACCTTGTCGGCCAGCCAGGCGTCGGCGAGGTGCGCGGACTTCGCGATTAACGCGGTCGCGGGGCCGGGGACGAGGTCGGGCCATTCGTCAACAAGAGTCAACAGGCAGCTCGGCTCCAGCCCCACCAGCGACGTGCCGGACGCGAGCCGCGCGGCCAGGCGCGGCGCTTGCTCTTGAATCAACGCCCGCGCCTCTTGCAGATAGCCTTTGCTGATGAGCGTTCGCCCGCAGCACACCAGATCGGCGAGTTCGACGCCATACCCCGCGGCCGAGAGGATGCGTGCCGCCGATTGGCCGATCGCGGGCTCGTTGTAGGTCGTGAAGCAATCGTCGAGCAAGAGCACGGGGCCGAGCCGGGCGTTGGCGGGGCGCTTCCATTTCGCGAACCAGCGGCGAAAATGATGGTAATGCAACGTCGGCAGCTCGCGGCGGCGATCGATGCCGACGAGGTGATGCATCATCCAGCGAGCGAGGCGATTGCGCTGGCCGAAATTGACCAGCGGCGCCGCCAACGAGCCCCAGCGATTCAAACGATGCAGCTCGCTAAGCATCCGATGCAGCAATGGCCGCGGGCGATCCTGATAACGCAGGTTCAGCACCTCGGCTTTGAGCTTGGCCAGATCGACGTTGCTGGGGCATTCCGATTTGCACGCCTTGCACATCAGGCACAGATCGAGGACGGCGTGGACGTCGTCGCCGGCGACCGCTTGCAACGGGCGTTCGTTGACGAGCGCCAAACGAAGCACATTGGCCCGGCCGCGCGTGCTGTCTTTCTCGTCGCGCGTGGCCCGGAACGAGGGGCACATCGTGCCGCCCTTCAACTTTCGGCACACGCCGGCGCCGTTGCACATCTCAATCGAGCCGGTGAAGCCTTCTTGTTTCGAATAGTCGAACAGCGTCGCCGGCACGGTGGGTTGGTAGTTCGGCCCGTAGCGCAGGTTTTGCGTCATCGGCGGGGCGTGTACGATCTTGCCGGGATTGAAGAGGTGATGCGGATCGAATGCGTCCTTGATCTGGCAAAACGCGCCGTAGACGGCGTCGCCGAACATCTTGCGATTCCATTCGCTGCGAGCGAGGCCGTCGCCGTGCTCGCCGGAGAGGCTGCCGCCGAATTCGAGCACGAGATCGGTGATCTCCTCGGTGATTTGCCGCATGCGCGTCACGTCATTGGGGTCCTTGATGTTCAGGACCGGCCGAATGTGCAGGCAGCCGACGCTGGCATGGCCGTAAAAAGTGCCGTCGGTGCCGTGCTTTTTGAGCGTGTCGCGGAAGCGGCGCACGAACGCCGGCAAGTGCCTCGGGGCGACGGCGGTGTCTTCGATGAACGCGACCGGCTTGCGATCGCCCGGTACGCTCAACAGCAGCGGCACGGCGGCGTTGCGCAGGTTCCACAACGGCTGTCGTTGATTCGCTTCGATGGCGGGCAACATCGCGATCAGGCCCGGCTTGCCTTGCAGTTTGCTTTGCAATTTCATGATGCGGTCGGTGACGAAGCTGAAATCGTCGCCGCTGAATTCGACCATCAGAAGTGCTTCGGGTTCGCCGGTCAACGCCGACGCGGTGCCGCGCAACGAGAGATTGTTGCGCGCCAGTTCGAGCAGCATGCGATCCATCAATTCGACGGCGCTGGGTTGCAACTCCAGACAGACGCCGACGGCATCGACGGCCGCGGCCAGCGTGGAGAATTGAGGAACGAGAATGCCGACGACTTTCGGCTTCGGCACGAGGTTCAGCTCGGCTTCAAGGACGACGCCGAGCGTGCCTTCGCTGCCGACGATGAGTTGGTGCAGGCCGGCTTTCGTGGAATACGATTCCGATCGTGTGGAGTTTTGCGTTACACGATTGGAATCGTATTCCACGAGTGCGTCGAGGTTGTAGCCGCTGACGCGCCGGAGGATGCGCGGAAAGCGTCGGCGAATCTCATCGGCGTGGTCGGCGACGATCTGGCCGACGCGGCGATGCAACTTGCCGAGAAACGTGCGTTCGTCCAGGTGCTGCCAATCGGCGGGGCCGAGGTCGTGCGTTTTGCCGTCACTGAGCAGCGTGCGGAGTTTGCGGACGTGGTCGATCGTCTTGCCGTGGACGATGGAGTGCGAGCCGGCGGAGTTGTTGCCGATCATGCCGCCGAGGTTTGCGCGGCTCGCGGTGGCGACGTCGGGGCCGAACATGAGGCTGTGCGCATCGAGCGCGCGATTGAGCTGATCGAGAATGACGCCCGGCTGCACGCGGGCTGAGCGTTGCTGCGGATCGATGTCGAGAATGTTATTGAGATACTTGCTGCAATCGAGCACAATGCCGGCGCCAATCGATTGTCCGGACAAACTCGTGCCGCCGCCGCGCGGCACAATGGGGACGTGCATTTCCAGAGCAATCTGCACGGCGGCCTCGAGCGCCACGGTGGTCTTCGGGATGACGACGCCGAGCGGCTCGATCTGATAGATGCTGGCGTCGGTCGAATAGAGCTGGCGCGTGGTCGAGTCGAACCGCACCTCGCCGTCCACGTGGCGGCGCAGATAGTTGAGCAAAGCCGTGTTTTTTTGGGGGGTGAAGTCCATGGCGCGGGAACAACCAAGTGCGACGACAGACAGGAGATTTCTGCCCCACCTTCCCATTGCTAAGCAGCGGGTGTTTTGATCGGTGGGTAGATATGCATGCCTTCAACATCCAATCCACGAAACGTCGGAACGTGGAATACGGTGGCAATTTGAGCTGGCAAAGGTCGAGTGTACTCCATCGCAAACTGCACGTATGGGTCGTCCATCCTTTCCAACCTCAAGAGGAATGGATCGAAGTGAACGTCCTTCATTCCCTGGGCCAATCGATGTACTTCGCCATACGCATCGCGCATGTTTTCGACGGTAATCTTCGGTGATGCAACGTGAAGACTCCAGTCATGCTCATGCCGGTCCTTGCGCCAAAAAGCGATAGCGATCGGATAGGATTTCGCGAATTCTCCCAGAAACCGACAGCCCGCATCAACAAGGTCCTTGGGAACGTCTACCAACGAATTCTGATCCATGGCATCACTCCATTTGGCGTGTCGATAATCGCTTTGATCAATTCGTCGGCCTCAGCCTGCGCCTTCTGCTCGTATCGACTTTCGGGCGCCCACTTGATAACCGTAGACCAGTTTTGGGCGAGTATGACATTGGCCGACACGTCGGCCTTCATCACCGTGTGCAACCCTGCCATTTTCAGGAGATCAATAATTGTGTGAGACCAACATTCCACCGAGTATTTCTTGTTCTCAAAGATCACTTTTGGATTGGCCGCCAAGTGAACCAGAATACAAGATTTGAGTCCAAATTCGACGGCGTATCCAGCGACGTAGTACGCGGACGACCAATACTTGGCGGCTTGAAGGGCCTGCGCTGCTAGAATTCGCTCCTCAGCCAACATTTGCCAGGCGATTCGGTCCACAAGGGAACCTCCGATAGGTTTATGATAAACGCTCGAAGTATCTACCGCAACCCCGTCGCCTTGTACACCTTCTCCATGGTCCTCTGCGTCTCGATGCGAGCCTTGCGGGCGCCCTCGCGAAGGATGTCCTCGACGGTGTCGGGCCTCGCTGCCAGCTCCTTGCGCCTGGTGCGGAACGGGGCGAAGTACGCATCGATCTTCTCCTTCAAGAGCTTCTTGGCGCCGCCGAAGCCGATCGAGCCGGTTTTGTAGGCGTTCGCCAGCTCGTCCTTTTCGGCCGGCGTCGCGAACAGGCTGTGCAGCGCGAACACGTTGCACGGCTCCGGGTTGAGCGGCTGGCCCATCGGCGTCGAGTCGGTCTTGATGCTCATCACCGTTTTCTCGAGCGGCTTGCCCTCCGCGAAGATGTCGATCGTGTTGCCATAAGACTTGCTCATCTTTTGCCCGTCGGTGCCGGGCACCTTCGACTCCTTGTCGAGCCGAAACGTTGGGATGGGGAAGATATCCTTCTCGAAGGCGCGATTGAATTTGCCGGCAATGTCGGCGGTCATTTCCAGATGCTGCACCTGGTCCTTGCCGACGGGGACGACGTTGGAGCGGACGATCAAGATGTCGGCCGCCATCAGCATGGGATAGGTGAAAAGCCCGACGCTGGCGTCGATGCCTTTTTCCACTTTTTCCTTGTAGGAGACCGCGCGTTCCAGCAAACCCATGTTGGTGACCGTCTCGAGAATCCACGTCAATTCCGTGACTTCGGGCACGTCGGACTGGCGATAGAACACCGCCTTTTCTGGATCGAGTCCGAGCGCCAGATAATCAAGAGCAACGTCGAGCGTGTGTTGGCGGAGCAAGTCGGCTGCCTTCAGCTTGCGGTTTTGCTCGACGGACATTTTTTCGGCGAGGTCGCGCATGGTCGTTTGCGCGTGGTAGTTGGCGATGAAATAGAAGCAATCGCCTTGCTCTTGCAGCTCGATGTGTTGCTTGATGGCGCCGAAGTAATTGCCAAGGTGCAACTTGCCGGAAGGCTGGACGCCGCTGAGGATTCTTTGTTTTTTTGTCGATTGATCCATCGGCGTCGAGCCTTTCGTGTATTCAAGACAAGGAGACAGGGAGACAAGGAGACAAGGAGACAGGGAGACAAGGAGACAGGGAGACAAGGAGACAGGGAGACAAGGAGACAAGGAGAAGAGCGGCGTCGTTTTTTTCTCCTTGTCTCCTTGTCTCCTTGTCTCCTTGTCTCGCGCCGTCTCGCGCCGTCTCGCGCCAGAATGACGTTCCCTCAATTCAGAGTTCACTGTACACTGTCGGACAAACGCCGGCTAGCACGCCCTCACTCCCGGCCCCTCTCCTAAAAGGAGAGGGGGGAATCAAGGATGGTTCGCCATGGATCAACGCAAGCTGACGCTATTGGCAGCGCTCAAGACGGGCTCGCTCGAAGGCGGCGAGACGCGGCTCTATCGGCGCGCCAAGTTGCCGGGCATGTTCGCGCAACGCACGCGGCTCAACGCGGAGATAGCGAATCAGGCGATTGCCGACGGATTGATCGAGACGACGCGTGTCGAGACCATCGGCAAGACGACCATCGAATGGGCCCGCGTCACGCCCAAGGGAATGGCGTATTTGCTCGACAGCGAGTCGCCAACGCGGGCGCTCGAAGAACTACGCGAGGCGCTCGCCGTCAATCAGCAGGGATTGCCGAAATGGTCGGCATCGATGCGTGAACGAATCGACGAGTTGTCTGCGCAGTTCACGGCCGAGGTCGCGGCCATGCGCGAACGGCTTGAGCAGATGGCTCGGCAGGTTGAAGCTGCGATTGCCCGGCTCGAGTCGGCGAAGGTGGAGGCGGCGCTTCCGGAGTCGCCATTGAGCGCCGCGACGCTCGACTTATTGGAACGCCGCCGGCAAGTCGGGCTTGGCACGCGCTGTTCGCTGGCGGACCTGTTCACGGCACTGAGGGTAGACCACGCGGAGTTGACGATCAAATCGTTCCACGCCGGCCTCAAGCAATTGCATCATGCGAAGGCGATCGCATTGTTCCCTGGCGCCGGCAACGGCGACGCTCCGGGGCCGGAATATGCGCTGCTCGACGATGCGAACGTCTATTACTACGTGGCGCGGGCAACGGATGTTGCATGAAATTCGCTTGGCGAGCCACGGGGTTTATCCCCGTGGATTGGATTTCCATCCCACGGGGATAAACCCCGTGGCTCGCATCCCCTATACTGAATTGGACCCACCTGCCTGCCTTTTCGATTCCATGAGGTTCCCCATGAAGCAAGGTTTGCTCGCCGGCGCGATGTGTCTTCTCGCCGCTTCGTTCGCCTTCGCCGACGATTGGCCACAGTTCCGCGGACCAAATCGCGACGGCGTCTCCAAGGAAAAAGGTCTGCTCAAGGCCTGGCCGAAAGATGGACCGAAGTTGCTGTGGACGTATCAGGATGCAGGCCTGGGGCACTCGTCGTTTGCGATCATCAAGGGCGTCCTGTACACGCTCGGCACCGACTTCGATTTCAAGAATCAAAATACCGGAGCCAAGGATGAATACGTCATCGCCATCAACGTCGCCGACGGCAAGGAAATCTGGCGCGTCAAGATCGCGCCGATCTACACGTACAAGGGCAACAGCTACGGCGACGGCCCGCGCTCCACGCCGACGATCGACGGTAACTTGCTTTATGCGCTGGGCGGGCAGGGGGAGCTGGTTTGCCTCGATATCAATGCGAAGGGCAAGGAAGTCTGGCGCAAGAATCTCCTCAAGGACCTCAATGGCGTCGTCATGACGACGTACGGCGTCAGCGAGGCCGTCTTGATCGACGGCGACCACGTCATTTGCACTCCGGGCGGCAAGGACGGCACGCTCGCCGCGCTCAACAAGAAGACGGGCGCGCTCGTCTGGCGCAGCAAGGACTGGACGGAGAAGGCGCCGTACTCATCCATGATCGCGGCCGATATTCAAGGCGTGCGCCAGTACGTGCAACTCGGCTACATCGGCGGCGCCGGCGGCGGCTCGGTCGCGGGGATCGACGCCAAGAGCGGCAAGCTCCTCTGGAAAAAACAGGCGTATGCCGGCGATAACGAAGGCGCCAGCACCTCGCCGATCGTCAAGGACAATCACGTCCACACGACCGTCGGCTTCGGCGGCGGCTGCCATCTTTTCGAAATCGACAAGAAGCAGGAAGCGACCGAAAAGTACTCCAAGAAGAATCAAAAGCTGCTCAAGAACACGCACGGCGGCGTCGTGCTGGTTAATGGCCATGTTTATGGCCACTCCGAGCCGAGCGGTTGGATCTGTCAGGAATTCAAGTCGGGCGATGTCAAATGGTTCCATCGCGATGAACTCAAATGCCAGAGCGGCGCGATCATCGCCGCGGACGATTTGCTGTACTTGTACACGGATGAAGGCGAGGTCGGCCTGGTGAAGCCCGATCCGGACAAAGAATTCGACGTCGTCAGCACGTTCACGATTCCCAAGAAATCGACGATCCCCGCCCCGGGCAATCGCACGACGAGTCGGCAAAGCCGAATCTGGGCCCATCCGGTGATTGCCAACGGCGTCCTGTATTTGCGCGATCATGAGTACATCTTCGCCTTCGATATCTCGGCCGGAAAACCAAAGGCGGAGAACCGAGCGCCGAGTACCGAGTACGCCGTTTTCAGCACGCAACCGTCGCTAATGCAGCGCATTTTTTCGGGCCGACGATGTTCGTCGCCTGCATTTGTATCGCGCTAATAATAAGTACTTCATGGACCCAAGACTTGCGAACCTGTTGAGTGAGATCCTGCCGACGCATCGCTTTTATGCGAAGAAGTTCGCCGGGCTGCCGCTGGATGATTGGACGAAACTGCCGTTCACGACGAAGGAAGAATTGCTCGCCAGCCAGGCCGAGCACCCGCCTTACGGAGAATTGCTGACCTACCCGCTGGAACGCTACACACGATTGCATCAAACGTCCGGCACGAAGGGTTCGCCGCTGCGCTGGCTCGACACGCCGGAAAGCTGGCAGCGCATGCTCGGCTCGTGGCGGACGATGTTCGCGATGATTGGCGTCACGCCGGCGGATCGCTTGTTGTTCGCGTTTTCGTTCGGGCCGTTTTTGGGTTTTTGGACCGCGTTCGAAGCCGCGTCGGGCATGGGCTGCATGTGCCTTGCGACGGGCGGATTGTCCAGCGGCGCACGGTTGCGGATGCTGCTTGAGAATCGCGCCACGGTCGTGTTGTGCACGCCGACTTACGCATTGCATCTGGCGCAATTCGCGCAGGAACAAGGCGTTCGACTCGACGGCGTGCATTCCGTCATCGTTGCGGGCGAACCGGGAGGCAGCGTGCCGGCGACGCGGGCCCGCATTGAAGAAGCGTGGCGCGCGCGTGTCTTCGATCACTCGGGAATGACGGAAATTGGCCCGCTGGCGATTGAATGCCGCGAGAACCCCGGCGGTCTACATATATTGGAAGACGATTATTATGCGGAAGTGATCCAAAGTACTCCTCACGCTCCGCGTGAGGATTCCGTCACGCGGAGCGTGACGGCTACTTTGGGTGAATTGGTCATCACAAACCTGGGACGACTCGGCAGTCCGCTCCTACGATATCGAACAGGCGACCTCGTCCGCGTCGATCCCCGCCCCTGCCCGTGCGGTCGTCCCTGGATGCGTTTGGACGGCGGCATCCTTGGCCGAACCGATGACATGATCGCCCTGCGCGGCAACAACGTGTATCCGTCGGCGCTGGAAAACGTTATTCGCGGCTTCGCCGAGGTCGTCGAATTTCGTATCACAATCGATCGCTCGACGGCGCTCGCGCAGATGCGCATCGAAATCGAAGCGGCGAACGCCGGACCGGATTTGGCGACGCGCATCGGCGACGCGATTCGCGATGAATTGATGTTCCGCGCCGACGTGACGCTGGTGCCGCCGGGGACGTTGCCGCGCTTCGAGATGAAGGCGCGGCGAATTCACATGCAATAATTTCGCTTGCGGTTTCGCGCGTCGGCCCGCGCCAAGTCGCGAAACCGCAAGCGACGTAATAGAGCGATTCCAACGGGAGAAGATCCATGGCTCGACGTTTGCATCTACTGGTGGCATTGTTCGCGGTCGTGGTCATTCCACTGACGGGCGCCGCTTCCGACTGGACGCACTGGCGCGGCCCGAAACAAACCGGCGCCGCGTTCGACAAGAACCTGCCCGACAAGGTGCAAGACAACATTATCTGGACCGCGCCGTTCGGCAGCCGTTCGACGCCCTTGGTCTTGAACGATCGCGTCTACTTCATCAACTATGCGGCCGACAAGGTCAAGGTCGCCGGCCGCGAGGAAGACGTGCAAGAGTCGATTCGCGAGCGCGTCATGTGCCTCGACGCCAAGTCGGGCAAGAAACTCTGGGAACACGTCTTCCCGATCTTCCACACCGACATCGTGACCTCGCGCCTCGGCTGGACCAATCTCGCCGCCGACGCCGAGACCGGCTACATCTACGCCCACGGTACGCAAGGCCTTTTCATGTGCCTCGATGGCAAGACGGGCAAGGTCGTCTGGCAGCACTCGATGGGCGAGGAATATGGCCGAGTGTCCGGCTACGGCGGGCGCATCACCAGTCCGATCGTCGATGAGGACCTGGCGATTCTTGGCATGGTCAATTCAAGCTGGGGCGATCAAGCCAAGGGCGGCAATCGATACATCGCGTTCAACAAGCGAACCGGCGTGCCCGTGTGGTGGTCGGAGCCGGCCGCGTCGAAGGGTACGTACTATTCGTCGCCGGTGGTTGCGACCATCAACGGCCAACGTTTGTTGATCTCCGGCGGCGCCGATGGCACCGTGTATGCGATGAAGGTCCGCACCGGCGAACTGGTGTGGAAATACTCAATCAGCGTGGTGCCGATCAATGGTTCTCCCGTCGTTGAAGGCAATTTCGTTTACATCGGCCACGGCGAAGAAAGCGCGGGCACGAGCGTGCAGGGCCGATTCGTTTGCCTCGATGCGTCGAAGGTTGACAAGGGCCAGCCGGCCCTCGTGTGGAAGGTGGACGGCATCGTCGCACGGTACGCGTCGCCGATTGTGCATGAAGGGAAGTTGTACATTCCTGATGAAGGCGGCCGCCTGTATTGCCTCGACGCCAAGACCGGCAAGGAATTCTGGAACATGAACTATGGCCGCGGCGAGGCGCGCGGCAGTCCGGTTCTGGCGGACGGCAAAATCTATGTCGGCGAAGTCGCGGCACGATTCCACATCCTCGAACCGGGGCCGAAGAAGTGCAAGCGGCTCGACGAGGAGTTCTTCGCGGGCGTCGGCGGCGTGGACGTCGAATTGAACGGCACGCCCGCGATCGCCAACGGCCGCATCTATTTCGCCACGAGCGAGGAAACCTATTGCATCGGCACGAAGAATGGCGTGGCCGCGAAAACCGACGTCGCGCCGCCGCCCGCCGTCAAGCCGGGCAAGGTCTCGCATTTGCAGATCGTCCCGGCCGAGGTCGCGTTGCACTCCGGCCAGAGCGCGAGCTTCAAGGCGTTGGCGTTCGACGATAACGGCAACTTCGTCAAGGAAGTGAAAGCCGAATGGTCGCTGCCCGCCCCCAAGCCGCCGCCGGGGAAGCCGGCGCCGCCCGCGTTGAAAGGTGAAATCACGTCGGATGGCAAGCTGACGGTGGACGGGAAAGTGCCCAATCAACAGAGCATCGTGGTCGGCACGTTCGAAGGCATTGCCGCCAGGGCGCGCGTGCGCGTCGTGGCGAAGATTCCTTATGCCAACGATTTCGAAAAAATCCCGGACGGCGCCGTCCCGGGCGGCTGGGTCAACACACAGGGCAAGTTCCTGGTCAAGACCCTCGACGGCAACAAGGTGCTCGCCAAGGTCAACAACGTTTTCAGTCCGCTGATCTCGCGCGGCCATGCGTACATCACGCTGCCGGACGCCAAGGATTACACGATCGAATGCGACGTGCAGGGCACGCAGGCCGGCACCGCGTTGCCGGAGATCGGCGTCGGCGCCAATCGCTACACGCTGCTGCTCGCCGGCAATGTGCAAAAGCTTCGCTTGCAATCGTGGGATGCGTTGCCGCGCATCGACAAGACGATTCAGTACGAATTCAAGCCCGGCGTCTGGTATCGCATGAAACTCACCACGGAGATCGCGGGCGGCAAGGGCGTCATCCGCGGCAAAGTTTGGCAACGCGATCAGAAGGAACCGGCCGCCTGGACGCTCGAGGTCAACGATTCCTATGCCGTCACCGAAG
>DAIOGM010000013.1:0-38230 GCA_036745215.1 Gemmataceae bacterium
AAGTGATCCAGGATTTGTGGATCACGCGCAAGCATGGCAGCATCCAGATTCTTCGCAAGGGGCAAGTGAATTGCTAATTACTGCCGCTTGCGGCTTCGCGTTCGCGCGGCGCCGCGCGAACGCGAAACCGCAAGCGGCTCAAGAAGTAACCTCCCATTGAAAGGCAACTCAGCATGGCAGACATCGGCATCGATCTCGGCACAACGAACTCCGTCGTCGCCTACCTGCGCGGCGGCGCGGAAGTCATTCAAATCAAGGGCAACGCGCTTCTTCCCAGCGCCGTCGCATACTGGGAAGGCGAATGGATCGTCGGCCAGGTCGCCAAGGACAAGGCCGCCATGTCCGAGGCCGTCGTCACGTCGCCCAAGCGGCACATGGGGACCGACAAGACGTACTCGATCGGCGGCAAAAATTACACACCGATCAATATGTCGGCGATGATCCTCAAGGAAATCAAAAAGCACGCGGAGGCGTTTCTCAACGAGCCGGTGACGAGCGCGATCATCACGCACCCGGCCCACTTCAATCAAAAGCAGATCGAGGACACGCAAGCCGCCGGCCTCGAAGCGGGCCTGAAGGTGAGCCGACTCCTGGCCGAACCCGTCGCCGCCAGCGCGACGTACGGCGCCGGCGGGGACGACACGATCCTCGTGTTCGACCTCGGCGGCGGCACGCTCGATTGCACCGTCGTCAACACCTTCGACGGCAAGATCATGGGCCTCTCCGGCGACAACTACCTCGGCGGCGACGACTTCGACTATCGCATCGTCGATCGCATGGCCAAGCATCTGCAAGCCGAAACCGGCATCGACATCACGCGCGATGAGAAAGCGCGGCTGCAAATGAAATCGCATGCCGAGCGCTTCAAGAAAAACCTTTCCGACGTCAAATCGACGCAATGCGAGTTCGTCGGCAAATTGCTGGGAGAGAACAAGGGCAAGCTTGTTTCGATCGACTTCAACCTGACGCGCGACGAGTACAACAGCATGATCAAGGACATCGTTGACCGCTCGCTCGAAAAAGCCGACGAGGCCGTCAAACGCGCCGGCATGGACAAGGACGAGATCGACGTCGTCCTCCTCGTCGGCGGCTCGACCTTGACGCCGTACGTGCAAGAGCGGCTCGAACAGCATTTCGGCAAAAAGCCGTCGAAGAAGGTGGACCCGATGCTCGCGGTCGGCCTGGGGGCGGCACTGTGCATCCGCGACTTGCCCTGGGACAACAAGACGCATCGCGTCATGCTGCGTTCCTGCGCCGAGGTGTGGTCGAAGCCGACGTATGTTCTCAAGGGCCGCACGACGCCGCGTTCGCGCGTGATCATTACCGGCGCCTCGCAGGCCGTCGAAGGCTCGGCCGACGGCGACGGCAAGTTCAACATGGAAGTCAAGCTGAATGAGAATGCGTCGAATGAGCTGACCGTGCAAGCAACGACGCCCGCGGGCGAGACGGCGAAGGCGATTCACTTGATGCGGCACGACGCGAAGGCGGGCCAGGTCCACGAGCCGCCGCCGCCGCCGATCGTCAAGCCGACGTTGCCGCGCAACATCCTCATCGGCCTCGAGGGGCAATACGTGTCCGTGCTGATCCCGCACGGCAAGGAGCTGCCGCTCACCGGGCAGTCGGATCAATTTCACACCAAGGGGGGCGTGCCGGATCGCCATCCGCTCAAGGCGCCGATCTACGAAGGCCACATGCCCGAGGGCGAACTGCCGTTCGGCCCGTTCAATACGCTGCTTGGAGAACTGATGGTCATGTGCCCGCCGACGGGCCACATGCAAGGCGTCATTCCGCTCATCGTTGAGTATGAGGTGGACGAGAGCCGCAAGATTCGCGTCAAGTGCTGGTACCGCGACGACCCGAGCGTGGTCGGCGAGGTGTCGCTCAAGTGCGATCGTATTCCACGCGACAACGTGCATTTGATCGAGCGTGCGGAGCGTACGATCAACGAAGCCGGCGAACGCGTCAGTCCCGATGAAAAAGCGCGCGTCAATCGCAAACGCCAGGCGCTGATCGATCTGTGCGAACAATTCACGGCTGCGCCGGACGAAGGAGTGCGCAAGCAAGTCATTGAAACGGGCGAGGACTTGAAGAAGATGGTGAAGGCGATTGAGGACAAGTTGGGATTGAAATGATTGTTTCAGCCGCTTGCGGCTTCGCGCTCGCGCGGCGCCGTCGTGTAAAACGCCGCTGCGACGCGAGCGCGAAGCCGCAAGCGGCGTATGGGAGCCTTGTCATGGCCGATGAACCGAAACCCGCGGACGCGAATCTTGCCGACCTTGTTGCGAAGAGTTTGAAAAAGGTGGGCGGCACCGTCTTTTCGACGCCGACGTCTTCAAATTCGCCGAAGTCGAAGGCTTCGTCGGCGACGTTGGTGCGCGAGATCGCTGCGCTCAAGCAACCTCTAGGCGTGACATGCATCGGCGACGACGTATTGGTGCTCGATCGGCCCGACGCGAATCGGTTTCGCATCCAGCGCCATGGCGCCGAAGGCAAGGCGGCTGGCACGCTTTGTGAAATCGCCAAGGGTAACAGCGACGGCGAATTGATGGAGCCGGTGTCGCTGGTCGCCGACGCGGAGGGGCAGCTTTTCATCGTCGATGCCCGCGATTCGTGCATCAAGAAGTTCAGCGCCGAGGGACGCTGGCTCGACACCTACCGATCGGCCGGGCCGACGGGCAAGCTGTTTGACAATCCGCTCGACGTCGCCGTCGATGAGGCGGGCAATTTGTTGATCGCCGACGCCAACAACAACCGCATCGTGCAATTGCAAGGCGACGGCGAGCTGGGCTGGATTCTGGAACGCTTTCCCGCGTCCACGGGGTCGGAAGAGGACGAGTTCTACGAGCCGTGCTCGGTATGCGTCGGCCGAGGCGGGATCATTCGCGTCGCCGACCGCAATGAGAATCGCGTGCTCGGCTTCGATGCGACGCGCAAGCTCGTCGGCGCGTGGAACGAGTTGTCGTTTCCGTCGCTGGTACGCATCGCCTCGGACGGCACGAGCGTTTTCGTGGCCGAACGCAGTCGCATCATGCGTTATGGCCCGTCCGGCGCGGTGACGGCGAGCATCGCGTTTCCGTTCGACATCGGCAATGGGGCCGAGGCGAACGGCGGCGGCGCGATGACCGTGGACGCCAAGGGCAACTTGCTGGTGATTGACCCTGTGCGCGAGTCCGTTTTGGTTTTGAATTTCTCGTAGCAACAAGCTGCCAGCTTGTTGGCTTTGCACCCCGTTCACAAGCTGGCAGCTTGTGGCTACGATGGGAGTCTCAATATGAAATGTCTGATTTGCGATCGGCCACTCATACACGCAAGGCAAACCGAATGCGAGTGCGGCGAAAGCTTGAGCTTCTGGACGGCGCAATTGAACGCCAGCAATGCGCTGCGGCAGCGCGGTCTCGCGCAGGCGGCCAAGCGAAACTATGCGTCGGCGTGCGCATCCTTTCTCGAGGCGGCGCTCGCCAATCCCGCGGACCAGCGCAATCTGATCGACGCCGCCAAGGCGCTCGCTCACGGCGGTTGTTATCAGGGCGCGAAAGACCTGCTGGAAAACGCGGATGGGCGTTACAACGAATCGAAAGAGCAAGTCTTGAAAGCGATCCAGAACCTGGAACGGCACGCCAAACAAAGTAAAGCGCCGCCCGCCCCGCCGAAACCGGTGGATCCGCCCGCTGTGCCCGTGGAGGAAGTCACCACACCGCCGATCGAAACGATCGCGCCCGAAAATCACGCGCCGCCGTCGCCACCACCGTCATTGCTTCTTGGCCTGGGCGTCTTGAAGCGGCGCGCCAAGGGGCTCAAGAGCGTGCTGCCGTGGGCGAAAAGCAATTATTTTCCAACGATGTGGACCACCGTTCTGCAGATGGAAAACTCGTGGCCGCGCGACTGGCAGAGCGTCGAGCCGTGGCTGCGCGCCGCGGCGGGCGAGGCGGCCAAAACCAGCGACGGCGCCGCTGGCGAGGCGGCGGTCTTTCATTACATGCTCGGTCTGGCCCACGTGCAAGCCGGTGAGCGCGACGCGGCCGTCGGTGAATTCGATCGCTGTTTGGCATTGAAGCCCCCCGTTTTGAACGCGGCGGCGTATTATCTCTATTTGCACCTGGATCATCCACAGAACGTCAAAAAGGCCATGGATCGACTGGAAGCCGAATACGACAAGGCCGAGCGCGACGAATGCCGACGCCAACTTCATGAACGTTTGAGCCGGCGCGGCGAGGCCGAGAAGGCGGCGCTGTTGAAATAACCGCTTGCCGTTTAGCGCTCGCATGGCGCCATGCGAGCGCTAAACGTAAACAATCGGCGGCGGGAAATAATCATATGTACGAATCCAAGGAAGAACGCGACACCCTGTTCAGCTTCACCGGCAAGTACACCGAGGTGGAGCTTTTGAACAAGAAGCCGACCGGCTTCGGCTGGGCGGTCCTGGTGCGCGACAACCTGGAGAGCAATCACCCGAAGGTCATCAAGCTACCCAATCGCGACGACGCCACGCGCGAGCTGCTTTCGGAAGGCGAGATCCTCTCGAAGATTCGTCTATTCCTGCGCCATCCGAACCTCGTGCAACTGTTCGCCGTCGAACGCTACGTCATTACCTGGAACAACCAGAAGGAAGATCGCTACTTCGTCGTCATGGAATTCGGCGGCAAGGATCTGCGCAAACGGCTCGGCCATCTGGGCATCCGCCGCGGCGAGCCGAAGGATGAATACGTCTACACGAATGGCCGGCCGCTGCCCGTCGATGAAGTTTTGCATCTGGGTTTGCAGATTACCGACGGGCTGCGCGCCTTGCACGATTTCGAAGAATCGCCCGGCACGCACATCATCCATCGCGACATCAAGCCGGAAAACATTCTGGTGGATGATAAGGGCGTCGCCCGGCTCACCGACTTCGGCATCAGTAAAGTCGTCGAGCGTTTGACGCAAAACGTCACCGTGGCGGGGACGTTGCCGTACCTGGCGCCGGAGTATTCGTTTGGCCGAATCACCTCGGCGAGTGACATTTATTCGCTAGGTATTGTTCTCTATGAAATGGCGACCGGCTGCTTTCCATTCCGGTATCACGACGAACGATTTATGCAGATGCCGGAAGCGCCGCACCTTGTTAATCCCGCGGTGCCGCCGGCGCTCAGCGAGGTTATTCTGCGGGCAATGTGGTGGGACCCGGTGGCAGGCATCAAGGGAGGCGAGAACAATCGTTACAAGCGCGCCGCGGACATGCTCGCCGATTTGCGCCGCTGTTTTAGCCGCATGTATCCCGTGCCGCCGCAGTTTGTGCGCGTCGAGGGGGCGGGGCCGGCGAACCTGTACATGGACAAGACGGCGGGGCGACAAGTACGTATTTTTATGTATGAAACGAAACAGCCCGGCTATTGCCTGGGGCGCTTGCGCACGGTGCGAACGGACAACCCGCGCGTGTCGGCGCCGCTGGAGGCGTTCGAATCGGAGGAGATGATCGGCGTCGTTGTGCCCGCGCCCAAAGGCATGGCGCCGGTGGTCTTGCCGAGCGTGCAATCGGCGGCGACAACCGAGTCGGTTCACGCGCCGCCGTCAACGCGCCACTCGCCGCCGCCGCAAAAGCACACGCCACTGCCGTTGCCGACGAAGCTCGCCGGGCAGGACATCTATCCATTCCTGGAGCAAGTGACGGTGCTGTGCCGGCAGTTGGAAGCGCTGCACCGATTGGGCATCTATCACGGCTTTCTCAATCCGTACAGCTTGCACTGGGAGAGCGACGGCTGGCTGATCGATCACGTTTGGCTCGGCGCGACCGTCGCGCTCGCCGAAAAGGACAGCGTGTTCGACGCGCATCAAGAGATGCTCGGATTTCTCGCGCCGGAGACGCTGGGCTGGGCCGCGCCGCCGACGTTGCGGACCGATATCTACGGCATCGGCGCATTCATGTATGGCCGATTGACGAAGCAGGCGCCGCTTGATGCCAAGGCCGCGCTCGCGTACAGCCACGGTCAGCCGGCGCCGTCGTTTCAGGCGGCGGCGACGATGCGCGAAGTCGCGCCGGACGTGTCGCGCCGACTGCAAGGCATCCTCGCCAAGGCGATGCATGCGGATCCCGCACAGCGTTACGTCAGCCTCGATCAACTGACGCAGGAGTTGCGCGGCTGCGTTTGGCCCGACGACGTCGTGGCGACCCTCGTCGAAGACGCCATGGACTACCAAAGGAAAGCGCTGCTGGTTGAGGCGTACGATACCCTCGACTACGCGCAGAAGCTCGCGCCGGGTCACGAGAGCATTCATCATGCGAGGGCGGAGATTTTCTTTCTCGAAGGCGAATTCAAGCACGCTCTCAGGGAGAACGCCAAGGCGCTCAATATCCAGGCGACACCGTCGATATGTTTTTTGCACGGGCAGTGCCTGTTTGCCCTGGGGCGGTTTGACGAGGCGCTTGATTGCTATCAGGAGGGGCTGCGCATGAAGGATTGCTCCCTCGGCCGGCATTTGCTGGGGCAATGTTTGGAAAAGATCGGCCAGGTCAAGGAAGCGGTTTCCGAATGGCAGATCGGCCTGAAGATGGCGCGTGACGTCGAACGCGATTACAAGATCGCCGAGGTCATTGAGTTGAATATCTCGAGGTTGACACCGAAACCCTAGGAAACTCGCCGCTTGCGGTTTCGCGTTCGCGTGGCGTCATGCGAACACGAAGCCGCAAGCGGCCAACAAGAGAATGGCCAAGAAACCGACCATCTGCGGCATCGATCTGGGGACCACGAACAGCCTGGTGGCTTACGTGGATCCCGCGGGGCGTCCATTGTCCATCGCGAGCTTCACGGGCGAAATCTTGACGCCGTCGATGGTGTACTTCGAAGGCAACTCGTATGTCGTCGGCGAGCAGGCGAAGAAGGCGGCCCAGGATGCGCCGGAGCGATTCGCCGAGTGCTTCAAGCGCGCGATGGGAGACGACTGGTTTCCCGAACCGATCGACGGCCGCCGCTTTCGTCCGGAAGTGCTCTCCGCCCTGGTGCTCAAGCGATTGCAAATGGAAGCGAGCCGGCACCTCGGCGAGGCGCAGCGAGCGGTGATCACGGTGCCGGCGTATTTTGACGAATGCCGCCGCCGCGCCACGAAAAACGCAGGAACGATCGCCGGCTGGAACGTGATCGACCTGATCAACGAGCCGACCGCCGCCGCCATCGCCTGGGCCCATCGCGCGGGGCAGATTGCACCAACGAATGGACAGCCCGAGCGAATCCTCGTCTACGATCTCGGCGGCGGCACATTCGATACGACCGTGCTCGAAATCGCGCATGGCCGCGAGTACCGAACGCTCGCTACCGAAGGCGAAGTCCGCCTCGGCGGCCAGGACTGGGACGAATGGCTGCAAAAATACCTCGCCGACCAGTTCAAGACCAAGACCGGTGTCGATCCGCTCGCCAGCCCGCGCGGAGCCTTTGACTTCATGCAGATGTCTCGAGCTGCCAAGCACCACCTGTCGGAGCGCAAGAACGTGACGGTCCCGGCGATGTTTCAGGGCAAGCGCGCCATGCTGGAGATCAATCAAGACACATTTGAAAAGGGAACCGCGCACCTCTTGCGCCGCTCGAAGGACACCGCGCAGATCGTTCTCGACGAGGCCAAGCTCAAATGGTCGGATATCGACGCCGTGCTGATGATCGGCGGCTCGACGCGCATGCCGATGGTCGAACGCATGCTGCTTACGCTAACTGGCAAACCGCCGCGCCGCGACGTTTCTGCCGACGAAGCGGTCGCTCATGGCGCTGCCGTTTATGCTCACCTCATGAGCCGGCCCAACAGCCCCAGGGTAATCAACGTCAATTCGCATTCGTATCGGCTCGCCTGCACGCGTCAGGGCAAGAGCTTCGCGCACCCGATGATTCCGAAGAACAGTCCGCTGCCCAGGCTTAGCGGCATCTCGATCCCGACGACGCGCGCCGGCATGGACACGATCTTCGTGAACATCCTCGAAGGCGAATCGGAAGACGTCAAGATGTGCTATCACATTGGCCGCGTGCGCATCGATGGGCTGCCGAAGGACACTGACAAGCGCTGGATCGTGGCGCTGTCGCTCCGGTGTCTGGAGGACGGCAAGATCAGCGTCAGTGCCGCAGTCAAGGATCCGGACAATCCCAAGCAGACATTGCGCGAGGCGAACGCGACGCTCGAATCGCAACACGGCATGAATACGGCGGAGATTGTCGAAGCGCAAAGGTACGTAAATTCGCTGGAGGTGGGGTAATCCGCTTACGGCTTAACGTTCGCAATGGAGTGGGCGAGCGCTAAGCCGCAAGCGGCAGAGGATGTTCAAGATGGCCAAACAACGCCACTACGTCGGCATCGACCTTGGCACGACGTTCTCGACGCTCGCCTACGTTGACGAAGCGGGCACCGTGGACGCGCTGCGCCTTCCCGATGGTGGCTGCGCGATGGCCTCCGCGATCTACTTCCGCAGCCCCACCGATATCGTCGTCGGCAGCGAAGCCATTCGTTACGCCGTCGTCGATCCGACGCGCATCGCGCAGGAGTTCAAACGCGAGATCGGCAACGCGGATTACTCGTTCCAGGTGGACGGCAAGGGCTATCGCCCCGAAGAGCTGTCCGCCATCATCGTGAAGAAACTGCTCGACTGCGCCGCCGCCCAGCTTGGGCCGATCGAAAGCGCGGTGATCTCCGTGCCGTTCGTGTTCGACGAGAAATGCCGCCGGGCGACGCAAAACGCCGGCTACATCGCGGGCTTGAAGGAGGTCGATCTCGTCGAAGAGCCGGTCGCGGCCGCCGTCGCATACGGCCACACGCTCATGACCGGCGGCGGTTTTTCCAGCATCGACAATGTCTTCCTGGATGAAACCGTCCTCGTTTACGATCTCGGCGGCGGCACGTTCGACGCGACGGTGATGTCGTTGCACGCGGAGAAAAAGGGCAAATTCACCGTGCTTGCCACGGACGGCGATTATCGCCTGGGCGGCAAGGATTGGGACCGCGCCCTCGAAGAACTGCTCTACGAAAAGCTCAAAGCAATGACCGGCACGCATCCGCAATACGCCAACGACCTCGGCTATTTGCAGGACATTCGCCTCAAGGCCATCGAAGCCAAGACGGCGCTATCGGAACGCAATCGAACCAATGTGGTCATTCATTTCAAGGACAAGGATTACACGATCCCGCTGCCGCGCGGCGAATTCGAAGCCGCGACGACGGGGCTGTTGCGGCGTTCGGAACTGACGTTGACGGAGATGATGACGAAGAACCAGCTCTCCTGGGGCTCCGTCGATCGCATATTATTGGTAGGCGGTTCGAGCCGCATGCCGATGGTCGCGAATATGATCCAGCGCGTGTCGAAGCGAACGCTCGATCGCAGCCTGCCGCCGGACGTGGCGATCGCGAAGGGAGCGGCGCTCTATGCGGCACGCAACTCGCCGGCGACGAACATCGACGTCAAGACGGTTAACTCGCACGCGCTGGGTTTGATTGTCAATCACGTCAAGACGAACACGTTGATGAACCGCGTGATTCTGAAGGCGAACCAGCCGACGCGTTCGCGCGTGACGCGCGCGTTCAAGGTAAAGGAAGGACAAAGGAAAATCTCGCTGCCAATCCTGCTCGGCGAACACAAGAATCCGGAGATGTGCGCCCGGCTCGGCATGTTGAGCATTGCCGATTTGCCCAAGGATTTGCCGAAGGACGCCAACGTCGAAGTCGGCTTCACGTTTCAGGACAATGGCCTGTTGCAGATTGAAGTGCAAATCTTCAAGGAGCCGAACAAGCCGATCGGTCACAACTTCGAGTTGATGGTAGAAGGCGTCATGACGGAGGAAGAAGTGCAAAGCGCGACGGAAACGCTGCGCGGCATCAAGTTCGATGAGTAGTTTTCTCCCCTCTCCCCCTGTACTCAGGGGGAGAGGGGCCGGGGGTGAGGGGGTAAAGTATCCCATGCGAAATCTACGTCCCTTGCAATGAGTTCAGAATTCGCGCGGGATACTATACGACTCACCCCCGGCCCCTCTCCCCTCGAGTACAAGGGGAGAGGGGAGCAGAAATCGTCCAGCAGGTCCAAGATGGCAGACAAGAATCTCGACTACTATCGTGAATGGCTTGAGGTCCCGGACGGTCCGCGTCCGCCTAGTCATTATGTCCTTTTGGGATTGGCCGTGTACGAAGCCGATGCGCAAAAAATCAGCGACGCGGCGGCAGCGCGTTTGCGTATGGTGAGGCCGTACGGCTTGAAGTATCCGAAAGAAAGCACCGATCTGCTCAATCAGATTGCCGCCGCCGAGGTGTGTCTGCTCGATGCAGAGACCAAAGCGAAATACGACCGGTCGTTGCAAGGGGGCCAATCGGCGCAGTCGGCGATTGTGGCGACCACGCCGGCCGTCGTCAGTTGGTACTTGCAGCGCGACGATCAAGTTTACGGCCCATTTCCCGATCGTCAATTGCGCGAGATGGCGAAAACGGGCTACGTCGCGGCAGACGATCTCGTCTGGAACGAGGAACTGGCGAAATGGACTCCGGCCCGGGAAATTCGCGGCCTGGTGTTCAAGGCCCCCAGGCGTGCCGAGGCCGAGCGCGGCGAATCCGATGACGAACGCGAGCCGGCGGAAGACGAACCGTCGATGATGTCGGTGCTCGAAACGCAAGCGCGGCGATTCATCCCTTACAAGTTGCGCGAGACCGCGCTGACGCCCGCCGAGAAGGAAACGCTCACCGACGCCGGCATGGCCGACCGCACCGAACGCATGTACGCCGCCTGGCGACGCACGACGCTATTTGCCGTCGGCGGCGTCAGTCTGGTTGCCGCGGTGTGGACGATGCTCGTCGCCATGATTGAAACGGAGATGTTCCCGGCCAACTGGTTCGGCGTCGGCATGAAGGCATTGCGCGTCCTGGCGTTCTATGCGTTGCCGTTGTCAGCGCTGGGGGCCGCGAGTTTGTGGTCGAACGTGCGCTTGTCGCGCTGGATCTTGATCGGCGGCTGGTTGATCGGGACCGCGACGCCGCTTCTGATCGCGCTGGTTCCCGCTCAATATCTGACCGAGGGGCGGGGGTGGGAGGACGATTTCCAAATTCGCTTCGGCGGCGCCGTGTCCTATTGTCGTGTGCTCGCCGTCTTCATGGCGCTTTTGCCCGGAGCGATCCGCGGCGGGCTCTGGTTCAAGAGTCTGCGGCCGTCGTCGCCGGTCGGCGCGTGGGGCGTGACGGCGGCGGCGGCGGCGCACGTCGTCGTGTCGTGGATTGCCTTCACGGCGTTGCAGCAGATGATCGGCAACGGCCTATTGCTCCTGGCGGCGCTGCTCTTCATCGCGGCGCCGCTCATCTACACGGTCGGCTATCCCTGGTTCTTGAAGCCCGCCGGCGCCGAGTGGTTTCGCAATATTCTCATGGCGCGCGGCATCCACCTTGCCGTTTTTGCATTCGGCATGGTCATCTTCATTGCATTCGTCTTCACACGAAAGTTCGACGACGGCGGCGGCTTGCGCCTCGTCGGCTTCAGTGTGGATACGGCGCTTCTTCGACCGGGAACGCTGATGCAATTGATTCTGGAGTTTTTGGCCCGCAGCTTCTTGACGAGCGTCATTGTGCTGGATTTGTTGGAAGCGATCCACCAATCGAACATGAAAAAATCGGATGGCAAATAGCTAATCGACGACGACCCAATGTACTCATCACGCTCCGCGTGATGGAGATGCGTATCGTTCACAGAAGGGTGCTTCCTACTACGAAAGAGGCCCAAATCCATCACGCGGAGCGTGATGAGTACATTGGCTTAATCCCATTCTTTGAGTTCGTCGAGCGGAAACGCGATGAACATGCGCGAGACGTCGCGGGCCATGCGGCGAACGAACAATTGCCGGAAGTCGGCCGGGTTCGAGTTGCCAACCTCGATCGGCACGCCGCGCGAGCCCGTGAATTCGACGTTGTAATTCTTGGTGTAAACGAGCGGATCCTCGCCCTTGGCGTTCACGTTGTACAGATCGATGTTGACCCGCGCGTTGCCACGATACATCCTCGGCAACGCGTCTTTTTGATACAGGCTGAACGAATCGATGTTGAGCGTCAGGACGTAGTCGGCCTTGAACTTCTTGCCGATGGCGGTGGGCGACGTGTCTCCATCCTGGGCAAGCTGTGTCAGGTAATGGCTACGCACATCCGGTTGCGGGATCAATTTGAGCTTGTGCTTATTCTCCTGGCAACGCTTGCGAAAAGCGCCGGCGACGCTTTCGCCGAATTCAATGTCGGCCGGCGCGTATTCGGGTCGCGTCTGCGTTTCGGAGAACTTGGAGAGAACGACGAGCGTGATCTCCTTGTCCGCCGCGAAGAGCAGGTGCTCGGGGTCCTTTTTGTTGTCGGCGAAGGGCAACAGGAACATGGTCAGCATCGCCGGATTGCAGCCGATCGATAACCAGGCTGCAGTCGCGACGAAAATCGGCAGCCAGCGCCGAATGCGAGTGAATTGGGATGTTTGCGGTGTCATCGTCTCTCCTCCGTGAGAGGCGTCGAAAATTAATTCAACAACTCAAAGATCAATATCAGTCCCCAGCGTCCGAACAGGAGGACCAGGAAAACAATCGCGAGCCGAAAGATCACCATCTCCAGCGAGCGAACAAACATGAATCGCCCGAAGAACGCGCTCGCCAATGCCCATGGAATGAAGAACAATCCGAAAGCCGCCAGCGCGGTGCCGGCGAAGTTTGCCTGCATCGAGTTCCACACGTCCGCGTGCAAGAGCAAGCTGAAGCTCGTCGTCATGCCGCAGGACGGGCAGGGCAACTGGGTCAGCACCTTGAAGTTGCAATCGGGAAGACCCAATTGCATGTGCGTGCCCATTTTTCGGGCGCCGCCGTCGTCCGAATCGTAAGGATCAAGCGCGATCGCCACGATGAAAACCGCGATCCACGGGGCCGTCAGCACCAAGAGGATCGAACGGGCCCACCAGCGGATCGGCTTCGCCTCGTCTACCGAGTCTTCCTCGGCTTCGTAAGGTTCCAGTACGACGGCTTCTTCTTCGGTGGCCATGAGTTTAGGACCGGAGTTGATATCCAGCGATTGGGTTCATTGCAAGAGCAAATCAACACGCAGCAGAATACGAAGTTAGCAGGCTCGACGTTCATTGTACAGGAAAAAACGCCTACCGCGACGCCAGCCGCTCGGCGAAATCGGTCACCTCAACCAGCGCCTTTTCGATTTCTTGACGATATCGCTCCATCTCGGCTTTGCTGGCGTCTTCGGGAATGTGGACCGGCTCAAGCGTGACGACGACGGTCTGGCTGAACGGCCGCGGCAAAGCGAAGCGGTCCCATGTGTTGAGCCGCCACGGGCGGTCGTAGCCGACGCCGATCGGCACGATGGGCAAGCCGGTCTTGGCGGCGAGATATATGAGTCCGAGTTCGACGTGGCGGCGCGGGCCGCGCGGGCCGTCGGGCATGACGGCGATGTGCCAATCGGCGGCGGCGCGGATCATCGCCCGCATCGCCTTCAAGCCTCCGCGCGTCTTGGAACCACGGATCGTGCCGTAGCCGATGTGCTTGCAGACCTGGGCGATCATCTCGCCGTCGGCGTGTTCGCTGATGAGGACCTGGATTTTCCGCCGGCGATATTGGTAGCACGGGACGAGGATGTTTTCGTGCCAGAAGGTGTAGAGGAATTGGCCTTTCAAGTCGTCGCGGCACGGATCGAGATTTCGGCCGAGAGGGCGATAACGATAGGCGAGCGTGCTCATCCAGATGCGAATGATGATAGCGCCGAGGAAGCCGATCCACTTGATGACGGTGGGATTGCGGATTTTCACGGGAACCTCCGTGTTCTGCTAGCTTGGCGTTTAGCGCTCGCAAAATCGTTTGCAATCGATTGGCGTCATCGAGCGCTAAACGGCAAGCCCCTAATCCACCCATTCCCCGCTGAAGACTTCGACGGCCGGCCCCGTCATGTACACGTGGTTGTCCTTTTCCGACCAGAGCAATTGAAGATCGCCGCCGAGCAAATGGATCGTCACTTTTCGCTCGCTTCGCCCGGCCAGCACGCCGGCGACGCAAACCGCCGACGCTCCGGTGCCGCACGCCATCGTCTCGCCGGAGCCACGTTCCCAGACGCGCATCGACACGTCGTCGGGGCGATTGACTTTGACGAACTCGACGTTGGTCTTGCGCGGGAACAACGGCAACTTCTCGATCTGCGGCCCGATCTCATGAACGTGATGCTTGGTGATTTCATCGACATGAATGACGCAATGCGGATTGCCCATCGACACGCAGGTCGCCTTGAGGTCGAAGCCAGGAAGGGCGACGCCGATCGGCGGATTGCCCGGCAGCGTCGTCGGAATCTTGACGGCTTCGAGGATTGGCTCGCCCATATCGACGCGCACTTGCTCGACCTTGCCGGCCTTGGTTTCAACGTCCAGCGTCAATACGCCGCGGCCAGTTTCAATGGTCAACGTCGGCTTTACGGCGATGCCGTGATCGTAGACGTACTTCGCGACGCAACGGATGCCGTTGCCGCACATCTCCGATTCGCTGCCGTCGGCGTTGAACATGATCATGCGCGCGTCGGCTTTTTCGGAGCGTGCGATGAGGATGAGCCCATCGGAGCCGACGCCGAAATGGCGATCGCTGATTTTGCGCGCGAGCGCCGGCGCGTTGGGCGGCGGTTTTTGTGCGAAGCAGTCGAGGTAGATGTAGTCGTTGCCGCAGCCTTGCATTTTGGTGAAGCGCATCGTTGTCTCCTCGCCGCTTGCGGTGTAGCAAATTTGACATTGTAATTATAGCGAGCGCTAAGCCGCAAGCGGCGCTATTCCCACTCGATCGTGGCCGGCGGTTTACTGCTGATATCGTAAACCACGCGATTCACCCCCTTGACCTGGTTGATGATGCGCGTCGAAATCTTCGCGAGCAACTCGTATGGCAAATGCGACCAGTCCGCGGTCATGAAGTCGTCCGTCTGCACCGCGCGGATGGCGACCGCGTTTTCGTAGGTGCGATAATCGCCCATCACGCCAACGGATTGTACCGGCAAGAGCACCGCGAACGCTTGCGAGGTCTTGCGATACCAGCCCGATTGCTTCAGTTCCTCCAGGACGATCGCGTCGGCGGCGCGCAATACTTCGAGCCGCTGGTGACTGACGGGGCCGAGACAGCGCACCGCCAAGCCCGGCCCGGGGAATGGATGCCGCCAGACGAGCGCTTCCGGCAAGCCGAGTTCAAGGCCAAGGCGACGCACTTCATCCTTGAACAGATCTTTCAATGGCTCGATCAACTCGAAACCGAGTTCCTTCGGCAAGCCACCGACGTTGTGGTGCGTCTTGATCGTCGCGGCGGGGCCGTCGGCCGCGGCGCCGCTCTCGATCACGTCGGGGTAGAGCGTGCCTTGCGCGAGGAACTTCGCGTTCTCGATGGTGCGGGCTTCGTCCTTGAAGACGTCGATGAACACGTGGCCGATGATCTTGCGTTTCTCTTGCGGATCGCTGACGCCGTCGAGCGCTTTGAGGAAACGATCGCGGGCGTTGACGGTGTGCAGGTCGGCCTTGAAGTGATCGCGAAACGTACGCTGCACGGCTTCCGATTCGCCCTTGCGCAACAGGCCGTTATCGACGAAGATGCACGCGACCTGATTGCCGATCGCCTTGATCAACAGAGCCGCCGCGACGGACGAATCGACGCCGCCGGACAGGCCGCAGATGACGCGATGCTTGCCGACGCGAAGGCGAATCTCCGCCACGGTTTGCTCGATGAACGATTCGAGCTTCCATTGGCCGCTGCAGCCACAGATGTCGTAGAGGAAGTTGTGTAATATCTTGGTGCCGTCGGGGGTGTGGCTGACTTCGGGATGAAATTGGAGGCCGTAGATCGGCTTCGACGGATGGCGCATCGCGGCGACCGGGCAGGTTTCCGTGGACGCGAGCGCGATGTATTCGCGATCGACGATTTTCACTTGATCGCCGTGGCTCATCCAGACCGTTAATTCCTTGGGCATGCCGGCAAAGAGTCCGGTCGATTCATTGACACGAACATGGGCGCGGCCGAACTCGCGATGTTGTTCGGGAACGACCTTGCCGCCGAGCAAGTGAACGGCGAGCTGCATGCCGTAGCAGATGCCGAGGACGGGGATGCCGAGGTCGAAGATTTTCGGATCGCAATGCGGCGCGCCGTTTTCGTAAACGCTCGCCGGGCCGCCGGAGAGGATGATGCCTTTTGGCTTCAATTCGCGCACGCGATCGGCCGTGACGTTGGCGCGGACGAGCTGGCAAAAGACATGCTGCTCGCGCACCCGGCGGGCGATGAGCTGGGCGTACTGCGAGCCAAAGTCAAAAATGAGGACGTTTTCCGTGTCCGGAATGGAATTCATGGGACCTCGCTGTCAATGGTTGTTGCTTGATGTCGATTAGCCGGCGACTTTTCCTAGTTCAATCGAACGCTTCGTCGCCGCCTCGACGGCGTCCATCAGCGCCGCTCGCACACCGCCGTGTTCGATGGCGTGCAAGCCGGCGATGGTTGTGCCGGCGGGGCTGGCGACCATGTCCTTGAGCTGAGCGGGATGCAGGCCGGTCTCGAGCAGCAGCTTCGCGGAGCCGAGCACGGTCTGGGCGGCGAGCATGTTCGCCAGATCGCGCGGCAAGCCCATGCGGACGCCGCCGTCGGCGAGGGCTTCGATGACGACCGCGACGAACGCCGGCCCGCTGCCGCTCAAGCCGGTGACGGCGTCGAGCAGTTTCTCCGGCACTTGTACTGCGCGGCCGACGCTGTTGAGCAAACGCTCGGTCGTCTCGACATCCGACTTCGACGCATGTGGCGATGCGGCGAACGCTGACGCGCTGGCGCCGACCAGGCACGGCGTGTTCGGCATGACGCGAATGATGCGGCGATCGGCGCCGACGGCATCCGTTAGTTGTTGAAGCGTGACGCCGGCCGCGATCGAGATCAACAGATGCTTGGCTTGAACGTGCGGTTTGATTTCACTCAACAAACTCGCCATGTTTTGCGGCTTGACGGCCAGCACGACGAGTTCGCTCTGGGCGACGACGCGCGGATTGTCGGCGAGGGATGGGGCGCCGGTTGTTTTGGTGAAGTGATCGCGTGCGGCCGAGACGGGGTCGCTGGCGCATACGTCTTTGATGGCAGCCAGGCCGGCTTGGATCCATCCTTTAGCCAGGGCCGTCGCCATCTTTCCGGCGCCGAGAAAACCGATGCGAAGCGTGTCAGTCATGGCCGGCGGACCGTTGAGAAGCTATCCGGCAAAAGATTCATCATATATGAATGTGCTGCGGGGAGAAGGGGAGGCTGTTTACGTTTAGCGCTCGCGTGGCGCCATGCGAGCGCTAAACGTAAACACAATCGTAAACATCAAAGGTCCATGTCTTGACCAGGCTTTAACACGGTCGGCTCGGCGGCGGTCTCGGCCTTGACACGTGCGGCCCAGGCGTCGGCGTCCTGAGCGATCACGGGGAACGTGTCGAAATGGATCGGCATCACCTTTTTCGGCTGGATCAGCTTGATCGCGCGAATGGAATCGTCGGGGCCCATCGTATAATTGTCGCCGATCGGCAGGATCGCGAGATCGATGCCTTCTTCGCCGATCAGACGCATGTCGCCGAACAGGCCGGTGTCGGCGGCGAAGTAGATCTTCTTGCCGTCCTTCAAGTAGATGAGAAAGCCGCACGGGTTGCCGCCGTTGGCGCCGTCGGGCAGTGCGGAGCCGTGAAAGGCGAGCGTCAATTTCACTCGACCGAAGGGGTGATTGAAGCCGCCGCCGTGCTGTTGGCCGTGCGTTTTCTTGACGCCTTTTTGTTCGAGCCAGACGCTGATTTCGTAATTGCTGATGACCGTGGCGCCGGTGCGCTGCGCAATCGCGATCGAATCGCCGACGTGATCGCCGTGCCCGTGCGAGATGAGAATGAAGTCCGCTTTCGCTTGATCGGCGGAGATGGCGGCCTTGGGATTGCCGGTCAAGAAGGGATCGATCAGGACATGGAATCCCGCGGTTTCGAGCGCCATGGCAGAGTGGCCGAGCCAGCGGATGCGCGTGCTCATATTGGTTTCCTTAATACGAAAAAAGCAGCCGCGGATGAACGCAGATATTCGCAGGTAATGCTAGGAAAAAAGCAAGCCTGTGTCGGAACTGAGATTCAAATTTGGAAGTCGGGCATTTTTTCAAATCTGCGTTGATCTGCGTGAATCTGCGGCTGTTTTTTGGTTTTGAGATGAGCGGGCGCAAAAAGCAAGGCAAGCCGATACGTAACCGCCTGAGCGGTCCCCGGATCGTGCGGATGTCACACCAGGCGACATCCGGGGACGGACGGGTTTTTGGCCAGTCCACCCCTTCGGCAGCGTGGCGACCTGTCCAGCGCCGGCCGCGATTGGCAACCGGCGGGCGAAGGCCCATCGCTTTGCGTCACCGTCTTTCGGCGGTTTTGCCCTTTCGAGGATGAAAGGCGTTCGATCCAGGCCGAGACGTTTCGGCTTGCCTCCAAAGTTGCCGCCAAAACCGGCAACCTCGTTTGCTTTTTTAAGCGTACCTTAAGTTTCCTACGCAAGCAAACCGCGGAGGGGTCGATTTTCGTTGATTTGTTGACCTTTGGCCTCAACGCGCGAATGTCAAAATGCGACAAATGGCTCCGTATTTGCCGCCGCCATTTCGTAACTCGTTTCATCGACCCCCATCCCCTTGAAATGAAACGCGTTTTGGTGTTACGAAAAGCGTTTTGGCGAAACGAATCGAGTTTTTCTTAACAATTGTCTAAAGATTCATGGCTCTCGCGCCGATAGCACAGAATCGGAATGATCCGTCGCCATATCTTGCCGGGGAGCATCGCATGGACGCGAAAAACAAAATCCGTACTGCCGTCGTTGATCATCTCGTACGCTGCATCGACGGCGCCGAAGCGATTCAGGAGCCATTTGGACACGTTTATCTGGAAAACGTTTTCCCCAACGAAATCTATCAAAAGATGTTGAATGGCCTGCCGTCGCCGGACGTGTATGCACGGGCGGCGGATCGGCATTACGGCAACGGCCAGCATGTCCGATCGATGTACGCGCTGTCCAAGACCGGCCTGGCGGAGTTGTCCGCGTCGGAACAACAATTCTGGGGCGCGATGGCGTCGGCGTTGGCGGCGGAAGATGTCAAACGCGCGATGTTCCGCAAATTGTCGGCCGACCTGAGTTTTCGCTACGGCGTGCCCGAGGAGCAGGCCCCCCAGTTGAGCGGCCATTCGCGGCCCACGCTCTATCGCGAGACCGAAGGCTTCGAGATTCCGCCGCATCCGGACACGCGCAAGAAAGTCATCACCATGCACTTCTATCTGCCGGCCGACGACAGCCAGCTTGACCTCGGCACCGCCCTTTATCGACGCAAACTCCTGGCGTGGCCGTTCGGCGGATGGCAGCATCGCTTTGAAAAGGTCAAACAGTTTCCGTTCCAGCCGAACAGTGCGTACGCCTTCGTCGTGAACAACAAGATCACGCGCAAGAGCTGGCACGGGCGGGAGCAATTACCGGCCGGCGCCGGTGTTCGCAATACGTTGTTGAACACCTTTTATGAGGATGCGCGCGACGATTACCTCAATTACGCGGCGTAGGTAGTTTCACTGCGTTCCCAGGTCAAGCAGGAAAGATTGGCTTTGTGCACTCGGCCTAGACAACGATCAAGCGCATCGTTATTTTTCATTCCGATTGCGGGACAGGGTTTACTGATCATCAGGAAAGAATAAGGTTGCCTCGGGAGGGCGAGCCGTTTGGGCGCCGTTTTTTTCGAGGTTCGCGGCTCGGCGGGAGCCTCGCCCTCCCGGCAAGTCGCGCTTTCCTTTCCTGATCAGTAATAGCGGGACTTCATGCCTAACCAACCATCGCGACAGCTTCTGGTCATCGCCGACGATTTCGGCATCGGCGCCCAAACCACCGCGGGGATTCTCCAGGTTGCCGCGGCGGGCGTTCTGTCCGGCTCCGCGTTTTTGGTCAATACGCCGACGAGCGTCGATGCAATCAGGCAATGGCGAAAGCTCGGCTCGCCGCTGGAACTCGGCTGGCATCCCAATCTCACGCTTGACACACCCGTCGCCGAACCCGCGCAGATTCCCAGCCTCGTGCGGCCTGACGGCACGCTATGGCCGCTCGGTTCCTTTTTGAAACGTTGGATGTTCGGCCGATTCGACGCCAAGGAAATTCATCTTGAGCTGAGCCTGCAATTGCAACGCTTCACCGAGCTGGTCGGCCATCCGCCGCGCTTCGTGAATTTTCATCAGCACATCGCGCTGTTTCCGCCGGTGGGCAAAATCTTGTTGGATGTTCTTTCGCACCTGTCGGTACGGCCATACGTGCGTCGGGTACGCGAGCCGTGGTCGGTGCTGCCGAAGATATCGGGCGCACGCGTGAAGCGGGTGGTTCTCAATAGCCTCGGCCGCCGCATGAGTCGTATGCAGGAAGCGCAAGGTTTTCCGGGCAACGATTGGCTCGCCGGGCTGACGAACCCGGCTCGCGTCGAGGATCCGAAGTTTTTCGCGACGTGGTTGAAGACGGTGCCGGGCCGGGTGGTCGAATTGATGTGCCATCCGGGATTACATGATCCAACGTTGATCGGCCGCGACTGCACGGAGACGGACGGCCTGTTGCGACAGCGCGTCAACGAATGGCGCTGGTTGCAGGATCCCGCATTTCTCAGAGCCGCGAATGAAGCGGGCTTTCATTTGACGACGCCGACGGAGCTTTTGTTCGGGCGCGGCGGGCCAATGTACTCATCACGCTCCGCGTGATGGAGTTTGGGCGCATCCCCAATCATACAATTCTGTCTTTGAGTCAAGCCGAACGACATCACGCGGAGCGTGATGACTACATTGGCATTAAGCCGCCAGTCGCCGTTCCAATTCCGGCGCCACCGCTATCTCCGCAGTCGCGCGTCGTTCCGTCAACAAGAAGCCAAAATAAAACACACACGCCCACGAATGCGCGCCAAACGCGTGGATATTGATGAGCCGATGCACGCTCGCCATGCCCGCGGCGATGATAAAGCAGGCGCAACAACCGGCCAACAAACCGACTCGGCTCTTCGACGCGCCGGAACGAAGCACTTCCACGATCGACCAGCTCAACGACGGCGCCATCAGGATGAAGCTGCACGATTCCGTCGTCGGGCCGAGCAGCATCATCCACGCGGCGGCGAGCGCCAATGTCGATGTCAAAAGCTGCTCTTGCGACCAGCCGGTGCGTTGCCGACGCCAGCACAAGAACGCGACGCCGATGGCCGAAGCCAGTTGGATGCCAACGTACATGGGCCAGGTCAGCGGCAGTCCATAAAGGCGAATGAGCAGCCAAAGATCGCGATATGCTTGATCGAGCACGATGGCGGAGCGATTGTCGCGCCGCAGGACGGCAAACCATTCCGCGTACTGTTCAATAACGTAGTCGGGCCGTTGCAACGCGAATGGCAGAAGGAGCGTCACCACCACTGCCAGCGGCACACGCCAGCCGAGTTGCTTCGGATAAAGGACGCCGAGCAGCAGGCCGAGCGCCAGCGGATAGACCTTGCACGCAAACGCCACGCCGACGAGGACGGCGACGAGATTCCAACGTTTTTCCATGACGGCGGGAATCGAGGCGACGAGCGTGGCCGCGATGAGGATGTTCGCCTGTCCGTTGCTCAGGCTTTGGATGGACAACGGCAGGCAAAGGAGTATGAGCCAGGCAATCGGATCGCTTTCCATCGGTTTGATGGCCGCGACCCGTGCCATCCAGATGATTGCGCCGATCAGGCTGGCCGAGCAGAACAGACGCCAGAGTACGCCGCCGATGCCGTCGGGCAGGATGGCGAATGGAATACACAGGATCGCGAACGTTGGACTGTAGCGATAGCCGCCTTGCGCCGATTCGGGGCGATCCGGGGCGTACAAATCGATGCCATCGATCCAGAACGTGCCCGAAGCGCTGTAGATGGGATAAACCGTTTTGGAAACCGGGTTGATCAGGACGCGCACGCTAAAGAACAGCAACAGGCCAACCCAGGCGGCGCACGCGGCTTTGACCCAGCGCGATTGCGCATTCCACCACGCTTGGATCGCGTTCGCGCTCAATGCGTCCTCCCTGACTGTCAAAAGCGGCAATTTGGGGAATACGTTCCCCGCGGCCGCATTCATAACCTGACGACAGAAATCGTGCAAGGGAGAATACCGTAGTTCAGAACGCCGGGAATGTACGCAGTGGATGTACCCCGAAGGGGTTGTATCCCAAAGCCCAGGGTCGCGCAGCGCACCCTGGGTCCGACCATCGAGTTGAGACGGATTACCCCGAAGGGGTTGTATCAACAGCCGTTTCTATTTGATGCAACCCCTTCGGGGTAGCGCAATCGATTGACCAAGGTTTCCCAGGGTGCGCTGCGCGACCCTGGGCTTTGGGATGCAACCCCTTCGGGGTATCGAAAGGATCGGTCTGGACTTGCCCGCGAAAGATGGGTATTTCTTTGTAATCGCGCAGTTTCCCGTACCCGCCGAGAATGGAGTCTCGCATGCCCGGGGCCTTGCCGTTCGTCAGTATCGTCTGTCCGGCTTTTCAGGAAGAGCAAGTCCTGCCGATTTTTCACGAACACCTCGGCGTCGCGCTTCAACGCCTCGAAAATCGGTTTCGCTTCGAGATCATCTATGTCGATGACGGCTCTGCCGATCGCACTTTGGACGTGCTCAAAGAGATTGCCCGCCGCGATTCACGTGTCAGCTACTTATCATTGAGCCGAAATTTCGGACACCAGGCCGCGCTGACCGCAGGCCTGGAGCATGCGCGCGGCGACGCCGTCATTTCGATGGACGCGGACCTTCAGCATCCGCCAAAGGTTCTGGAAGAATTGCTGCAACACTGGCAACGGGGCCACGACATCGTCATCACGATTCGCGCGGACGACGAGCGGCTGTCGTGGTTCAAGCGTCTGAGTTCGTCGCTGTTTTATCGGGTGCTGCAGCGCATGAGCGACACGGAGATACGTGTTGCCACGTCGGACTTTCGCCTGTTGTCGCGCACGGCGCTCCAGGCGCTGTTGCAGTTGAAGGAGCAGCATCGCTTCGTCCGCGGCCTCGTGCAATGGCTGGGATTTTCCGTCAAGGAGTGTCCGTTTCAGCCGGACGAACGTCACGCCGGCAAAAGCAAATACACGCTGCGGCGCATGCTTCGGCTCGCGGGGGACGGGTTGTTTTCGTTCTCGCGCACGCCGCTTCGCGTGCCGCTCTGGCTGAGCGGCGCGTTCTTTTCGTTGGCCGTCGTGCATGCGTTGCTCGCGCTCGTCGCGAGCGTGCAGAGTTCGGGCAACGCCGGTTGGCATTATTTGATGCTGATTGTGAACGCGGGCATCGGTTGCGTGCTCAGCTCGCTCGGCGTGCTCGGCGAATACGTGGGCCGCGTCCACGAACAGGTCAAGCAGCGGCCAGTGTATTTGTTGAAGGAAACGTATCTCAGTGCGTTGCCAGTGGAATCGCGCCGCGAGGCGGCCTGAAGTTTTTGACACGTCCTCCAGGGATGCTAACCCAATGCAATGGGCGGCCACCAAATCGTTGTCGAGTCTCGAGCGATGCCTGCTCTATGTCTTCTTCTTCTTGGTGTTGCCGATCCTGGGCGGCATCGTCGAGATGCGTTCGGCTTTTTTGTTGCGGCGCATGGGCGACCTTGATTGTTTTCTGCGAGCCGGATGGGCCGTGCGCAATGGCGAAGATCTTTACGCCGTCAAGTCCGACAACGATTGGCACTACAATTACCCGCCGCTCTACGCAATCCTGATGACACCGCTCGCCGATCCGCCGCGCGGCATGGATAAGGACGGCTATTTGCCGTACTGGGCGTCCGTCGGCGTTTGCTTTCTCATCAATGTGTTATCGTTGTTCCTCGGCGTGCACGCGCTCGCCTCGGCCCTGGAGGAGCGCACGCGCCTCGGCGAACAGCCGCGGTTCTGCCGGCGCTGGTGGGCGCTGCGCCTGTTGCCGATCGCCGTTTGCTTTCTGCCCATCGGCCACACGTTGGTGCGCGGCCAGGTCAATATTATCATCCTGGCGTCATTGTGCTTCGCCCTCGCCGGTTGGATTCGCGGCAACAACTTCCGCGCCGGGCTTTGGCTGGCGCTGGCGATTTGCATCAAGGTGATCCCGGCGTTCCTGCTTGTCTATCCGCTCTGGAAACGCGATGTCAAAGCGCTCACCGGCTGCGCGGTCGGTTGCGTTATCGGGCTGGCGGTGATTCCACTTGTCACGTTCGGGCCGGAACAAACGTTGACGCATTATCAAACCTATGGCCGCGTGTTCTTCGGACCGCTTCTCAAGCTCAACACGGACGAGTCGCGCAAGGACGAGATTCTCGGCGGCGTCAATGCAACGGAATCGGTCGGCGTGCGCAACGCGATTCACAACTGGATGCATCCCAACGTCAGCGAAAGGCCGGCGGAAATGACGCTCGGCGGCAAGATCGCGTATGTGCTGCTCGGCGTCGCCGCGACGTTTGTGACGCTGTGGCCACGCGTGGACGGCGCGACGCGCATCGCTCACGTCTTGGGCGGCTTGATATTACTGATGGCGATCTTCAGCCCGGTGTGCCATTCACATTATCTGTTGTTCTGCTTGCCGATCGTGATGGGACTCCTGGCTCACGTTTGGCAGGATCAGGCGACGATTCACGTGCCGTGGCCGATGACCGCCATGTGCTGGATTTTTGTCGCGACGATGGCGGTGGCGTACTTACCGGGACTGGAGATTCTGAAGGATCGATGCGTCTCGTTGTTTGTGGCGCTGTCGTTCTGGGCTGTGCCGATCTGGCAGGTGTGGCGCGGTTCGGCGGTGGCCGTCGCGCCCGCCGAGGAATTGCGGAAGGCGGCATAGGAACGCGGCACTCAGTAATTAGTACATAATCGGGAGTCGCTGATGTCATTTCTTCGCACGTTCCTGTTACTGGCCCTGGCGTTGCATTCTTTACCGGCGATCGCGAACGCTCAAAATAAACCCACAACGACCGAACCGGGCATCGTCTTCCTCGTCGAAGGAATCGGCGGCGTCGATCTCATGGGCAAGAGCGCCGAAGTCGCGCTTCGAAAAGCCGGCTTGCCGCACGAGGTGCATCATTTCAACTGGACGCACGGCGTCGGCCAATTCCTCCGCGATTTGCAAGACACGCAGCACATCCTCAAGAAAGCCGATGAACTGGCGGCGCTGATCAAGGACCATCGGGCCAAGAAACCCGAGCGGCCCATCTACGTCGTCGGACGCAGCGGCGGCACCGGGCTCGTGTTGTATGCACTACAAAAGTTGCCGCCTGGATGCGTCGAACGGGTGATATTGCTGTCGCCCGCGGTAGCGCCGAACTTCGATCTGCGCCCCGCGCTCTCGGCGACGCGCCGCGAAATCGTGTCGTTCCATTCGCACAACGATCGGCTGATTCTCGGCCTCGGCACCAGTCAGTTCGGCACCATCGATCGCTACTATGGAAACAGCGCCGGCCTGACGGGCTTCACGCTTCCCGAACGGATCGACGAACAAGATCGCGCCATGTACATGCGCTTGATCCAGGTGCCATTCACGCCGCGCATGCTGCGCGAAGGCGTGAGCACGGGCAGCCATCTGAGTACAAGCCTGCCGTGGTTTCTTTCGTCGGAAGTCGTGCCGTGGCTTCGCTAGTCCCGTTTTCATTTGGCCTTGTCCCATTCGTCAGCTATCTTGAAAATAGCCCCAGCCTCCCCGTGGAGTTCGCGTCATGAGCGTAAGAGCCGGGACGACGACCGCACCGACGGTTGACGAAGAAGTGAAAACACGCCGCATTCCGCCGTACAACGTTATCCTCGAGAACGACGATCATCACTCGATGGAGTTCGTCATCGAAGTTCTGCAAAAAGCGCTCGGCTACAGCGTCGAACGCTCGTTTCAGCTCATGATGCAGGCCCACAACGGCGGCCAGGCGATCGTCTGGACCGGCACGAAAGAAGTCGCGGAGCTGAAGCTGGAACAGATGCTGAGCTTTCACGAGACGAAAGCCGGCGGCAAAAATCTGGGGCCGCTCGGTGTGCGCATCGAACCGGCAGTTGGATAAAATCCAAAACTCAAATCGCAAAACTCAAACAAATCCCAAATCCCAATAAACAATCAGCGTGGGCCGGCGCTGATTTTGTTTGCAATTTGAATCCTTGTGATTTGTAATTTGTTTGAATTTTGACATTTGTTTTTTGGAGTTTTCCAATGGCCATAGAACCCCTCGCGATCGGCGTTTGCAGTTGGTCGCTACAAGTCAAGAACGTCCCCGAACTGAAACGATTGATGGCCGGCCTCGGCATCGACGTCGTGCAAATCGCGTGCGGCGATCCGCATCACGCGTCCTGGGACGAAGGCGACAACATGCCCGCCGCCGCCAGGGCCGCCGGCTTCCGAATGACCGGCGCCATGCTCGGCTTCCCCGGCGAAGATTACACGACGCCGAAAACCATCGAACACTCCGGCGGCTTCGGCAATCCCGCGACGCGGCCCGAACGTCTCGAACGCTTCAAGTGGGCCCTCGATCGCACCGTGGCGCTGGGCCTGTCCGACATCATGCTGCACGCGGGCTTCTTGCCGGAGCCGGGGCATCCCGATCGCAAGCCGTTTCTCGACACGCTCGCCAAAGTCAGCCAGCTTGCGAAGGAGAAGAACATCACCGTCGCATTCGAGACGGGGCAGGAGAGCGCCGATTTGTTGCGGCGTACGCTCGACGATTTGAAATGTCCGAACCTGAAGATCAATTTCGACCCGGCCAACATGATCCTTTACGACATGGGCGATCCGATCCGCGCCGTTGAGATCCTTGGCCCCGATATTCGCAGCGTTCACGTCAAGGACGCCAATCGTACGAAAGTGCCCGGCACGTGGGGTGAGGAGGTGCCGCTTGGGCAGGGGCAGGTCAACATCAAGAAGTTCGTGGACACGCTCAAGCAGGTCGGCTTCAAGGGGGCGCTGTGCATCGAGCGCGAGGTCGGCAATCAGGAACAGCGCGTCGCGGACATTGCTCATGGGGTCCGCGTCTTGAAGGACTGTTTGGCGTGACGCGCCGCGGTTTCGCGCTCTCATGGCGCCGGGAGCGCGAAACCGCAAGCGGTGTAAGTAAAATGACCTATTGTGAGAATCCGCGTCCCCGTTATAATCGCATCTCGCCGCGTTTGCATGGTTGCATCGCGCGTCGCCGCACGGAGGCACTCCCATGAGCAGGACGCTCAACTTAGTAGACATTTTGCTTACCACGGGCCGCAATCTGGTCACAATGGGGCGCTTTACGGAAGCGCTCGTCCCACTCACCAAACTCGCCGGCTTTCGCAAATTGCCCGAATACGTGCTCGAAGAGCTGTACTCGCTTCGCGCCGACATTCATATTCAACGGCAGAATTACAAGGAAGCCCGCCGCCAGCTCACCGCGGCAATTGCGCTGCGGCCGCTCGACGGGCGCAATCATTATTTGATGGGTATCGCGATCGAAGAGGACGAAGACACGCCGCTCAAACGCGCGGAAATGTATTTCGAAGAGGCGGTCAAACTGGAGCCCGACAACGCCGCGTACTGGATCGATTTCGGCTCGTACCTCTTCAAGATCGGCAAAGTGAAGAATGGCTTGAAGGCGATTCGCAAGGCATACAACTTGGCTTCAACGGACGCGGAAATCGTCGGCGAGGTGGCCCAGGTGCTTCGCCGCGAGGGGCGTTACGACGAAGCGACGACGAAATTGCGGGCGGCCCTGTTCGAAAATCACGGCGCACAAGCGTTTCGCCTACTTTGGCAGCAGCATCAATTCGCGTTGATTCACGCGCGGCAACAGGAAAAGAAGTCAGACATGCACGGAAATGACAGGCCGGTGTTCTTGCCGTTCAAGCCGGCGCCGACGAGTGGGAAATACCTCGAAATCGGCGGCAAGACGATTCGCTTCGACCAGGCCGAACCGCTCAAGGAACCGGTGCATCAGCAGCCGACGCCGTACAAACGGCCGCCCAAAAAGGGCTAATTCGGACGGCGAGCCACGGGGTTAATCCCCGTGGTGTGGGACTCAATTCCACGGGGATAAACCCCGTGGCTCGCTTTACGCCTTCGCTTTTTTCGGCCGGCGCGACAACATCGGCATCACGCGGCTCAACGTTTTTTTCAATCGACGCTGTTTTTTCACTTCCATGCGCCTTTTTTTCGACGCTTTCGTTCGTGGTCGGCCGTTCATGCTTTGCTCCTTGATCGCGAAAAAGCCAGACCTTCGTTTTACGAATCGAACCGCATTCAACAAGGGCGCAAGGCCGCACCGATCGCCATTTTACTTCGTAAATTCACAGGGACAGACGAGACGCACGCACCACGGGTCCCTAAGAAAATCCATGGCCGCCGCGAACGTTTGCGGCGGCGCCTGCGTAGGAGATGCAGGCGCGAACAACTTTTGAGCGTCGTCGCTTTGATTGAGGTCGCCGGTCAATGGCCAGCAAAGAAATTGTCGTCGAAACGCGCAAACTGACCAAGATTTACCGTGACTTCTGGGGCCGCGAGAAAAAGGTCGCGCTGCGGGCCCTCAACATGCAAGTCTATCGCGGCGAAATCTTCGGCCTGCTCGGGCCCAACGGCTCCGGCAAAACCACGACCATCAAGCTCCTTCTGGGCTTGCTCTTCCCGACGGACGGCGACGCCCTCGTCTTCGACATGCCGTCCGGCGAAGTCCGCAAAAACGAACGCATCGGCTATCTGCCGGAAGAATCGTATCTTTACCGCTTTCTCAACGCGGAAGAGACGCTCGATTTCTACGGCCGACTCTTCAAGCTCGACCCCGCCGTGCGCCGCGAACGGGCCGAGAAACTTATCGAAACCGTCGGCCTCAAAGCAGACAAGAAACGAACATTGAAGGAATACTCGAAAGGCATGCGGCAACGCATTGGCCTGGCGCAAGCGCTGATCAACAATCCGGAACTGGTGATTCTCGACGAGCCGACTTCCGGCCTTGATCCGCTGGGCACGCGCTGGATGAAAGATCTGATCATCAAACTTCGCGACGAAGGCAAGACGATCATCATGTGCAGCCATCGACTGGAGGACGTGCAGGACATCTGCGATCGCGTCGCCATCTTGAGTGAAGGCGAATTGCGCAAGCTCGACAGCGTCAAGAAACTGCTCGAAGATGTGCAGCGCCTGGAATTGCGCGCGACCGGCGTGCAGCTCAACGAACAATTGCAGCGCGATCTCGAAGAATTGCTGGCGAAGCACGGCGGCAAGATCGAGTTCATCGGCCATCCGACGACGACGCTCGAGGCGCTGTTCTTGAAGATCATCGAAGAGAGCAAGGCGCACCCCGGCCGGCGCTACATGCCGGACGTGGACGATGGCAAGGCAAAGGCCTTCGTCGGCGCGGCCGAAGGCGAAACCAATATCAAGCAGTAATCTCATTGTTGGCAATTACCTCTTCGTTTAGCGCCCGCCTTGAAGCGCCCGTGGCCCGGCGCTTCCACGCGAGCGCTAAACGAAGAAAGATGCGGGAATCCAATCCATGAACTTCTTCGCGAGCCTGGTCATCGATCGCGAACCCATGACGTGGGCGCAAATGCCCGATGCCCTCGTCTCCTGGCTGCAAAATGCCGGCGGTGTCGCGGCGCTGGGCGTCGGCATCGTCGTGCTCGCCGGGATCCTGTCGCGCGATACGCAAGAATCACCGCTGTGGAACCTCGCCAATGCCATTCGGCCCCTGATCGGCCTGTTGCGCATCTGCGTCGGCATTGCCGCCCTGGGCTACGCGTTCTTGCTCCTCGTCTGGGTCGGCGATCTCGCGGGCGTTCCAGGCTTGCGAATGTTGTTGCCGCGTGGTCGCATGCAGGACCAGTTTACAATCGGCGACTGGCTGATGACGCTGTGCGGCGCCCTCGCGCTGTTCGTGGCTCTCACGCCCATCGTCTTCGATCTGATCACGCGCATCGCCTGGTCGCGCATCTGGGCCATCGCACGCCTGAGCTGGAAGGAAGCGGTTCGTGGCCGGGTCATCTGGGTCTTCGGCGCCATGGCCATCGTCTTTTTGTTCGCGGACTGGTTCGTCGCCTACAAGCCGGAAAATCAACTTCGCAACTATGTGCGCGTCGTCTACTGGTCGATGACGCCGCTGTTTCTCTTGACGGCGGGCCTGCTGGGTTCCTTCAGCATTCCCAACGACGTGAAGAACAACTCGATCCATACGATCGTGACCAAGCCGGTCGAAAAATTCGAGGTCGTGCTCGGCCGATTTTTCGGCTACGCGGGCCTGATGACGGTCGGCCTGTTCGTCGTGTCCTGCGTGAGCCTGATTTATGTGCTCCGCGGCGTCAACGAGGAGGCGACGCGTGAGAGCTTCCGCGCCCGCGTGCCGATTTACGGCAACCTCTTTTTCATCGGCACCAGCAGCGCCAAAGGCGACAACGTTGGCCGGGAATGGACCTATCGCGGCTACTTTAGCGGGCCGACTCGCCGTCAAAAGGACGCGGTTCGCCAGTATGCGGTGTGGGATTTCCCGAACGTCCCCGAGTCGGTCATCGAGCGGCAGAAGCCGATCCTGTTTGAATTCGCGTTTGACATCTTCCGCCTGTCGAAAGGTGAATTCGAAGGCACCGGCGTCCATTGCAGCTTTCTGTTCACCGATGGCACACGCACGCCGCAAGACCTGGATGCGTTGACCGAAACCGTCAAAAAAGAAAGCGACAAGCGATCCGCGGCGGCGAGCGGCGGGCTGTTGGCATTCCGGTCTACCGTTCAAGAAATCCTGAGCAAAAGCGAAAGCAAGGATCAAATCGCTCGCTCGATCCAGGAAGCCGCGGAAAAACTGACGAAGGGCCATGACGATCCGCTGCTCACCCAGGCCCTCGCAGACATCGGAGTGAAGTTTGCCAAGGCAAAAGACGCCGAGCGCCCGAGGCTTCTCGATACCGTCAAGGACGAAATCACGTACTCGATCGATCGCGCGTTGGCCAAGGAGTATCACGTTTATCACGCACGCGGCCAGGAAGTCACCGACTATCACACGCAGGAATTCGCCGTCCCGGCCGGCGTGCTCAAATCCGTTGTGGGCAAAGTCGCGGAGCGCAAGCAGGAAGACAAGTTTGCACCGGCCATGCGCGTTTATGTCAGCGTCGATGTGGCGCGCGAAGCCCAGATGGTCGGTGTCGCCCAGCAAGACTTCTACTTGCTCGCGTACGAAATGCCCTTCTGGCAAAACTTCCTCAAGGGCGTCCTCGGCATGTGGTGCACGCACATGCTCATCCTGGGCATCGCGATTGCCTGCAGCACCTATCTCAGCAGCGTCATCAGCTTTCTCGGCACGATGTTCCTGTTCCTCGCCGGGCTCAACGTCGATTACTTGAAAGAAATCGCCGAGAAGCGCGTGGACGGCGGCGGACCGATGGAATCGATGATCCGCATCGGCTCACGCATGCCCATCGCCGGCAAGCTCGACGATTCGCCGACCAAGACCGTCGTCACCGCCATGGACGATCTCTTTAGCTGGTGGATCGGCCGCGTCTTGAACCTGATTCCCGACGTCAACCGCCACGATCTGCACCAGTATGTCGCCAACGGCTTCGACATTAGCTGGCTGGACGTGCTCCTGTTGGACAACGCGTTGCCGCTGGTCGGTTACCTGGCGCCCTGGGCGATTTTGGCGTATTACTTGATGAAGTATCGCGAAATCGCGAATCCGTCATAGCCGTGGCGAGCCACGGGGTTAATCCCCGTGGTAACGCGCCATCTTTCCACGGGGATAAACCCCGTGGCTCGCATCACAAGGATCATTCTCATGGCCAGTCCATTGCAGCAAAAAATCCGGCAACGCAAGTTCATGTACTTCGGCGCCATCGTCGTTCTATTCACGCTGTCGCTCATTCATCGCGAATTCATCGTCAAGCCGCAAGCCTACCGCCTGCAACTTCGCGAAGAGGCGCGCGGCGACGTCGAATTGACCAGCTCCGCGGTACGCCTCGTCCTCGTCGGCTCGCGCGGCCTGGCCGTGACCATGCTCTGGTACAACGCGATGGACAAACAGAAACGCAATGAATGGCACGAACTCGAACTCATCGTCAAGTCGATCACCAAGCTGCAACCCTACTTCATCACCCCGTGGCTCTATCAGAGCTGGAACATTTCCTTCAACGTCGCCGTCGAATGCGATCGCCCGCGCGACAAGTACTACTACATCAGCCGCGGTCTGGAACTCTTGGCGGAAGGCGAGCGCCGCAACCGCGGCACCGAAGATACCACCGGCGCGTCGGATGCCGAACGCGTCATTTACCCCGGCAATCCCGAGATGCGCCATTACATGGGCTTTTTCTATCAGCTCAAGATCGGCTCCAGCGACGAGCGCATCACCATGCGCACGCTCTTGGAATTGAGCTGCATCGACCCGGTCGAACGCAACCCGGACAAATTCTGGACCATCGGCGAAGGCGGCCGCCGGGAAGTGGATGCGAAGGAGTTTCTCAAGTTCAGCCAAAAATACCCGCGCGTGATCCGCCGGCTGCGCGAGCAACTGGATTACGCCACGCCGACGCGCGTCGTGCAGTTTTTGCATGAGCATCAGGACATTCCAAATCGGTTCAAGGCGGTGGACAAAGCGCGCTTGCTGCAGGTTTCCGAATCGACACTGAAGCATCCGCACGAGCAGTTTCCGATCGCGCCGCCGAAGGAGGAGCCGCACTGGCCCGATGCGAAGGTTCGCGACATGACGTCGGAGTCGATCGACGTATTCCTGTTTTGCCGAACCTGGTACGAGTTCGCGCAGAAGCCGCTGCCGCCCCCCGATGACGATCCGCGCCCGGTCGGCCAGGATTACGACAAGGCAATCTACCGGATCCCGAAGCAGATGGTGACGCAGCTATTCCGCCAGTATCCCGCGCGGGCGCAGGTCTACATCGCGGAGATGCTGGAATTCGAGGGCTGGTTCGACAGCGACGGCTGGGATGTCGTGCGTTCCTTCGAAAGCCTGGCTGCCCAGCAACAGGGCGATCCGGAACTCATTGGCAAGGATTCGAAGTACCATTCGCGTTTGGCATGGGACAAGAGCTATGAAATGTACAAGGATTTTGGCCGCAAGAACGGGTTGTACATTCCGCCAAGCGAATTTGAGAAACTGTTCAAGAAGGGCCAGATGGCTCGCGATCACTTCAAGCTGGGGCCAGATCAGATGCCGCAAGAGATCCCGCCGGATTGGCGTGTCGGTGAGAAAGCGGAGAGCGTGAAAGCGGTAAGCAAGCTGTATTACAGCCGCTATTTCCGCCGGCTGGCCAACTACGACGCATTCTTTTATCAAGCCGAAGGCGAGAAGGATCCAATCACGACGGCCGCGCGCAAGTTTATTTTCGCTGCGGAACGACAGCGCAAGGGCAAGACGTTCTCAGAAAGCACGCTTCGGCTTTACGATCAAGCGTGGCAACTATACGTTCACGCGGCATTGAAGTATCCGCGTTTCGCGCAGGTGACGGCCATGCAGGAAGAGTTGTGCGAGGTGCACCAGCGCTATCTCGAAGCGAGTCAGCGGCACCACGCCGAGGCGTTTCGAAAAAGCGCCTTGACGCATGCGAAGGCAGGGTTTTCTCCCTATGCCATGGAAGCGGGCAGCGTCTCCTTCCATACGCCGGAAACGCTTGCTGCCGCGCTCGCGTTCTGGCCGCCCACGGATTGGCGCGGCGCATTAGCCGCGCAAGCCTTCACGGGCAACTATTTCCTCGACGATTACGGCACGCTCACGGCCCGGCTCGCGTATTGGCCGTCGTCGGGCTGGCGCGAAGCGATTGTCAGCTTTCACTTCATCCGGGCCGCGGAAAAAGATCAACAACAAGTGCAAAAGATCGTGCCGATCCCGAAGCGCTTCGGTCCGCTCGACCGCATTGAATATTACGACGGGCCGATGGCGAAAGAACTCAAGGAAGATTTCCTCTTCCGCTGGACACTCGGCGCCGGTTTGTGCACGAACATGAGCGTCGCCGGCACGATCACGTTGCCGGGGCACGAGTATCTGCTGTTGTCGCGCGTCATTGCGCCGAACCAGGAAGAGGCGGTGGAAAACTGGCGGCCGATCATGTCCGAAGAGTCGCGCCGCATCACGGCGGATCGGTTGAATTTGAATCGGTAGTATTCAAAACTTGCTTATTTGAACCCGAATCAACGCCAACGGCGTTGCATCCCAAAGCCTAGCGTCGCGAGCGCAGCGAGCGCACGCTGGGTATTGCTGGTTTCCAATCGGTTGATGCAACGCCTTCGGCGTAACGGTTACGGACGACCGTTACCCAGGGTGCGCTCGCTGCGCTCGCGACCCTGGGCTTTGAGATTTAACGCCGTTGGCGTATTCGCTGGAATGAGGCGTATCTCGTCGCCTTTTGTTTCACGCGCTACTCGACCAAATTCTTTAACGCTTCCCGCTCGCCGGCATCGCAAAATCCGCCATGTAAAGCTGCGTCGGCGATCGGCCGTCGCGGTTCGACGTCCACATCAGCCTCGTGTAATCGGGGCTGAACACCGGCAGCACATCCGCGCCCGGCGCGAACGTCAATCGCGTCTTCGCGCCGGTCTCGATGTTCATCCAATACAGATCGTAATTGGGCCGCATCATCGGATTCGAATGATCGGCCGCCGTGTAAATGATGTGCTTGTTGTCCTTGTGCCAGTACGGAGCCCAGAAGACCCAGTTCTCGTCGTCGGTGAGCGCTTTCTCGCCGCTGCCATCGACGTTGATGACGAAAAGCTGCAGATGATCCTTCTTCTTGCGATCGCTGCGGAAGATGACCCTTTTGCCGTCCGGCGAGAAGAACGGTCCGCCGTTGTAGCAGCCGGGCGCTTTGGTGAGTTGCCGCGCGTTTTTGCCGTCGGCGTCCATGATGAATAGCTCGAGGTCGCCGGTGCGATTGGAGCAGAAGACGATTTGCTTGCCGTCGGCGGAATAAGAGCCTTCCGCGTCGTAGCCCTTCGAGTCGGTCAGACGCTTGAGGCCGGAGCCATCGGGATTGGATTCGAAGATTTCCATGTGAACGTCGAAATCCCAAACATAACGGCGCCGTACTTTGGCGAGCTTTTCCGCGGCGCGCGCCTTGAACTCGTCTTCGTAGTGTTTCTTCGCGTCCGGATCGAGATGACTGGACGCGAAGAGGATCTTGTCCTTGGTCGGATGAAAGTAGCCGCACGTCGTCTTGCCGACGCCGGGGCTGACGCGGCGCGCGGCGCCGGTTTGCATGTCCATGACGAACATCTGATAGAACGGATTGTCGCCCTTCTCCTCGGCCTGGAAGATGATTTTTCCGGCGTCGGGCGAAAAGTAGCCTTCGCCGGCGCGCACGTAGTCTTGCGTGACCTGGCGAATGTTCTTCAAGTGAATTGTTTCTTGCTTCTGCCAATCGTCGCCGGCCTGCGCGGTGAGGAACAGACATGAACTGATGAACCACATCAAATCACCTCGAATTTTGATTGTAGTCATCACGCTCCGCGTGATGGAGTTTGGCAAAACTCATATTCAACGACTGCGTTCACTTGCCGGGCCGGCTGCAAGGAACGAGAGGTCTCGGAAAACCGTAGTACCGATCCGGTCAAATTGCTAGTTCAATTCTGCCGTCGCCTACTCATCCAGTCGCCGACCCATCTCGAAACCACAAACGCGGCATGTCAAACGCCAACGTGGCGCCGGGTAGTTGCATTTTGGGCACGAACGACCTGCGTCAGCGTTCTTGATGGAATCGTCAATCGCACGTTCTTTTGTGTACAACTTCGCAACCTCCTCGTGCTCCGGTGTCGGAACCGGCACATTCTTGGGCTTTCCCAGGTATACATGCGGAAGTTGTTTCTCGTCCGGCAGTTCCCGTGCGATGCAATGACCAGCCTTCGCATGCGCGATTGTTTCCTCGTCCGTCTTGCAGAAGAATACATCGCAGTCACAAAGCGCGCAATGCCGAACGTCGGCGGACGCCGTTGGAGACAACTCGCTCCAGAGCTTCGGGCACTGGAATCGAAATGTCGATTCACAGTTACGAATCGTGAGCTTCGTTTTCATTGATGCCAAACTATCACGGACCAAGGCCGCTGACAAATCCGTCTGTGGATTTCGCCGAACTCCATCACGCGGAGCGTGATGACTACATTTCGCCCTTGCGACAACGCGGCAAATCGCATTATAACGAACGGGCGACTTCTCGATCATCTTGGGATTCATCTTATGGACATCGCGGCCCCGAATGCATTCATGGATTTTTTGCCGGACGCGCTCAAAGCGTACGCCATTCCGATTCTCGCCGGCTCGGCCTGCATCATTGTCGCCCTGGCGCTCGTGATCTTGACGTTTATCATCCGCCTATTATTCGGCGGCCGATCTGCGAAAGACCCGAAGCAGAAGAACCTCGAAGAAGACCTGAGCCAGTACCCAGAACTGAAATCCAAGAGCGGCGATCGCCAATTGCGTGCGGAAGGCGTGCCGGTGCGCATCCGGCTCATCGTCGTCGCGCCGGCAGGGACGGCGTCGGAAGTCGATATCGATGAGCTGGCCGAATTGCTCGATCAGGTCGTCACGGGCCTCGGCGAAATCTACAAGAACGACAAGCCGCGCGTCGTCATCTGGCCGACGCAGATCAGCTATCAAGGCTTCGGCAATCATTTTCATCGCAACATGCTGACCGGCGCGAAGGAGGGAGAGCAGACGCGCTGGGTGCTGATCGGCGGGCGGGCGAAGATCGGCAAGAAGCAAATCATGCTCGGCATGGCGCTGCAAAGCATCAAGCCGACGACGATTGATCGGCAAACGATCGATTCGCACCAGTGGGCGTCGATCCTGCGCGTGCGCGTGAAGGATTAGCAGATGCATGCGGATAAATTGGTAGGTGCCGCGAGCCGAGCGGCACCGAGCGACAAGGTCCGGCTCGGCTCGCCGGACCTACCTGAGAAGCACAAGTCGTTCCCTTACCTACAAAAAAATCCCCTCACCATGTAGGAGAGGGGATTCACTTTCTCTTCATTCACCACTCACCACTCACCACTCATTATGCCCGCGGCGGGACCGCGATGTTGACGAAGCAGTGAACGTGATCGTGAATGCGGTAGTTCCACACGAAGCCGGGGCCTTCGAGGCGCCAGAATTTCCAGCGGCCTTCGGGGGTGTTGGCGTCGCGATAGAAGCCGAAGTGGATCCCGTCCATGCCGCCGTTGCGGCGCACGAGGTCCATGACCTCGTCGCCGTCTTCGCGGCGGAACGGGGCCAACAGGTCGCGCATCACGTTCTGGCACAGCGTCTTCTGGTCGGCCGTCATGTCGCCGGAACGCAGGCCGGGGTACGGGGCCGGGCGATGCCGGACCGACGCCGCCTGTTCTTGAGGATCCATCGCCATTGTCGCCTGACGGCGTTGCTCTTCCGACAGCGCGTCCCACAGCGACAGGACCGAACGCGTCTGGAAGAACCACACGTTGCGAGCGCTCATGCCGTCGGTCGAATGGCCATAATACATCGGACCGCCGAAGCCGGTGTTCGGCATCGAGTTGCCGTCGCAGCGGACGGTCAGGTGATGGCCGGTGAACACCCAGGCGAATTGCTGATTGTTGAGCGGGTTGCCGAAGATGTGGGCGCCGCAATTGTCGAACGTGCGCGAGTTGTCGTACGTGCCGTTGCGGGTGACGCGGCGATAGCCTTCCTCGTCGGCGCTGATGGAGCGGAGGATGCGTTCGTTGAGTTCCTTCTGGGCCGGCGTGTAAACGGCGCCGATGTTGTTCGCGTTCAAGGATGAATTGTACATGCCAAGCCGCGCCGGCGTCTGGCTGTTGCCGACGCGATGGTCGAACGGCAGCACGACGCGGGTGCGTTGTTGTTCGGTCAAGCTTTCATACAGTTCGCGGATCAATGCTTCCGCGGGCCGGGCGGCGCGGGGGGCCGGTTGAGTGGCGGTCGTGCCTTGCGCGACGGCGATTTTCGGGGCCAATTCGAGGCCCGCCAGCGTGACGGCGGTGCCGCCCATCACGGCGAGAAAATCGCGGCGACCCAGCGCATCGCAATCGGGACATTCGACCTTTTTTTGCTCGATCATGCCATGTCTCCTGGAGGTGTTGTACTCGGGGGGCTAATCATCCCCCATCTTGTTCAAATCGGCTCGCCCTGTCAAGCAGCAAGTCCAAATTTTGACAGGACTTCTTTTTCATGCCATGAATATAGACGGGGGTAGAGTGCGCGCTCAATCAATTATTCCAGTCGAACCTGGCAAGGAAGACGGAAACCGGGTAACGGAGAACGGATAACCGAGAACCGAGAATGAAAATCAATCTCTGGTGCACTTCATTCATTCTCGGTTCTCGGTTCTCCGTCACCCGGTTACC
>DAIOGM010000014.1:0-33099 GCA_036745215.1 Gemmataceae bacterium
TGTTGGTTGCGAATGAGTTTGTGTTTGTGGATTAATGGGGATTGGCATGAACCCGATTTTTACTCGCCGAGAGCTACTGCAGCGTTGCGGCATGGGCTTCGCCTCGCTGGGCCTCGCTCAGCTCTTGCAATCGGACAAACTCTTGCAAGCGCAGCCCGGTTCGCCGCGGACGATGACCTCGCCCCTCGCGGTGCGGCAGCCGCACTTTCCCGGCAAGGCGAAACGCGTCATCCACCTGTTCATGAACGGCGGGCCGTCGCACGTCGATACGTTCGATCCCAAACCGCTATTGGCAAGATACGCGGGGAAACCGTTGCCGCGCGAGAACCTGCGCACCGAGCGCCGCACCGGCGCCGCGTTCCCGTCGCCGTTCACGTTTCAACGCCACGGCAAGAGCGGCATCGAGGTCAGCGAGTTGTTCCCGCACGTCGCGGAATCAATCGACGACATTTGCGTCATTCGCTCGATGTACGCCGACGTGCCGAACCACGAACCGTCGCTTCTTCTTCTCAACTGCGGCGACGCGCGACTGGTGCGGCCCAGCCTTGGTTCGTGGGTGACGTACGGCCTCGGCAGCGAAAATCAAAACCTGCCGGGCTTCATCGCGATGTGTCCGGGCGGCTATCCGATTCAGGAGACGCAAAACTGGCAGTCCGCGTTTCTCCCCGGCGCCTTTCAAGGCACGTATATCGACACGCAGCATCAGCAGCTCGACCGCTTGATTGAGAACATCCACAACGCCGGCGCGAGCCGCGAGCAGCAACGTGCCCAGCTCGATCTGCTCGCCCAGCTCAATCAACGGCATCTCGAAAAACGTTCCGGCGACGCGCAGCTCGAAGCACGCATCCAGTCATTTGAACTCGCCTACGGCATGCAGCGCGACGCCGAGGACGCGTTCGACGTGAGCCGCGAACCGCAGTACATTCGCGACATGTATGGGCCGGGCGTTCACGCTCGCCAGATCCTGATTGCGCGTCGGCTTCTGGAAAAGGGAGTGCGCTTCATCCAGATCTGGCACGGCCAGGGGCAGCCGTGGGACAACCACGACGATCTTGAAGTCAACCATCGCCGGCTCGCGCGGCAATGCGATCAAGCGATCGGCGCGCTACTCAAGGATCTCAAGCAGCGGGGCATGCTCGACGACACGCTGATCATCTGGGGCGGCGAGTTTGGCCGAACGCCGACGGTCGAGTTGCCGACGCCCGGCTCCAACGCGGGCCGCATCAACGGCCGCGATCACAATCACTGGGGCTTCACGACCTGGCTCGCGGGCGGCGGCGTCAAGGGGGGTTACGTCCATGGCGCGACCGACCCGTTCGGCTTCCGCGCCGAAGTCGATCGCGTTCACGTCCACGATCTGCAGGCGACAATCCTCTGGCTATTGGGCTTCGATCACGAACGCTTCACGTATCGCTACGCGGGACGCGACTTCCGGCTGACCGATGTGCATGGGCGCGTCGTGCGCGAAGTGATGGCATGAGCCTGGACATGATTTGCGAAATCCGCGTACGGCACGGTAACCCATCTCTTGCGTTTCGCGTTTCATGGACCCATAATCTAATAGACGATGCAGCGATCATTCGCGTTAAAGAAAGCAGAACATGGCGACCATTCAAATCGATGCACTGACCGACCTCTACGAACAAGACGAAACCGCATGGCTGGAAGTAATGGCGGACCTCGCCGCACGCAAACAATTCGCGCAGATGGATTATCGAAACCTCAGCGAGTACCTTTCTGATATGGCGAAAAGTGAACGCCGGGAAGGAACCAACCGGTTAACCGTCTTGATGTGTCATTTGCTCAAGTGGCAACACCAGCCTGAAATGCAGACGGGCTCCTGGCGCGCCACGATTCGCTTGCAACGTCGAGAGTTGCGTTTACTCCTGGAAAGCGGGACGCTTCGAAATCACGCCGAGGTGGTCCTGGCGGACGCGTATTCCGATGCGCGCAAGGAAGCGGCCGACGAAACAGAATTGAAACTCAACAAGTTTCCGAAGAATTGTCCGTGGGACATCGACGAATTGCTTGCGGCTGATTAAGCGCCATCACCCTTCCTTGCAAAGCCGCGTCAAGAACTTGAGCATGTCGCGTGCCGAAATGATGCTCACCGGCTTCCCGTTCTCCAACACCGGCACATGGCGATAGCCGCCGGCGTCCATTTTTTGCAGGACGAAGTTCAACGTATCAGTCGTCGATACGCACTCCGGCCGCGGCGTCATGAATTGCGTGATCGGTAAATGTTCGTAGTCGCTCACGACGCCGACGATGCGCTTGAGCAAATCACGCTCGCTGAAGATTCCCACGAGAAGGCCCGCGTCATCGACGATCAACAGGGCGCCGATGTTGGTCTCCAGCATTTTCGCCACCGTCTCGCCGACAGTCGCATTCTGGTGAATCATCACCGGCGGATTCTGCTTGAGCGTGCTGACCTGATCGAACATGACGCTCCGCTCGACCGGGTTCTCCGGCTGCGGCACATCGAAAAGCGTCAACGGCTGCTTGCAGTGCTGGCAGATCTCGTCGCCGGGCAGGTTTTTGTGACAGCAAGTTGGACAAATCATTCTGAATCGGGGGTCGGAGGTCAGGGTTCTGGAGTCAGGCTACGCGGCGAGCCAGGATTCGTCACCGGCCAGCAACGATTGCAGGGGCTTCGGCGCGTCGCCTTGATGGAACGATTCGTCCAGCAGTTGCTGATGCGTCGGCCGTTGCACGCTGCGGAAAACGCCGAGGCATTCGGGGAATTGCGGGCCGATCAATCGGCTCAAGAGAAACGCGAGCGTCGGTTCGGACGCCTTCTCGTCGTGAATCAACACGTCGTCAATGGTGATGCCGTGCCCGAGCGTCACTGCCTCGGGTTCGAAGCCGTTCAAGCGGAGGCCCTGGTTTCGATCCTTGCCGAACAAAAGCGGCCGGCCGTGCTCCAGGTAAATCACCGTATCCGCCTTGATCGCGGCGTCGGTAGCGTACTCGAAGACGCCGTCGTTGAAGACTTTGCAATTCTGGTAAATCTCCACGAATGCCGAGCCTTTGTGAGCCGCCGCCTTCTCGAGCACGTCGCTCATGTGATTGACGTCAACGTCGATCGTGCGTGCGACAAACGTCGCGTCGGCCGCCAGTGCAAGTGACAGCGGGCGCACGGGCGTCTCGAACGAACCCTCCGGCGTCGATTTCGTGCGCGTCCCGGTACGTGCCGTCGGCGACGCCTGGCCTTTTGAAAGGCCGAGAACTTCGTTGTTGATGAAGAGGTATTTCAGATCGACATTGCGACGAAGCGCGTGAACAAGATGATTCGTGCCCGCGGAGAACGCGTCGCCGTCTCCCATCACGACCCAAACTTGCAGTTGCGGGTTGGCCAGCTTGATGCCCGTCGCCAACGCCGGCGCTCGACCGAGGTTGCCGTGGAATCCATAGGTATTGAGGTAGTACGGCAACCTGCCGGCGCAGCCGAGGCCGGATACGAACACGAAATTCTCGCGCGGCACGCCGAGGACCGCGAGCACCTTCTTGAGCTGCGACAGGATGGAATAGTCGCCGCAGTTCGGGCACCAGCGCACCTCGCGCGCGGACAGGAAATCGTTGGGCGTCAGAAGTGGCAACGCACCAATGGACATGGTTCGGTTCTCACATGCCCGTAGGGACAAGCGGCTCGCTTGTCCCCTTGAAATCAGGGACAAGCGAGCCGCTTGTCCCTACGACAGGTCGCGGATTTTCTTTTCGATCTCGCTGACTAGGAACGGCCGGCCTTGAATTTTGTTTAACGTCACCAAATCGCCCGAGAACATCGAGCGCAACACTTGCGCCAGTTGGCCCGCGTTCAATTCGGGGACGAGCACCTTGCGATAACGCTTGAGCACATCGAGCGTGTTTCGCGGCAACGGCATCAGATGACGCAGATGAGCGTTCGCAATTTGCAGTCCATCACGCCGGCAACGTTCCGCGGCGGCGGCGATCGCGCCGTACGTGCTGCCCCAACCGAGCACGAGCAGGTCGCCTTGCGACGGCCCGTCGACGTGCAGCGGCGGAATGTCGGCCGCAGCGCCGGCGATCTTTTTCGCGCGCGTCCGCACCATCAACTCGTGATTGTTCGGATCGTAGCTGACGTTGCCCGTGCCATCTTCCTTTTCCTGGCCGCCGGTGCGATGCTCCAATCCCGGCGTGCCCGGAATCGCCCATGGCCGCGCCAGCTTTTCGTCGCGTGCGTACGGCATGAACGGCTCGTGCGCCGACACCGCGACCAAAGGAATCTCGATGGCAGGAAGCTTCTTGATCTCCGGCACGGGCCAAGTTTCCGCGCTTTGACCGAGATGCGCGTCGGCCAGCACAATCACCGGCGTCATGTAACGAACGGCCAAGCGTACGGCTTCCAACATGATCGCAAACCCATCCGACGGCGTCGCCGGCGCCAGCACGATTAACGGACAGTCGCCGTGTCGGCCATAGAGCGCCAGGAGCAAATCGGCCTGCTCGGTCTTCGAGGGCATGCCGGTGCTTGGCCCGGCACGTTGCACGTCGATGACGACGCACGGCAATTCGCTGATCGCCGCCAGGCCGAGCGTTTCCGATTGCAGCGACAAACCGGGCCCCGTCGTCGCGGTCACGCCCAGTGCGCCGCCGAACGATGCGCCGAGCGCCATGTTGAGCGCGGCCAAGTCGTCCTCGGCTTGCACGATGGTCGCGTTCGCCTGCTTCCATTCACAGAGCCGATGAAGCAAGGCGCTGGCCGGCGGCACCGGAAAGCTCGCGAACACCAGCGGCCTTTGCGCCAATTCGGCCGCGCTCAAGATGCCGAGCGCCAGCGCATCCGATCCCGTGATCTGACGATAGCGCCCCGCACGCAGCGGCGCCTTCGCAACGCGAAAACGCATCGGCAATTGGCCGCACGTCTCGGCGTGGTGATAACCGGCCTTCAGCGAGCGCGTCGTGGCCGAGACCATTGCCGGATTCTTTTCGTAGGTTTCGCGGATCCAGTGAAAAGTCGGTTCGAGCGGGCGTTCGTAGAGCCAGAAGGTCAAGCCAAGCGCGAAGAAACCCTTGCAGCGCTCGACCTCGCGCGCATTGAGCTTGACCTTGGCGACCGCATCGCGATTGAGCTGACTGATCGGCAGCGCCAATACGTGAAGTCCTTTGAGTGTCGTGTCTTCAAGGGGATCGTCTGTGTAACCCGCTTTTTGCCATTCGAAAGGGCTGAACGCGTCCGTGTCGGCGATGACGAAACCGCCGGGCGCCACGTCGTTCAGGTAAATCTTCAGCGCTGCCGGATTCATGGCGACCAGCGTGTGCACGAGATCGCCGGGCGCGTGAGTGATTCGGCTGCTGCAATGGACTTGAAAACTACTGACGCCTGCGAGCGTTCCGGACGGGGCGCGAATCTCCGCCGGCAGATCGGGCAGCGTGCACACCGAGTTGCCGTGGCGAACAGACGCGTAGGTGAATTGAGCGCCGACAAGCTGCATCGCGTCGCCGGCGTCGCCCGCAAAACGGATGGTCGCCTCGTCAAGATCCTTGACAACGCATGGCGACGGCAGCGCGGCCGCCTGCGGCGCCGGCGTGCGCGCCGGGTTCTCGGTCAGACGATGTTTTTGCGGGGCCATGTCGCGGTGAACCGTGGCGTGAAGGCGGCGGTTGGAACAGGCGATTGACGATCAGGCGCCTTCCCGCAGGGGCGGGCTCGGCTGACGATGCGGCGGCAGGTTGTAAACCATGGTCGGAAAATGCTCGACCAGGTAATGCACGATGCGCTTGACCGACAGGATACCCACCGGTCGATCGTCGATCACGACCGGCAGATGGCGATACCCGCCTTTCTGCATGCGCTTGATGGCGCAGCCGATCGAATCCTTCGGATGCACCGTCACTGGATTCGGGGTCATGCACTTGGCAATCGGCGTGTCGAGCGGCATTTTGTTGGTGAAAACGCGCCGCAACAGGTCGCGTTCCGTGAAGATGCCGACGACCCGGCGTTGCTCGCACACCAGCACGCAGCCGACTTTTTTCTCGCGCATCAACTTGACGGCGTCCGCCAGCGGCTGCGTCGTCTGCACCGCCCATGGTTGCGACGGATGCAAACGCGACACCGTTTCGCTTTTCAAATTGCGGGCCAAGTCCATAAAAAAGCATCTCGACGATGGGCGCTGGTCCCTGATAAAGTTGTAGTAATTCTTCGCACCCGCGGCCTGTTTACCCCGTAGCGTAACCCCACCGCCTTTTTTTGGAGTGCGGCGGTTTGACGCCGCTTTCTTTTTTTCCTTCTTTCTTCCGCCATCGAAATTCCAAAGAAAGAAAAAAGGAAAGAAAGCGGCGTCAAACCGCCGCACTCCAAAGAATGAGACGCCCGCCTGATACAAAACGCCATGATTCACGAGCCCTCCATTCCGCCGGCGCCCGAGTTGATTCTCGACAAACTCGGCCCCATCGTTCGCGAGAACGTCATCATCGACGGGCGAACCTTCTTGATCGACCGGCCCAGCGAATCGGATCGATTGCAAAGCCATCCCGCGTTGCGCGACGCCTTCGCCCGGGCTCGCTACGTTCCCTACTGGGCCGATTTGTGGCCCGCGGCGCGCATGCTCGCGAAGGCCATCCTCCACGAACCATGGACGCCCGGCACGCCCGCTTTGGAACTCGGCTGCGGCCTCGGCCTAGGCGGCATTGTCGGTCTGTCGATGGGGCTATCGGTGACGTTCAGTGACTACGACCCGTGTGCATTGCGGTTCGCCGCCGACAACGCGCGTTTGAATGGCTACGAAGATTTCCGCACCTCGCAGATGGACTGGCGCGATCCGCCGACGGATTGGCGCGTACCAGTGATCCTGGCGTCCGATCTGCTTTATGACGAGGCCGTCGTCGCGCCTTTGTTTGCCAGCCTGAAGCAGATTCTCGCGCCCGGTGGGCTGTGCCTGCTGACCGATCAGGATCGGGCGCCGTCGCGAACGTTTCGCGAATGCCTGCGCGACTCCGGTTGGCCGTTCACCACGAAGCTCGTCCGCGCCGGCGAACCGGGCGGCGATCGGCTCAAGGGAACGCTTTATCGCATCACGCGCCCGCAATGATCTCTTGGCGACATCGAGCCGGTTTCGGTAGGATGTCGTAGGGACAAGCGGCTCGCTTGTCCGGTAAGGGACAAGCGAGCCGCTTGTCCCTACGGCCATGTGATCAAGGGAATTCGCCATGCACATTACACGCCTATTCATGATGAGCGTCGCCCTCGCCATTCTCGCCGTCAACGGGTCCGCTCAGGAAAAGAAGATTGAACTGACGATGGTCAAATATGACGGCCTCAAGCAAGAGATTCTGAAGCACCGCGGCAAAGTCGTCATCGTCGATTTCTGGGCGACCAATTGCATTCCGTGCATCCAGGCGTTCCCGCATTACGTGGAACTGCAAAAGAAGCACGCGGACAAAGGCCTCGTCGTCATCACCGTCTCGGTCGATCCGACCGACAACAAAAAACGAGTCGATCGGGCAAACACGACCTTGAACGAAAATCAGGTTATGCTCCGCAATCTGATCCTGGATGAACCTGCCGAAGTTTGGGGCAAGCGGTTCGACGGGCAATCATTGCCGTTCGCTTACCTGTTTGACCGCCGCGGCAAATGGGTGCGGTTTCGCGCTTCGGAAACTCCCAATTACGACGCCATGGTTGAGAAGACACTCCTGCAAATGTTGGACGAAAAATAATCCCTCGAGGCGCCAATGCTGATTCCGCGATACTACTTGATCCAGGTCGGTCTTTTCACGCTGGTGTCCGCTACCGCGGCGCCGGCGCAGGACAAGAGATTCGAGATGACCCCCGTCAAGTACGCCGGTCTCAAGGACGAGATTCTCAAGCATCGCGGCAAAGTCGTCGTCCTCGATTTCTGGGCCGGCTACTGAAGCCCGTGCAAGGAAGCATTCCCGCATCTGGTCGAGATGCACAACAAACTCAAGGACAAGGGCCTGGCCGTCATCAGCGTCTCGGTCGATGAAGCGAACAACAAGGAAATGGTCAATGCCGCCAATGCGTTCCTGCGGCAACAACAACCCGCGTTCGTCAATTTGCTTCTGGACGAGCCGCACGCGTTCTGGTCGAAGAAATTGAACTTCACGATCCCGCCGTGCTACTTCGTCTTCGATCGCCGCGGCCGCTGGACGCGCTTCAACCCAACGGACTTCGACGGCGACGAATGGCAAAAGGCGATGGACAATGCGATCTTGAAAATGCTCGATGAAAAATGACGCGCGACCACCTTCGCGAGATGCTCATGCAAACCAGCGATCCGAACAAAAGTCTGGCCGCCGCTCTGGGACGCATCCCGAGCGGCGTCTTCATCCTGACCGCAACAAAAGACGCCGTCGAGACCGGTATGCTCGCGAGCTGGGTGCAGCAGTGCTCGTTTCAGCCGCCGTTGATCACGTTCGTTTTGCAACGCAATCGCCCGATCGCCGATCTGCTGAACCCCGGCGCCGCGTTCACGCTCAACGTTCTCGAAGCCGCCCAGACCGACATGATCGCCCACTTCGGCAAAGGCTTCGCGCTCGCCGACAACGCCTTCGCGGGTCTCGACATCTGCCGCACGCCGCCGCACGGCCCGATCCTCTCCGAAGCGCACGCCTACCTCTTCGGCAAAGTCGTCGAACGCAAACCGACCGGCGATCACGACCTATACATCGCGGAAGTCACCGCCGGCAGCCTGCTCGAAGACGGCCAGCCCATGGTGCATATTCGCAAGAATGGATTCCACTATTAGGTAGTGGTGAGTGGCGAGTGGTGAGTAGTGAGTGGTGAATGGCGACAACCGCTCGACGAAATCCACCGCTCACCACTCACCACTCACCACTCACCACTCACCACTACCCCCTATGACTTGTCACATTTGCAAAGCCGAGGCCGTCACGCGGTGCTTCAACTGCGGCGAGCTGGTGTGCGCGGAACACGCCAAGGGGGACGTGTGCCCGCTCTGCTCGACCGGCATCGTCGGCGGCGATCCGCGGGCGATCAGTGCGATCCCGTTGCCGGCTCCGACGGAGAAGGGGTGGTGGCGGCCGCGGCAGGCGGATGAATTCAAGCCGACCGAGTGCTACGAATGCAAAGGCCTCGCGCGTGGCGTGTGCCGAAATTGTCAGGGCAATTATTGCCAGGAACATGCCGGTGTCAACGGCCTGTGCAAGCAGTGCGAACGTTCCGCCAACCTCGGCATCTTCGTCGTCGCCGGCATTTTTGGATTGATGTTGCTTTTGATGATCTGCCGGTGGTTGTTCAACTAGCGGCCTTTTCCGTGTCGTGTTGCATCACACGGGAACCGCGACGAATTGGCCGCATCCTGGGCACTTGAGTTTCTTGCCGGCCGATTCACGCCTGGTCTTGAGCTTCTTGCCGCAGCCGGTGCAGATGACGAGCAAGCCTTCCACGGCGCCGACGGATTCTTTGGCGGCGGGTTGCCGGCGCCGCAGCAGAAACAAGCCAACGATCGCGATCACCAGCAAAACAAGGATGAGTACCCCGCGACGATGAGCGCCATGAACCAGCGCGGCACGTTATCCAACGGTCGCGGCGGCACATTTTCGTCGGCCGGCGCGGGAACGGCGAGCGGCGCCGGCGTCGCTGCTTTGGCCAGCTCGATCTTGCCGAGGCGAAAGCGCAAGTCGATAATCCGCGCGTCCACGGGATTGCCCGGTTCGCCGCTGTCGCCTACCTGAAAGCCGGCATACGTTACGACATCGGTGCCATAATCCTTGACCTCCCAGATTTGCTCGAACGCCTGTCCCGGCCCATCGGACACCAGGTAGTGCAGCGCCGGACCAATCCGCGCGAGCCGCAATTGGCCGGCTCTCACTTCGGTCGGCTTCGTTTTGTTCTTGAACTTGGGCCACATTTCCGCCACGTAGACGCTGCCGTCCTTGGCTCGAAGCACGCGGCAGAGCTTGCCGAACTTCCGCGGTTGCGTTTCCGTCGAGATCGTCAAGTTGACGCCGACGCCGTAGCCCTTGAGCGGCTGCTTGGCGGCCAAGATTTCATAGGTGGCGGTCAATTCGAAATCGGCTTCGAGCGGAAAGCCCGCAATGACTTCAAAAAAATCATGCTTCCCGCGCTCCGCGGGAAGCGTGACGCGCAGCCCCTCGTTCTCCGGTTTCATTTCGTTGTCCGGATCAAAGCCGCGAAAACGGAAATCATCGGAGAGGGGCCGCTTGTTGCGGAAGTCCTGGTAGAACTCGTTGACGGCCGGTTGCTGCGCGATGAGCGGGCCGCCCAATAGCAGAAGCGACAAGGCGATGACCGGGAACTGGACTTGCTTGTTCATGGCGTTGGGAGTGACTCAGTGGGTGGAGTGTCCGAAATGGTAGTGCACGTTGTCTGCTGTTCGGTACGTTGATTTTGCCAATCTTTGCGCGAAGGGGACAAGCGAGCCGCTTGTCCCTACGAACTCCATCACGCGGAGCGTGATGACTACTTTGGTCCGCATAGTCGCGCCAACCCGCAGTCCTTATCCGGCTTGCCAAACAAATGAGCCGCAACGATCGCCAACTCATGGCGCGACGCCTGGTCGCGTGGTAAACTCGCATCAGCGGATGGAATCTCTCGGACGCGCAAACAATGGAGATGGAACCATGAACCGAAGGATTTGGGGATTGCTCGCCCTGGCGCTCGCGACGCTCGGCTTTTTTGGCAGCGAAAGCATCGCATCGGCACAGTATTATCAGCCGTACTATCAAAGCTATCAGTTAAATCGACTCTTCCATTACCCGCACTACTACTTCCCGCACAACTACTGGCCCGCGATGGGCCCGCGCTGGCCGGAGCCGCCCGGCATGCCGTACATGCGTCCGCCGGCGTACCAGGCGTATCCCGCGTTTCGTGAGGCCGGCTGGCGTTACGAATTCTGGCAGCCGCAACGCTACTATCGCGGCCATCATTTTTGGCTCGATCAATTTTGACGCGCCCGCTTTGCGTTTAGCGCTCGCATGACGTCACGTGAGCGCTAAACGCAAGCTCGATTTACTTCTCGCCGATCGCGAACAAGTGCTTCTCTCCGCGCAGATAAATCCGCCCATTGGAAATCGCCGGCGACGCGACGATCGTTTCGCCCATTTCGTTGTCCGCCAGCAATTCAAAACTCGGCCCCGCACGCCAAACCTTGACGTTGCCCTCCTTCGTCGCCAGATAAACGCGGTCCCCTGCCCCGACCGGCGACGCATGGAATTGATCGCCGAGCCGTTCCTTCCACACCTGCTCGCCGGTGCGCGCGTCAATGCAGGTCACGAAACTCTTGTCGGCCGGCAGATACAAGAGATCCTTGTACAAAAGCGGCGACGGCAGAAACGCGTTCGCTTTCTTGTTCTTCCAGACGACGTGCGATTTGGTGAGATCGCCCTTGCTGCCGTCGAGCTTGATCGCCATCGTGTTCTCGCCGGAGCAGGCGAAGACGAGATCTTCGAAAACGACCGGGCTCGGGATGCATTGAAAGTGCATGCCATCGACACGCCACAACTCGGTCCCGTTGTCGGCATCGTAGCCGCGCGCGAAGTTGGTGCCGAACGTGACAGCTTGAAGCTTGCCCTTGACCTTGACGATCATCGGGCTGGTCCAGTTGACGGAGCCGGGGCGATTGGCTTTCCAGCGATTGGCGCCGGTCTTCGGTTCGACCGCGAGGAGATACGATTGGCTCCAGTGATCGACTTGCACAAACAGCGTATCGTTCGCGAGGATGGGCGACGTTCCCATGCCCCAGCGATTGCGAAAAGGGCCGTACTCCTGGGCGAGCGAGCGTATCCACGCGGGTTGCCCGTCCATGTCCAGCGCGGCCAAATCGCCGGTGCCGAAGAGGACGTAAATGAGCTTGCCGTCGGTCGCCGGCGTCGGCACCGCCATACCGCCGAGTGGATAGAGATCGGTCGGCGCGGTTCCGAAGAGTCGCGTATGCCAGAGCAGTCGGCCATCGTCGCGGTGGTAGCAATAGACGTGCAGCCGATCGTTGGCGCGTCCATCCGACGCGGTGAGAATGATGCGTTCATTCCAAACAATCGGCTGACTGACGCCGGCGCCGTCGAGCGGAATCTTCCAGCGAACGTTCATCGTCTTCGACCACTCGACGGGCAGGTCCTTTTCGTTGGAGATGCCGTGACTGCCGGGGCCGCGCCACTGCGGCCAGTTGTCGGCAAGCAATGACATCGGCGTCGTGAACAAGATCAACCATGCGATTGCACGTTTCAAATTGATTCCCCCCCCAAACCCCAGGAAGAGCGCAGCGATTCCTGGGGGTCACCTCTTCATCGATATCCCTTTCCCCGTCGCATCCACCACGCGCAAAAAGAACTCCCAGTTCGGCTCCGGATTCGGCGCCGACGATTGACTGACTTTCACCAGCACCGTATTTTCGCCCGCCTTCAACTGCACCGGAAAGCGATGCCGATCGTGCCGCACGCCGTTGCGCCATTCCTCGAAGCTGAAGACCTTGACGCCGTTGACGAAGACCGCGAAGTTGTCGTCCGCGGCGCCGCGCATCTCGGCCCGCATCGCCTTCTCGACGGAAAAGGCGGTGAACGCAAACGCGACCGCGTCATCCGCGTCGCCGAGCGCGCGCTTCTCGCGCAAATCGACGAGCGCCTGATGCCGCTCCTTGGACGTGTTCACGGGTTCTTTGACTTGATATCGCTTCCAGCGCACCTTGCCCTTTTGGCCATCGAATTCCTCCGCGAGATCAACCTTTCGTTCCGGAGTATAGGCATTATCGAGCCCTTTTTGCCCCTTGCCGGGGAACGGACCGATGAGATGCCAGTCGGTGAGAAAGCCGAGATGTTGCGCGACGCTGACCTTGACGCCGTTGTCTTCCAAGCCGGACGCGGCCTCTCGTGCCTGCATCACGTCGCGCGATTTATCGAACGCGCGGCGATAGAGATTGACGCTGATGAGCGAGTTGCCCGCCTTGGCCGCCTTTTTCGCCTTGTCGAGTTCCAGCGCGACGGCTTCGAAGCGAAACTCCGGATCGTCCAGCCAATCGAGATATAACTGATCGCGCGTCCCCGACTTCAAACGCTCGACCAGTTCCAGTGCGAATCGCCGCGTCCGGCCTTCCTTGGCGGGATTCTTGACGAAGGCCAGAATCTTGTCCGCATCGATGGTCTTTCGTTCGCGATCGACAATCCGGTCAAACGCGGTGCGCAGCCAGTTTGCGACGACGATGTCCTTGGTGTTCATCGCTTCGAGAATCGCCGGCAGCGCGTCGGCTTTCGCCTGGCTTAATCGCTCCCAGGCGGCGCGGCCGGCCGGCGTGCCGCTGCCTTGCTTGACGATGAGATTGATGTCTTTTTGATATGCGTCGCCGGCGTCCACGAACCCTACGGACGCGGCCAAGAAAAGTAAGCCGGCAACAAAACGCATGGGTGACTCGCACGGTAGATTTCGTTTATCAGCAGCTTCCTCATCATGGTATAAGGTTTCATGCCGTTGCCCTATGACGCCACGCTGAAAGACCTCGCGCAAATCAGCCCGCGCGGCTTGCTGGAAATATTTGTCGCGCCGACGTCGCTGCCGGTATCGCTGCTCAATATCGATTTGTCAACGGTCACCACATCGGCGGATGTCGTGTTCGGATTGGGCGAGCCCTTGCAAGAAATTGTGCATCTTGATTTTCAATCAGGCGCGTCGGGAACGAAGCATGCGGATATTCTCGTATACAACGCGCTATTGCATCGGCAGTTCAGTGTCGCTGTGCACAGCATCGTGGTTCTACTTCGTCCAGAGGCGGCTCACGCAAATCTTCACGGTCGCGTGGCCTATTCGCCGCGGTCGGATCGCGGTAAGATGGATTTCACTTACGAGGTCGTTCGGCTCTGGGAACGATCCGCCGCGGAGTTGCTGGAGGGGGATGTCGGCGCCTTACCGTTGGCGGTACTCGGGAAACTGAAGCCCGGTGACTCACTAGAAGCCGGCATGTCCGACGTGGTGGCGCGTCTGATCGGACGGCTCGAACACGGCATTCCGCAAAACCAGGCCCGACGATTGTTGACCGCGTCGTTTGTGCTTTCCGGCTTACGCATCGACAAACAGGCGGCGAGTGAACTATACAAAGGAGCCAAAAACATGCGCGAATCCGTGACCTATCAGGCAATTGTCGAAGAGGGCATCGAAAAAGGGATCGAAAAAGGACGATTGGACGAAGTCCAAAAAATGATCAAGAAACTCGGCCGAAAAACGCTTGGCGCGCCAAGTAGAAAAATGGCCGCCACGATTGCCGCGATCGATGACCTTCATCGACTGGAAACCATGCTCGAACGACTTATCGACGCCAAAAGCTGGAAGGAACTGCTGGCGGAGTAGCCTCACTTCGTGCGAAACACCATCCGCCCCGCCTTCACGTCATAGTCTCCCAGCACCGTTTGCCCGTCGCGCACCTTGCCCTCGAGAATCAATCGGCCCAGCGAGTTCTCGACTTCCTTCTGAATTGCTCGCTTGATCGGCCGAGCGCCGTAGGCTGGATCGTAGCCGACGCGCACGAGGTGAATCTTCGCGGCGTCGGTCAACTCCAGCGAAATCTTGCGATCGGCAAGTCGTTCCTGTAGGCGCCGTAACTGGATCAGCACGATGTCCTTCAAATGCGTCTCGTCGAGCGCGTGGAAGACGATCAATTCATCGACGCGATTCAAAAACTCCGGACGGAAGTGCTTGCGCATCTCGTCGAGCACCGCGTCCTTCATCGCTTCGTAGCCTTCGCCGTCGAAGGCGCCCTGGTAGTTGAGGATGCGCTGGCTGCCGATGTTGCTCGTCATGATGACAATCGTGTTTTTGAAATCGACCGTGCGGCCCTGACCGTCGGTCAAGCGGCCGTCGTCGAGGATTTGTAACAGCACGTTGAACACGTCCATGTGCGCCTTCTCGATCTCATCGAAAAGCACGACGCAATACGGCCGGCGGCGCACGGCTTCGGTGAGCTGGCCGCCTTCCTCGAAGCCGATGTAGCCGGGCGGCGCGCCGACGAGGCGCGAGACGGTGTGCTTTTCTTGATACTCGGACATGTCGATGCGAATCATGGCGCGTTCGTCGTCGAAGAGAAACTCCGCCAAAGCGCGCGCCAGCTCCGTTTTGCCGACGCCGGTCGGGCCGAGGAAAATGAACGAGCCGATCGGGCGATTGGGATCCTTCAAGCCCGAGCGAGCGCGCACCACCGCCTCCGCAACGGCGTTGACGGCTTCGTCCTGGCCGATCACGCGCTGGTGCAATTCGTCGCCCAGGTGCAGCAGCTTCTGCACTTCGCCTTCGAGCAGTTTGTCAACGGGAATGCCGGTCCAGCGGCTGATGACCTTGGCGATATCGCTTTCGTCAACCTCGTCCTTGGTGAGCCGTTCGCCTTCTTTCGTCTCGGCCGGCTTGGCTTCCATTTCTTTCAGTTGCCGCTCAAGCTCCGGAATCTTGCCGTATTGCAGCTCGCTGGCCTTGGCGTAGTCGCTGCGTTTTTTCGCCTCGTCGAGTTCGAGGCGCATGCGATCGAGTTCTTCGAGCAAGGCGCCGGTGGTTTGGCCGCCTTTCTTTTCCTCTTCCCATTGCTGGGTGAGCATGCGTTCCTGTTCCTTCAGGTCCGCGAGTTCTTTCTTGATTTTTTCAAGCCGATCGCGCGAGGCCGCGTCTTTTTCTTTTTCGAGCGACACGCGTTCGATTTCGAGCTGCATGACCTGTCGGCTAACTTTGTCGAGCTTGTCCGGGCGCGATTCGCGTTCGGTGCGCAGCTTGGCGGCGGCTTCATCGATCAGGTCAATCGCCTTGTCCGGCAAGAAACGATCGGAGATGTAACGATTCGACATCACCGCCGCCGCGACGAGGGCGCTGTCCTTGATGCGCACCTTGTGATGCGCCTCGTACTTCTCCTTGAGGCCGCGCAAGATCGAGATCGTGTCCTCGACCGTCGGCTGATCGACCATCACGGGTTGAAAGCGTCGTTCGAGGGCCGCGTCCTTTTCGATGTATTTGCGATATTCGTCGAGCGTGGTCGCGCCGATACAATGCAGCTCGCCACGCGCCAGGAGCGGCTTCAAGAGATTGCCCGCGTCCATCGCGCCTTCCGCTTTGCCGGCGCCGACGACGGTGTGCAATTCGTCGATGAAGAGGATGACCTGCCCCTGCGACTCCGTGACTTCCTTCAACACCGCCTTCAATCGCTCTTCGAATTCGCCGCGGAACTTCGCCCCGGCGATCAAGGCGCCCATGTCGAGTGCAACGACGCGCTTGTTCTTCAATCCCTCCGGCACATCGCCGCGATGAATGCGTTGCGCGAGTCCCTCAACGATGGCGGTCTTGCCGACGCCCGGCTCGCCGATCAGCACGGGGTTGTTCTTCGTCCGCCGCGACAGCACCTGGATCACGCGACGAATCTCCTCATCGCGGCCGATGACGGGATCGAGTTTGCCTTGTTTGGCGTAATGCGTCAAATCGCGGCCGTACTTTTCGAGCGATTCGTAAGTCGCTTCCGGAGTCTGCGACGTGACGCGTTGATGGCCGCGAACATCCTGGATGGCCTTGGTGAGATTGGCGCGGTTGAGTTTGGATTCTTTGAGGATGCGGCCCGTCGCACCGCTGTCATCGATCATGGCCAGGAGAAGATGTTCGACGGAGACATAATCATCCTTCATCTTCTTGGCTTCGTCGTCCGCGGCGCCGAGCAGCCGATTGAGCCGGCTGGTAACGCCGATGTTTTCGTTGCCGCCGGTGACGCGCGGCAGCTTCTCCACCTCGCGCTGCAGCTTGATCTTGAGCGCGTCAACCGGGACGTCCGCCTTGTTGAGGATCGCGGTCGCCAGGCCGTGTTCTTGATCGAGCAGCGCAAAAAGGACGTGCTCGACATCCATTTGTTGATGGTTGAACTTGGCAGCAAGTCGATTGGCGGCCTGCAGCGCTTCGAGAGATTTTTCGGTGAAACGGTCCTGGTTCATGGCAATGCTCTTGGAGATGGAGGAATGATTGAATCAACAAGAGCAAACGTAATGCCGCCGTTTATTGTGACGTAAAGTTATATTTTCCAATAGGTTGCGTAATGAGCCAGGAACAAGGAGCTGCCAATATGACATCCCTGGAAAGTAGATGAGGCACAATGGCAGAAAGGCACGGAGCAAATCGACACGCTCACGGCTCGGCGCCTCGGCGGCAATGCATTAATTCATATCAGCGATGCCCAGAAACGCCAGCGCCTCATCCATGGTTCGAAAGACGGCGACTTCTTTGGTGCTGGCTGGCTCCATGGCGCGATAGGCTTCGTACATGCGGCCCAGGCCGAACGCCAAAAGTTGCGGCGCGACGATGGCGAATTTCGATCTGACCCCTTCCGGATCCATCGATGCCGACAGAGTTGCGAGCTTACGCAGGCGTGCCGTCGTCGGCGGTTCGCTAACGTTGGCGTCCGTCATGTCCATCAGTTCGTTGAAGCCGGCGACTTCGGGGCGGGACCAAACTTCTTTCTGGTAAGCGAAAACCTCATGTTCGGTGAGGGTCCCGTGTCCCTTCGCCGATACCAATCGGCGCGCGGGATCAATCGAATACTCAATCGGCATTGCTACTCCTGTTCCGCGAAACTAGCGTTGAAGATGGCTTTTCTCAAACCAGGTAGGAATCGTCCTGTGTCGCCAGCGACGCGTGAACTGTCGGCTCGCGACACCGTGATGGAACCATTATAGCCTTTGAATTGGACGGAAAGGACAAAAACATCCAAATACTGCTGCCCTGTTCAGGTCACCTAATTTGAATGGGGGGCGTCGTCATTATTTCAAATCGACGCCGGTTTCAAAGAGGACCGATACGGCATTTCCCCAACTATTGCCCGCATTCGAACCGCCTGCTAAAGTGAGCGCATGCTCAAAGGAATTGCCGTTTCACCCGGAGTGGCCGTCGCCCGCGCCTATTGCGTGGATTCGGTGCTGGCACGGCGAGAACCGCAGCATTTGAACGCGGCCGCACTGTCTGAAGAGATCGCGCGATTCGACAACGCGTGTCAACTGGCCGGGCAGGAGATGGACGCCATCGTCGCGCGCGTCCGTTCGCAGCTCGGCGAGGACGAAGCCGCGATCTTTCACGGACATCGCATGCTCCTGCGCGATCCGGCCCTCGTCGGCAAGGTCAAGTCCGCCATCTTGCATCGCCACGTTGACGCCCGCACCGCCCTTCATGAACTGCTGGACGAGTACACGCTACTCTTCGAGAAAATCCAGGACGAGTATCTGAAGGAGCGCATGACCGACATTCGCGACGTGGTCACGCGCATCATGACGCATCTCTCGCTCGAGGAGAAGCCACGCAGCTTGCACGGGGACGAAGCGATCATCATCGTGGCGCCGGAAATCCTGCCGTCTCAGGCATTACTTTTGGAAAGGCTTTGCGTCGTCGGCATCATCACGGAAACAGGCGGCAGCACGGGGCACGCCGCGATCCTGGCGCGGTCGATGGGGATCCCGTCGGTGTCGGGCCTGCGCGGCATCCTCAAGCAAGTCGTCACCGGCGATTTGCTGGCGCTCGACGGCCGCGCGGGGCACGTGCACGTCAAGCCCGATTCCGAACTCGAGGCCGCGTATCGGAAGCTCGCGCGCGAGTACGTTCATCTGCGCGACCGGCTGGTCGAGAATCGGGATCAAGAGCCGATTTCACGCGACGGCACGAAGATCGAATTACTGGCGAACGTCAACAATGTGCACGACGCCGAGGCCGCGGTACGTGCTGGCGCGACCGGCGTCGGCCTGTATCGCACGGAATACTTGTTCTTGACGCACCCCAGCGTACCGACGGAGGATGAGCAGCTTGCCGCGTACAAGGCAATCATCAACGCGTCGCCGAATCAATCGGTCACCATTCGCACGCTCGACATCGGCGGCGACAAGCTTGTGCCGTACTTTGGCCACGAACGCGAAGCCAATCCGTTCATGGGCTGGCGCTCGATTCGCATCACGTCGTCGTACCCGGAGTTCTTCCAGACACAGCTTCGCGCGATCCTGCGCGCGGGCGTACATAGCAAAATCAGCCTGCTTTTTCCGATGATCAGCACGCTCGAGGAGATTCACACGATCAAGCGAATGTTGAACGAGACAAAAGCTCAACTTCGGGAAAACAAACTGCCGTTCGCGGAGAATATCCCGTTCGGCATCATGTTGGAAGTGCCGGCGGCGGCGATGTGCATTCAATCGCTGTTGCGCGAAGTCGATTACGTTTCGATCGGTTCGAACGATCTGATTCAATACGTGATGGCCGCCGACCGCGACAATCCAAAGGTCGCGCATCTGTGCGAGCCGTTCAATCCGCCGGTGTTCCGGCTCTTGCGGCACATCATCCGCGCTTGCAACAAACATCAGAAGCCGGTGACCTTATGCGGCGAAATGGCGGGCCGGCCAAGGTGTTTCTTGCCGCTCTTCGGCATGGGTCTGCGGCAATTCAGCATGAGCCCCGCGTTCGTGCCGACGATCAAGGAACTGGTCCGTTGCACGGATCGCGCGGTCGCGGAGGAGACGGCGCGGCGCGTCGTTCGATTGCGGACGTTCAAGCAGGTGCGCGATTACCTCACGAAAGTGGCGCGAAAGGTTTGTCCGAATGTGACGTTTTTTGATACGAAAAAGTGAGGGCGCGATGTTCGCCGTTGAGGAGCAATACCGTAACTGCTATTTGTTCATTCCCTTTGCAAATCTGCGAACTTCTCTTACCGGCAGTTCCACGAATGCCGCCGTTTCCTTGACTGACATTCCCTGAGCAAGACACTTGCGAACCACTCGTTGATTCACCAATGCCTTACCAATTTTCATTCCTTCCTGATGGGCCTCTTGCCAGACTTTGCTTTTGCGTAGGTCGTGCAAATTGAACATTGCTCGAACTCCGTCAAGGTTGATCATTCCACATCCTTAGCCAAACGTCGAACCTCATGCACAGAGATTTCCATGAAATCCGCCGTTTCCTTGACGGACATTCCTTTGGCCAGGCATCTGCGAACGGTTTTCCGTTTCTCCAACGACTTGCCTTCCTCCAATCCAATTTCCTTGCCTTCTGCGATGCCTTCCTGGTGCGCCTCCTGCCAAACTTTGCTTTTGCGAATGTCTTGCAACTGAAACATTTTTCGTACCTCCTCGCGATCGAACTCCGTGAAGCGGCGGAGCAGCAGTTCTTCCGTCAATTCTATCACCTTCTTGCCCAATTCGATATCGACTTCCGCACTCTCGGCCTTCCTGGCCAGGATTCCCACTAACCGTTTCACGTCCTCGACCGGCGCCGTCACCAATTGCAAAATGCCAAGTCCGAGCGGCGGATCGGCCGGGACCTGATACTCATCCAGGAAAACTCTCGTCACGCGTTTCGAACGCAACAAATCTTCGTACGCCTCCAGGTGCTTCGGTTCGAAGCGTCGACTTTCGAAGATCGCGACTGCGGCCCAATCCCGCATGGTCGGGTTCGCTTCGAGAAAGAGAAACACCTTGGCGAACAGATTCGCGTAGAACGTCGCATTGCGGCGAAACTGCACCTCGACAAAATACACCGGCAGTTCCGGCTTCGTCGGCACGAACAATCCGTCGATGCGAAATGACTTCTTGATTTCCACCGAGTCGAAACGATAATCATTCGCCCGTTCGCTCGGCTGTCCGAGCAACTCGAACAACGTCTGCGGCAACTGCTTCAGGAGCTGGCAGAAGAACGAATCGGTTTCCATGGCGATCACGGCGTCGGCGTCGGCACCATCAGCGTGAATGGATACAAATACGCCTGAGCGAGCGTCATCAGGCCGATGATCGACGCGAGGATGATCGAGTGCCAGATGACCGCCTTGAAGATGTCCGCTTCCTTGCCGAGCTGATGCGTCGCGGCCGTGGCGACGCAAATCGATTGGGCGTCGATCATCTTGCCCATGACGCCGCCCGTTGAATTGGCGGTGCAAATGAGCACCTCCGCTTGCGGCTGCGTGAGGCCACCGATCGGGAAGACGCCCGCTTGATGAATCTGCGCCGCGGTGATGCGTTGCAGGCTGCCGAAGAGCGCGTTGCTCCCCGCGTCGGTGCCGGTCAGGAAGACGCCCAGCCAGCCGAGAATCGCCGCGAAAAAAGGATACAACGCGCCGGTGTTGGCGAAGGCGTAGCCGAGCGTCGCATCCATTCCGGCGTAGCGAGTAACATAACTCAAGCCGAGCATGAACGCGATCGTTGGAATCGGGATTTTCATCTGCACGACGGTTCGCTTGAGCACGCGGCCAACCTGTGGAAGCGACATTCGCAACATTGGTATCGACAGGAGCACCGCGAAAAAGACCGCCGTGCCCGGCGCGGTGAGCCAGGCGAAGTTGAACTTGGCCGACTCCTTGTGATCTTCTTTGCCGACGGGGCGCAGCTTGGCCTCGCGCTGCACTTGATCGTGCAACGTCGGGACTTCGATCAGATAGTTCGTTTCGATTTGCGTGCCGGGGATGAGTACGGGGCCGTCCTTGCCGCGGTTGCCTTCTTTCTCGCGGACGATGCCGGTCAACATCAGGAAAACCGACATCAAGATGTACGGCATCCACGCCAGGGTAACGCTGCCCACGGTGAGCGGCTTCGCTTCGTTGTCGGCCGCGGGCGTGGATTCGCCGCCGAATAGCGCCATCGCTTCCGCGGCGTGCGGGTCGTTCGGATCGAGCCGAACCGAGGGGGGCGGCTCCGTCGGTTGATCGGTGATCGCGTTGGCGGTTGGTTGCGAGGTGATGGCATTCGGATCAGCCGGGCCCGCGGTGAACGACGGTTCGGTCGGCGTCGTGAAATGCCATTCGTCCTTCGGCTTCCAGAACTTTAAAAAGATCGCCGTGACAACGAGTGAGAAGATGCCGCCGCCGATGTCGGTCATCGGATAGAGGATGACGCCGGTCCAATCGTGCATCGTGGCGAACGCGTATTGAAACGCCGCGAACGATCCGCCGGAGACGAGCAATGCGGGCCAGACGGAGAACGTTTGCCGCCAGGTGCACATGCACTTGACCATGTACGCCGGTACGATGAGCGACATGAACGGCAACTGATGCCCCGCCATGGTGCTGAGCGCTCGGGCATCGATGCCGGTCACGTCGGCGAGCACAATGATCGGCGTGCCGAGGCCGCCGTATGCGACGGGCGACGTGTTGGCGATCAAGCACAATACGGCCGCGAGGAATGGATTGAAGCCGAGGCCGACCATGATGGCGCCGCAGATCGCGACGGGCGTGCCGCCGCCGGCCGCCCCTTCGAGGAAAGCGCCGAACGAGAAACCGATCAGCACCGCCTGGATGCGCGCGTCCCCCGAAAGGCTGGCGACGGAGCGGCGCACCATCGTGAATTGTCCCGTCTCAACCGTGATGTTGTAAAGCAGCATCGCATTGAAGATCGTCCAGCCGACCGGCAACAAGCCGAAGCCGACGCCGTAGCCGAACGACCAGAGCGCCTGCTGCCACGGCATGCCGTAAATGAAGATCGCGATCACGATGGCCGAAAGCGCGCCCGCCGCCCCGGCCTTGGAAGCGAGCCAACGCTGCGGCACCAGCAACCAGAACAGAATCACGACAGGCAACGCCGCGAAGATGGTGGACCAGAGAACGCTCCACGGGAGATTGAATCGCGCGAGTGGATCGAGGGATTGCTGATAGATTTCCATGAGAGAGGATTTTCCCGCCTTCGTATTGCGTTCGCGTCCCGTCTTGCTCAATGCAACAACGATCTTCGCGATTGTAGGCGGGAGGCGTTTGGATGCAAGCACGAATTGCGCCGGTTTCAAAATCGTTCGTAGCGATTGCCGGGCAGTCGGCGCACGATCTTCTTCAACTCCAACATCATCAATTGCCGCATCAGCTCCGTGATCGGCAACGCCAACTCGACGGTCAAATCCTCGACGACGCGGCGTTCGGCGAGCGCAGTCCAGATTCGTTGTTGAACGTCTTCCAGGCCCACCGGCATCGACGTTTGCAGCGGGGACTCGGATTTCGGCTCCACGAGGCTCGGCAGGTCTTGCAAGTCTTCCAATATGTCGTCCGCATTTCGCACAAGCGTTGCGCCTTTTCGCAATAGTTGCAGTGTGCCGGCGCTGGCGGCTTGATCGACCTGGCCAGGGACAGCAAAAACTTCGCGCCCCTGCTCTGCCGCGAGGCGTGCGGAAATCAGTGCTCCTGATTTCTCGGCGGCTTCAATGACAACGACCGCCCGGCTCAACCCGCTGATGATGCGATTGCGCGCGGGGAAAAGCGATGCCATCGGCTCCATGAGCATGCACGATTCGGTGATGAGCGCGCCGGCAGCCGCGACCTCGGCAGCGAGGTCCGCGTGTTCAGGCGGATAAATCTTCGAAAGTCCGCCCGCCAATACGGCGAACGTGCGGCCCTTGGCACGGAGCGCGCCGCGATGGGCGCAGCCGTCGATGCCGCGCGCCAGGCCGCTGACGATCGTCCACCCGGCACGCGCCAGGTCGTGCGCGATCCACTCCGCCAGGCGTCGGCCGTACGAGGTGCAAGCGCGCGAACCGACGATGGCGATCGCTTTTTCGTCCCGAGCGTTCAGTTCGCCCTTGACAAAAAGCAGGTGTGGCGCGTCAACAATGGTGGCGAGGTTGTCGGGATATCCCGGCTGGCCCAGGACACGCAAGCTCACGCCGTGCTCGTCGATCGCGGCACATTCCCGATCGACGTCCGGATTGGCCAGGGCACGCGCCATGGCCTGCGCGACCTTGTTGCCGAGATAGGGAATTTCCATTAATTCCGCCGCCGTCGCATTCAACACCGCCGACGCGGAACCGAAGTGCTCCAATAACGCCGTAGTCAAGCGCGGCCCGACACCCGTGACCAGGTGCATGGCGATCAAATCGCGTTCACCGGCCGAGAGATTCACAATCGTCGTCTCCAATCGCGTCGTGTGAAGCGCGATATTTCAGAGCACCGCGCGGACGTCGTCGTCGGACACGTCGTCGAACAGCGCGACCGCGCCGAGCTTCGTCGGCAGAATGAAGCGCATTCGCCCCGCCAGCGCTTTCTTGTCCTTGCGCATCGTCGCCAAAAGCTCGTCGATCGGCCAGCTTTTTTCCGGCGCCGTCGGCAACGAGAACGCCCGCAACAAGCGAATCTGCCGCTCGGTGACATCGTGCGCAATCAACCCGCGCCGTTCCGCCAGCAAGCTCGCGCACGCCATGCCGGCCGCGACCGCCTCGCCGTGCAGCCAATGTGAATAGCCGCCGGCCGTCTCGAAGGCGTGCGCAAAGGTGTGCCCGTAATTCAACTTGGCGCGGAAGTCCGATTCCTCACGCTCGTCCTTCTCGACGACTTGCGCTTTCAATTCACATGAGCGCAAGACGATTCGTTTAATTGCCGCCGGATCACGTTTGAGAATCGCGTCGGACGCATGCTCCAGGTACGCAAAGAAATCGGCATCGAGAATGACGCCGTACTTGACGACCTCCGCGAGGCCGCTTCTGAATTCGCGCTCGGGCAGCGTGCTCAGCGTGTCGATGTCGATGAATACGCCGATCGGTTGGTGGAACGCGCCGATCATGTTCTTGGCGCGCGGATGATTGACGCCCACCTTGCCGCCGACGGAGCTGTCCACCATGGCGAGAAGCGTCGTCGGAATCATCAAAAGCGGAATGCCGCGCGCATAGGTTGCAGCAACGAAGCCCGCGAGGTCGCCGATGACACCGCCGCCGACCGCGACGACCAGCGTGCGGCGATCGGCTGGCAGTTCGATCAGTGCGTCGTAAAGTTCCGAGGCGGACGCGAGCGATTTCTCGCCTTCGCCCGAGCGGCGAACCGTGAGTGCGACGCGGAAGCCGGCCGCTTCAAGACTTCGCATTGCGGCTTCAGCGTGCGTGCGAGCATTGGCATCCGTCACAATCAGCGCCGCTTTTCCCGTGGCGCGTTCCCGCGCGAATGCGCCGAATTGGCTCAGGACATTCGCGGCCACGACGACGTCATAGCTGCGTTCCCGAAGTTGCACGCGCAACGTGGTGGAATTCATGGCTTCGCCTGGACCGCGGATCGATACGTATTTGCTCTTGGCAATGCTAGCAGAACGCGTACATCCCGCAAGGGCCGAACTTTCGCCATCCTTGTGTTCGCGGACCGCGGCGTTTCGCGTCCCAATCTACTGGCCGAGAACTCTCGAAATGATAATATTAAACAGCTACCTTGCGCACTTGTACAACGTCATTCAGTCATTGAAAACCCGCGCTGCCTGCGGATTCGGAGAGTGTTACCCCCAATGCAACCCGCTGAAGCTCCCATCGAGCCGGAAGTCGAACGCGCACTCTGGCGTATCTATCGCGACTATTTCGACGCCGCCGAGAAGAAACGCCGCTGGCGAATTCGCGAAGACATTCCCTGGAATCAATGCAATCCCAATCTCGACCCCGCCATCGCCGACGTCGTTGAAACCTTTTGTTGCGTCGAATTGTACTTGCCCGATTACGTCGGCAAGATCATCCCGGTCGTCCGGCACAGCCGGGGCCGAACCTGGTTCTACGCCAACTGGGGCTACGAAGAATCGAAGCATTCGCTCGCGCTGGGCGATTGGCTTTTGCGCTCCGGCCATCGCACGGACGAGCAAATGGCGGACATGGAGAAAAAAGTTTTTGAACGCGAGTGGAACCTGCCGACACAGAGCGCCATGGGCATGCTCGCCTACGCCATGGTGCAGGAACAGGCGACGTTCGTGAATTACCGCAATCTGCGCCAACGCGTGAACGCCAAGGGGGGCGACCCGGCGCTGGACAAGGTTCTCAGCCTGGTCTCGATTGACGAAGCAGCGCACTACGGCTTGTTCAAGTCGCTTTTCGAAGTGTTCCTCCAGGTGGATCGCGACAGCGCGCTCGCCGGGCTGCGGCCGGTGCTCAATCAATTTCAGATGCCCGCGATCCACGATTTGCTGGACGAGAACGCCCGCCGCATCGCGTGCATTCGCGATTTGGATATATTCAACGAAGAGATTTTCTTTCGCGACATTTACAATCACTTGTTGAACACGCTCAACATCACGAAAGCGGAACTGCGCGGCCCGCGCGTCAAGAAGTCTGTCGCTGTTTGATGCGACTTTCCGATTGACGAACCTCGCCGCGCACGCAACAATAGCCTTACTTGCCGAACGTTACCTACCCCCCGTCGCGGCGTTTGCTTGCTGCGGCCCTCTTTGCAGACTCTCGATTCTCGCCAGGAGTTTCATGATGCCTGGTTCAAGCTCCATCGTCCGATGCTGCGTGGCCGCGATTGTTTTACTTGCGCCGACGTTGGCGTTTGCGCAAGAAATGGCATTGCGAAACGTCGTCAACGCCGAGATCAAGAAGGGCTGGCAACAGGAGAAGATCACGCCGACGGGCCGATCGTCGGATTCCGTGTTCTTGCGACGGGTGTATCTCGATTTCGTCGGCATGGTTCCAACCTACGAAGAAACAACCGCGTTTCTCAAGGACGCCGATCCGCAGAAGCGGACCAAGCTGATCGACAAGCTGCTCGCCGATCCGCGTTTCGCCGCTCAACAGGCGCACGTATGGGACCTCGTTCTGTTTGGCCGGCATCCGCAGAACATCGACGCGACCCGCAAACGCGACGGCTTCAAGAAATGGCTGAACGATCAATTCACGAAGAATGAGCCGTGGGACAAGATCACGCGGAAGCTTTTGACGGCCGAGGAGGAAGGCTCCGAGTTGTTCTACGTGCAGTACCGCGGCGCTCCGGAAGAGGCTGCGACGGCGGTGTCGCGCGTCTTCCTTGGCACGCAATTGCAATGCGCTCGCTGCCATGATCACCCATTCGAGAACTGGACGCAAAAAGATTTCTTCGGCATGGCGGGTTTCTTCGTCCGGTTAGTCGTCGTCGATGCCGGCGGCGGCGCGAATAACAAGAAATACAAGGTCGGCGAGAAGAGTTCCGGCGATGTGCTCTTCGCCGGTTCCGTCAAGGAACTCAAGCCGGGCTTGAAGGGCGAGCCGGTGAAGCCGAAATTTCTGGGCGGCGACTTCTTGAAAGAGCCTGCGACGCCGAAGGATTTCAAGGAGCCAGTCGTCAAGGGCAACGTACTGCCAGCGAAGCCCTCGTTCTCGCGCAAGGAAAAGCTCGTCGAATGGATCGCCGCCAGGGAGAACCCGTATTTTGCGAAGGCGCTCGCCAATCGCGTCTGGAGCCAACTGATGGGCCGCGGCTTCGTCAATCCGGTGGACGACTTGAGCGAGAAGAACATTCCGACGCATCCGGAACTGCTCAAGGCAATCGAGAAGGGATTGATCGAGCACCAGTTCGACTTGAAATGGGCTTTGCGGGAGATCGCCAGCAGCGACGCGTATCAGATTGGCGACAGCGGCCCCGTCACGGAAGCGACGCCGAAGTATTACGAGCGCGCTCGGGTTCGTCCATTGACGGCGGAGGAATTGATGGCGTCGCTCGGCGTCTCGACCGGCCACGGCGCCGACTGGGCGCAGAAGTCACAAGGAGCGACAGTCGAATACATGACCCGCTTCTTCGGCGAACCCAACGACGGACAGGGGCACTTCCAGGGTAGCCTGGCCGAACACCTGTTCCTCAACAACGCCGGGCAGATTCGGCAACTGGGGCAGACGAAGAAGGGCAACCTTGCGGAGGCGATTTTGACGAGCAAGGATTCTTGGGACGTGAAGGTCCATCGCCTGTTTCTGTCGATCTTGAGCCGCACGCCGTCGGATACGGAGCGAGCGCGGTTCGTGAAACATTTGTCAGGCGACGCGAAGTCGGCGCCGGCGCTGGTGGAGGAAGCGATTTGGGTGTTGGTGTCGTGTTCGGAGTTCCGATTTAATCGTTAGATCGCTAAACGCCCACGATTGCGTCGTGGACTCGGGTACGGTAAGGTGTACTCATGGCGACACGATCGCCTCGTCCACTGTCCGAGGCAGAGTTGATTGCGCAAGAAGATCGAATCGCGCTGATCGCTGCGAGATTCGGCTTCGTGGGGCTGTTCGAATATCGGCACGTTTACAGTCAGACGGGCGGAGCGCAATACGGCCGGGCCAGTACAGAGGATGGCGACCTGCTCACCGTTTATGCAGAGGCATTTGAACGGGATGGCGACGCGGAGGATTTTTCGCTCGAGGCGATGATTGCACATGAGCGAGGCCATCAAATCCTGGCGAGGCACGCGCGAATCGCCAAGCTGGTGGCCGGTATATCAGTATTGAGCGAAGAAATCTTGGCGTCGTTACTTGGATCGATTATTTGCGACGATGGGTCTGATCGCACGATGTTGTACGCCAAGGCCACAGCCGAATTGCTCGAACGAGGGGAATCTCCCGAAGCGACTGACCGCCAACTTCGAAATCTCTGGTTATTGCTGGAGGCATTGTTATGATTGGCACCAAAAAACTCAGCGAGATTCGCGCGGAGATCCTGAAGTCATTAGGCGAAGACCCGATTGCTCGATTAGATCGAATCATTGCAAAGTCCAAGCGCAAAGGCGAGCGGACTGACTTGACCGAAGGGCTGAAACTTTTCCTTGAAAGGGCGCACAAGGAGAAACGTCGCAAACCGAAAGCGAGTGCAAAGAAATAACTTTGACCGTTATGGGCCCGAATCACCAACATTAAATGAACGAGCAGGGGGGATTTCTTGTTAAACCATTCCATTCATTCACACTTGGGCCGCCGTGCCTTCCTGAAAGGCGCCCTCGCAACGACCGGCGGCCTCGCCGTCGCCAACTGGGGCGGCCTGTTCAATAGCGAAACCATTGCCCAGGAAGCACGCCGTCAAAACAAGCGCTGCATCCTTCTGTGGGCCAACGGCGGCGCGAGCCAGATTGATACGTTCGACATGAAACCGGGCCGGCAAACCGGCGGACCATTCCGACCCATTCAGACCAACGTCAACGGCATCCAGATCTGCGAATACCTGCCGCTCATGGCGCGCATGACCGACAAGCTCGCGATCATTCGCAGTATGCGCACGCAGTCGCCGGATCATCCGGACGGCATCTATCACATGCACACTTGCTACAAGCAAAACGAACGCATGCCGCATCCGGAAATCGGCGCGATGATCGCCAAATACCTCGGCAACGCCGACGCGGATTTGCCGACCTTCGTGCGCATGGGCTCGACGGGCAACGCGGGGTCCGGCTATCTCGGCCCGCAATACGAGCCGTTCTCCGTCGGACAGGACGGCCGGCTGCCGACGTTCGCGGCCCCGCTCGCCAATTCGCAGGTGCAAGAGCGGCGCAGCGAGTTGCTCAACTTCATGGAAGCCGAGCACGCCAAAACGCATCAAGCGGAGCCGTTCGCGTCGCATCGCACCGCCGAACAGCGTGCGCTGCGATTGATGCGCGCTCGCGCCATCTTCAACACGGACGCCGAATGGCCGAGCGCCCGCGCTCGTTATGGCAACACGTCGTATGGCCGCGGCTGCTTCATGGCGCGAAAGCTTGTCGAAGCAGGCGTGCCGTTCGTTGAAGTCGGCCAGGAGAATTACGACAGTCACGCGGACAACTTCGTTTGCCACAAGGCGAACATGGACGTGCTTGATCCCGCGTGGTCGGGCTTGCTGACCGATCTGGCGGAGCGCAGCTTGTTGCAAGACACGCTCGTCGTCTGGATGGGCGAAGTCGGCCGCACGCCGCAGATCAACAATCGCGCGGGCCGCGACCATTTCATCCGGGCCTGGACGATCGTCCTAGCGGGCGGCGGCATTCGCGGCGGGCAGGCGTATGGCCGGACCGACGCCGACGGCCGCGAAGTTCTCGAGAATCCGGTTTCGGAAGGCGATCTGTTTGCGACGATTTATACGGCGCTAGGCATCAACCCGCGCGTACGGCATTACGTCGGCGCCCGGCCGATCTGGGCGACGCCGGAAGGTTCGCGGCCGGTGCGGGCGCTCTTGGCGTGAGCGATTGGCGATTGGGCGGAGCTTGCGGTATGATCGTGTTCGACTGCCCCGAGTGCGGCGCCGAAAACGAGGCCAGCGACCGCAAAGCTGGCAAGCGCGTCTACTGCACGCGTTGCGATGAACGCATCGCTGTGCCGAACCGTCGCCCCAAAAAACGCGACGACGAGCCTCGCAGGGCGCCTCCAGTACAGGACTATCTTTCCACACCAGAGATAATCATCTACGGCGTTCTGTTCGCCCTGGCGCCAGGCCTCAATGTGATCATCAGCTCGACTCTCTATTTTGTTTGGGACAATGAGCTGCCCTCCAAGGCGTATCAGATCAATCAACTGGCCTGGATTATCCTCGGCATCCAGGTTTTGCCGTTGTGCCTCTGTTGCTGCCTGGGCGCCGGCTTGACGCCGATGGATGGCCGACGCCGACGCTAGGATGAGAATGAAATGATGAAAAATCCGCTTATGATTCTGGTTTTGCCGACGTTCTGTCTCGCGCCTTCACTGGCCGTGCACGCGCAAACCAAGGAATTCGCGGACGCCAAGCTCGCGTGGACGTTGCCGTGGGACGCCGACTGGGTCACCGGCGTCGCGTTTGTCGGCAACGATCGCGTGGCGGCGGGCAACAAAATCGGCGACATCCTCGTCTGGACGTTGCCGGCGAGCGGCGAAAAGGGGCCGCTGCCGTCGCATCGATTGGCCGGGCACACGAATGAGATCAATCGTTTGATCACTTCGCCCGATCAAAAGACGCTGATTTCCGCGAGCAACGATCGCACCATCAAGTACTGGGACATGTCGAATGCCGCCGGCGAGAAGGGCGTCGTGGTCCTGAATTCGCGCGCCCGGGAAAACGCGACGGCGAAGAAAAAGAAAGAGCCGGCTTCCGTCGAAGCGAATGTCCTTGTGCAAAAGCCCGCGAGAGATTTGCTCGGCCACAAGGACTGGGTGCTCGGCCTCAGCCTGTCGCGCGACGGCAAGACGCTTGTCACCGGCGACGACAAGGGAGTCGTCATCGTCTGGGACGCGCTCCAAGGCGCGGAACTTCGCCGCTGGCAACTCGCCGGCTGGGTATGGGGACTCGGCGTTTCGCCTGACGGCAAAACGGCGCTCATCGCCGAACGCAAGCCGCTCATCTTCGATCCCGGCGCTCAAACGGGCCTCAAGTTGTGGGATGTCGAGACCGGCAAAATGAAAGCCGACCTCGGCAAGGAAGTCAAGGACCGCATGGCCGCCGCCGCGTTTTCGCCCGACGGCAAATGGCTCGCGTGCTGCCGCGGCGGCGAAGCCGGCGGCCTCGCCGGCAAGGTCACGCTCCTGGATCCAACGACCGGCAAGAAGCTTCGCGAAACCAGCCCCGGCCATCTCGACGGCGCCACCGACCTGGCGTTTCATCCCGACGGCAAACACATCTTCTCCAGCGGCCGCGACACGCTTGTCAAGATCTGGCGGCTCGAGGACGGCAAGCACATGCGCGACCTCGGTCAGGGCCGAGGCGGCCAGTTCAAGGATTGGATTTGCGCCATCGCGGTCTCGCCCAATGGCCAATGGCTCGCGGCGGCCGACATGGCGGGGCAAGTGCAGGTGTACTCGCTCGCCAAATAGCCGCTTGCGGCGTAGCGCAGGCGACTGGGCATTGGCGTTGAATGCGTCGATCGGATAGAATCAAAAACATGAAAACTCAAGTCGAAGCGACGTTCGTTGGCGGGCAGTTTAAGCCGGATGAGGACGTTCCCCTGGCTGAGGACACGCGCGTCAAACTCATCATCGAAGTACTCGACGACGATATCGAGAATGTCGACGAGGATCTTAAATTCCACGGCGACGCGCAGAAATCCCTGGCCGCTTGGCAGTCGCTCAAGGAATTCCTGAAAAAAAATCCGATTCATGGAGGCGGCAAACGCTACACGCGAGACGAACTTCATGAACGCCGTTGATGCAAATATCTTGGTGTATGCGTTTGACGAAGATGAACCAATTAAACACGCCAAGGCCAACGAATTGCTCGATCGGCTTTCGCAGAATCCCACCCAGACTTTGTTGTTATGGCAGGCCGCCGCAGAGTTTCTGGGCGTGCTGCGGAAATGGCAGCATGCGGGCCAGCTTCAAGAGCACCAAGTTGAGCAGGCGTTTCAAATGGTTCGCGGCATGTTTCCGTTCCGAATGCCGAGTGCGCGGACATTCAAAATTTCGTTTGACTTCCGCTCCCGATTCAGTTTGTCCCATTGGGACAGCATGCTGCTCGCCGCTTGCAAGGAAGCGAATGTCGATGTCCTTTACTCTGAGGACATGGATCCTGGGACCGATTACGACGGCCTGAAAATCGAAAACCCTTTCGCGTGAGCATTACCATGCGAATTCCGCATCGAACTCTTCTCGGCGCTGTAGTTGTCTGTCTGACGATCGAGGGTTCCGGCGCACTTGCCCAAACCACGCCCATCAACCAGCGCCTCAAAAACGATGTCGCGGCTGCACCGTTGTCGATGCGCTTCAAAGGCGCCACCGCGGACGACGCCCGCGCCTGGCAAAAAGAATTCGCCTCGAAGCTGAAGTCGCTGCTCGGCCCGCACACGCCGCCGGCAAAATGGAAGACGATCGCCGTCAGTTCCAAGGACCTCGACGGCTTTCGCCGTGAGGAACTGCTGCTCGTCGCCGACGGGCATCCATCGCTGCCGATTTATCTGCTTTTGCCGAAGGACGTGAAAGGCAAGCGTCCCGCGATCCTGGCGATTCACGGCCACGGCAGCCACGGCCATCATCCGGTGGCGGGGCGCGACGATCTGCCGGGCGTCGAGAACGCGATCAAGGGCGCCAACTACGATTACGGCCGGCAACTGGTTCAGCAGGGCTACGTCGTCGCCGTGCCGTGTTTGACGCCGTTCGGCGACCGGCTCGGCAAATGGTCGTCGAAGCAAGACGCGTGCGCCGACACCTTCATACGCATGCAAATCCTGGGCAAGACGCTCATCGGCGAAAACCTTCGCGATTGTTTGTGGGCGATCGAATTGCTCGCCCGCCATGACTTGGTGGATGCCGAGCGCATCGGCTGCGTCGGCTTGTCGTACGGCGGGCGGATGACGATGTTGACAAGCGCGCTCGAGCCGCGCGTGAAAGCGTGCGTCATTTCCGGTGCGATGAACGCGATGCAGGAACGCGTCTCGAAGCCGTACAGTTGCGGCGCTCAGATCATTCCGGGGCTATTGCAAATTGGCGACGTGCCGGAAATCGCGTCGCTGATCGCGCCGCGGTTTTGTCTATGGGAAGTGGGTTCGCGCGATGGCCTGATTGATGCGACGTGGGCGGACGAG